>NZ_LTCZ01000290.1:0-352582 GCF_001583455.1 Rhodococcus sp. LB1 | reverse complement strand
CGGGCGTTCAGGGAGGGGAACGATCCGACGATGCCCGACGTCGACTGGGCGATCACCAGGTCGGGACCTGAGACGATGAACATCGGCGACGCGACCACGGGCAGGCGAAGCCGGTCTTGCAGGATGGGGGGCAGGCTCATGAATTTCTCCTTGATGCAGTGGTGTACGACGATGCAGTGGTTTACGACTGGGAGAGCTGGGCGGCCATCAGGGGGATGAGCGCCTGCAGGCCTTTCACGGGGCGGACCATCACCTTGAACGACGTGATCTGGTCGCGGTCGTTCCAGTGGAAGAGGTCGATGCCGTTGACGTGGATGCCGTCGAGTTCGGTGGCGAATTCCAGGACCGCCGAACGGTCGCCGTACCACTCCTCGACGTAGTGGAAACCGGTGCCGTCGAACACGGTCAGGGCGGCGCCGAGATACGCCAGGACCTTCGCCTTCCCTTCCTGCGGAGTGAACACCGCGGGGGAGGAGAACACGGCGTCGTCGGCGATCAGGGCGTCGAGGGCGGCGAGGTCGCGGTGTTCGACGACGTGGTGCCAGCGGTCGACGACGCCGGGGCGGGCAGGCAGTGCGGCGGTCATCCGCGGAACGCCGGGGTCGGAAGGTCTTCGCCGAACACGTCCGGCAGGTCGTCGCGGACGCTGTCGGGGAACACGGCGGGCCGTTTCTCGAGGAACGCGGAGATGCCTTCGCGCGCGTCCGGCCCGATGCCGCGGATGTTGATCCCGCGTGTCTCGACGCGGTGCGCGATCATCGGGTGCTCGGCGCCGAGTGCCCGCCACATCATCTGGCGCGACAGCGCCACCGACACCGGGGCGGAGTGCTCGGTCAGGCTCCGGGCCAGCGCGTACGCCTCGTCGAGCAGGGATTCACGCGGGTACAGCTTGTACACGAGGCCGGCGTCGAAGGCCTCCGTGGCGGGGAACACCCGGCCGGAGTACACCCAGTCGAGGGCCGTCTGCAGGGGGACGAGGCGCGGCAGGAACCAGGTCGAGCAGGACTCGGGGACGATGCCGCGGCGGTTGAAGACGAATCCGATGCGGGCGTCGTCGGCGGCGAGGCGGAAGTCTGCGGCGAGGGTCATCGTGATGCCCACTCCCACGGCCGGTCCGTTGATCGCGGCGATGATCGGTTTGCGGGATTCGAACATCCGGAGCACCACGCGGCCGCCACCGTCGCGGCGGGCGTCGGCGTCCTCGTCCTCGTCCTGCCAGTGATCGAACGTGGCGGCACCGGCCGACAGGTCTGCGCCCGCGCAGAACGCTCGTCCGGCTCCGGTGAGCACGATCGCCCGGACGGAGTCGTCCGCGTCGAGCTGGTCGTAGGCGGCGATCAGTTCGTTCTCCATGGTGGTGGTGAACGCGTTGAGCTGGTCGGGCCGGTTCAGGGTGATCGTCGCGATACCGTCCGCGACGGCGAGTCCGATGTGATCCACCGCACCAGCATGACATTGTTACCGAACGATCGCTAGAGCGGGTTCTGTGACGGGACCCACTACCCTGGAGTGGTCGTGTGACGATCGGAGCGGGGACGGAGACCGAGGGATGTGCGCTGCAAAGGTGGCCGCCGTGAGCACGGGTACCGGGCGGCAGGTGATCCTCGACTCCGCGGTGGCCAACATGAACGAACGCGGCTATCACGGCACGTCCATGCGGGACATCGCCCGCGGCGCCGACATCACCGTCGCCTCGATCTACCACCACTTCGCGTCGAAGCAGGAGATCCTGCAGGACATCATGGTGCGCGCACTTCACGACGCCATCGCCATGACGCGCGGTGCGCTGCTGCGCTCGGGTGGCGCCCCCGCCGACCAGTTGCAGGCGCTGATGCGGGCGTGGGTCATGTTCCACACCACCCGCCAGCTGGACGCGATGGTCGGCGCCACCGAGATACGCAGCCTCGACGACGCCGGCCGCCGGCTCGTCGTGGCCCTCCGCGACGAACAGGAACACCTCTTCCGCGACGTCGTCGAGCGTGGTGTCGAGGAGGGCGACTTCGCGACCGAATTCCCGCGGGACGCCGTCCGCGGCATCATCAACATGGGCCAGTCGGTGTGCACCTGGTGGCACGCCGACGGTCCGCTGAAGCCCGAGGAACTCGCCGAGCGCTACGCCGACCTCGCCCTCGCGATGGTGAAACCGACCGTCTGATCGCCGCCGCCGCGTCCCGGGCAGAATCGGGGCAGCGGTCGCCGCGGAAACGGAGCGTGAGATGAAGTTCGCCAGACGGCTCGACGCTCTCCAGCAGAAATACCCGGCGATGGGTTTCCCGATCGCCGTCACGTACAAATTTCTCGACGACCAGGGTGTGTACCTCGCGGCGTTGATCGCCTACTACGGGTTCATCTCGCTGTTTCCCCTCCTGCTTCTGCTGTCGACGGTGCTCGGGTTCGTGCTGTCGGGACATCCCGAACTGCAGCAGGACATCATCGACTCGGCGCTGAGCCAGTTCCCGGTCATCGGAGCCGACCTGGCCGACCCGCACCGGATCGGCGGCGGCGTGACGGGTCTGGTGATCGGACTCGTCGGCGCCCTCTACGGCGGACTCGGGGTCGCACTGGCCAGCCAGAACGCGATGAACACGGCGTGGTCGGTGCCCCGCAACATGCGGCCCGACCCGATCCGAGGCCGGTTGCGGGGTCTGCTGTTGCTCGGCACGATCGGACTCGCCGTCCTCGGCACGGCCGCGGTGGCGGCGGTCGGCGCCGCGACGCACCTGTCCGGATCGTTCACCGTGCTTCTCATGCTCGCCGCGATCACGATCAACTCCGCGATCTTCATCCTCGCCTTCCGGCTCGCCACTGCCCGGCCGCTGTCCGTCGCCGACGTCGCGCCCGGCGCAGTCGCAGCAGCCGTGGTGTGGCAGGTGCTCCAATCGTTCGGTGCGTACTACGTGAGCAAGGTGGTGAGCACGGCGTCCGTGACGAACGGGGTGTTCGCCGTCGTGCTGGGGTTGCTGGCGTTCCTGTTCCTGGCCGCCGCGGCGATCGTGGTGTGCGTGGAGATCAACGTCGTCCGCGTCGACAGGCTGCACCCGCGGGCGTTGCTCGGGCCGTTCACGGACAAGGCCGACCTCGTGGAGGGGGACAGACGGACGTTCACCGACCAGGCGAAGGCGCAACGCGCGGTACCGCACGAGGGCATCCACGTCACGTTCGACGAAGTTTCTGCGAAGATGGACAGGCCTGGACCGCCGTCGAAGGAGGAACCATGACCGACCCGATCTTCGACAAGTCGGAACAGTTGAAGCAGGTCCAGCAGGGCATCCTCCCCGGCGAGTCGATCATCGCCGTGTACGACTGCATCGGCGCGGGCACCGGCTTCCTCGGGATCACGAACCTCCGCGTCGTGATCCAGGACAAGAGCTTCGTCGGCAAGCGCACCGCGATCACGTCCATCCCGTACAAGAACATCCGCTCGGTCTCGTTCCTCAGCAACAAGTCGTGGGCCGGCCAGTTCTTCTCCTCCAGCAGCATCGCCCTCGACGTCGCCGACACCACGTACGAGGCCGACTTCCGCGGCATGGACAAGGCCCACCACGTGCACACGGTGATCCTCGAACACATCACGTGACGTAGGTCGCTCTGCTCCGGTGCGTCGCCCCAGGTCACGGCGACGCACCCACACACCGCGCCGGTGAGTGGAATCACCCCCGCGTGAATTGTTAATTCGCTTGCGGCCTCGCCCATACTGGTACGAGCCGGTGTGCCACTATCTCGGCCCGGTTCATCCTCAGGCGAGTCCATTGGACGTGCTCGCCGATCCTACGATCAGCCCGACGGGAGTCTTGCTGCCATGACGCCGCCTGCAGTTCACCTCACCGAACCTGCGGTCACCGCTCGTCCGTCTCTGCGTCCGCGGATTCCGTCACCGAGTCGGCGGGGCGCGATGCTGGCGCTTGCCCTCGGCGGGTTCGGTATCGGCACAACGGAATTCGCGTCCATGGGCCTGTTGCCGGCGATGGCCGCGGGGACCGGGGTGTCGGAGCCGGTTGCCGGGCACTTCGTCTCCGCGTACGCGCTCGGCGTCGTCGTCGGGGCGCCCACGATCGCAGCGCTGGCCGCGCGCGTCGAGCGGCGCACCCTGCTCATCGCGTTGATGGCCACGTTCGTCGTCGGCAATCTCGCGACCGCGCTCGCCCCCGGGTACGAGTCGCTGCTGGCGGCCCGGTTCCTCGCCGGGCTGCCCCACGGTGCCTACTTCGGGGTCGCAGCGCTGGTCGCCGCGCACCTTGCGGAACCGGGCAAGCGTGCCAAGGCGGTCGCAACCGTGATGATGGGTCTGTCGGTCGCGAACGTGGTCGGGGTGCCTGCGACGGCGTTCTTCGGTCAGATCCTGGGCTGGCGGTCCGCGTTCGTGCTCGTGGTGATCATCGGAATCGTGACGCTGGTGGCGTTGGCCCGCCTCGTCCCGCCGCTGGCCGGGGTGCACGTGAGCAACCCGGTGGCCGAACTCGGGGCGCTGAGCCGGGTGCAGGTGTGGATGACGCTGATCTTCGCGACGGTCGGGTTCGGCGGCTCGTTCGCGGTGTACACGTACATCAGTTCGACGCTCACCGACGTGTCCGGGTTGCCGCACGCGATGGTTCCGGTGGCGTTGATGCTGTTCGGTTCGGGAATGATCCTCGGCAACGTCGTGGGTGGCCGCATCGCCGACAACGCGGTGGTGCCCGGGCTGTTCGGGTGCATGATCGCCCTGATCTGCGTCCTCGCGCTGTTCATCGTCGCCGCCCACAACCCGGTGACGGCGCTGATCGTGCTGTTCTTCATCGGGATGGCGGTGACGGCGATCTTCCCTGCCGTCCAGTCGCGGCTGATGGACGCGGCGGGTGACGCGAAGACGCTCGCGTCGACGCTGATCCACGGCGCGTTCAACCTCGCCAACGCGGGTGGTGCGTGGATCGGTGGTGTCGTGATCGCGGCCGGATACGGCTACACCGCCCCGGCCGCCGTCGGCGCCCTCCTCGGCGTCGCCGGACTGATCGTCCTCACGATCGCGGTATTCCTCGACCGCCGGCGCCGGGACGAACCGGCCGCCGACGGCTGACGGTTCAGGCGTGAACCCCGGCTGAGTAGCGCTCTCGTAGCGTGCCCTTGACGAGTTTCCCGGTGGGGGTGCGGGGGAGGTCGTCGCTGAAGACGACGTTCCGCGGGACCTTGAACCGGGCGAGCCGGCACCGCACGTGGTCGAGGAGTTCGCCGGCCAGCGCGTCGTCCCCGGTCACCCCCGGAACGGTCTGGACCACGGCCAGCACCGATTCACCCATCTCCTCGTCGGGGATCCCGATCACCGCCACGTCGAGGACGGCGGGGTGTTCGGTGAGGGTGTTCTCGATCTCCTGCGGATAGATGTTGACGCCGCCGGAGATGATCATGAACGACTTCCGGTCGGTGAGGAAGAGATATCCGTCCTCGTCGAGGTAGCCGACGTCGCCGGTGGTGGTCCACGTCGGGTGTTGCGGGTGCTGGGCGCCGCGGGTCTTCGCGGGGGCGTTGTGATATTCGAACGGCAGGGTGTCCCGCTCGAAATAGAGGGTGCCGATCTCGCCCGGTGCGAGGTCGGCACCGTCGTCGCCGCAGATGTGTGCGACGCCGAGCGCGGCGCGGCCGACGGTGCCGGGCTTGCGGAGCCATTCGTCCGAATTCACGAGGGTCATGCCGTTGAGTTCGGTGGACGAGTAGTACTCCGACAGGATCGGACCCCACCACTCGATCATCTGCCGCTTCACCTCCACCGGGCACGGGGCTGCAGCGTGCACGGCGACGCGCAGGCTGGAGACGTCGTACTTCTGCCGGGTCTCGGCGGGCAGCTTCAGCATGCGGACGAACATCGTCGGTACCCACTGGCTGTAGGTGACGCGGTACTGCTCGACATACGCGAGCGCCTGCTCGGCGTCGAAGCGGTCCATCACGACGACGGTGCCGCCGAGGGCCTGCACCGACGCGCAGGTGCGGAGCGGTGCGGCGTGATACAGCGGGGCGGGTGAGAGGTAGACGGTGTCCGGCGTGACACCCCATACCGTCGCGTTCATGCCGGTCATGGTGTCGCCGGGTTCCTGGATCTGCCGTGCGGGCAGTTCCGGTTTGATGCCCTTCGGGCGACCGGTCGTGCCGGAGGAATACAGCATGTCCGCCCCGCGGGGCTGGTCGGGGAGCGGGACGTCCGACTCCGCGGCCGCGGCGGTGTCGAGGGAGTCGTAGCCGGGGATCGTTCCCCCGAACGCGAGCCGGTGCTCGGTGGCCGGGGTGAGGGCGGGGAGTTCACGCGCAACCGCGTCGAGTGCGGCGTCGACGATCAATGCTCTGGCACCGCAATCCTCGACGATGTAGGCGACCTCGGACGGCGTGAGGTGCCAGTTCGCCATCGTGAGGTAGAGACCGGAACGCATGGCCGCCCAATAGATGTCGAAGATCGCGGGAGTGTTCGTAGCCAGCACCGCGACGTGATCTCCGCGGCGCAGACCGAGTGCGTGCAGGTGGCGGGCGATCCGGATCGAGCGGGACTCGAGTTCGGCGAAGGTGACCGTCTGCCCGGTGCCTGCCATGATCACGGCCGGCTTGTCGGGGGTGGTGGCAGCATGAGCGCCGGGATACATGAATACTCCAATTCGTGTTGGATCTCGAGGGGTGACACTGTCCGGCCGTCAGCCGAGTTGCTCCTGCGCGACCTTGGAGCGGCGGGCCACACCGGCCACCGAGATCAGTCCGACGACTGCAGCCACGATCACGAAAACGGCAGGGGAGAGGACGTTTCCGGTCTTCTCCACAAGCCAGACGGCGACGAAGGGGGCGGTGCCACCGGCGATGACGACGCCGAGGTTCCAGCCCATGGCGACACCGGTGAAGCGGACGTCCTTGTCGAACAGCAGCGGCATCAGCGTGTACGAGCCGACCTGGGTTCCGACGGTGTTGACCATGATCAGCAGGTAGGCGATCGCGGCGATCCACAGGCTGTGGTGCATGACGGCCATGGCGGGGTAGGTGATGATCGCGAAACCGGCGAGGCTGATCACGGTGAACCGCAACCGTCCGATGCGGTCGGCGAGCATGCCCCCGAGCGGCATCGCCAGCGCGACGACACCGATGACGCCGGTCGCGATCCAATAGACCGGGGTGCGTTCGTAGCCGAGGCTCTTCATGAGATGGATGCTCATGTAGGTGAGTCCGATGTACGCGGTTCCGTTGCACGCCAGACTGATTCCGACCGACTGCAGGAGGGCGAGCGGCTGCCGCCGGAAGACGGCGACGACGGGCGCCTGGACCGCTCCGGAATCAGCGTCCTCGCCGTGCGTCTCCTCGACCCGGGTGCGGGCCCACAGGCAGAGCAGCGTCAGCGGCAACGCGAGCAGGAACGGGACCCGCCATCCCCAGCTCTCGAGTTGCGCGTCGGTGGTCAGCGCCGACACCGTGCCCGCGACCGCTGCGGCCATCGCGAATCCCATCGTGGATCCGAGTGGGGTGAACGCCCCGTAGGTGGCCTTGAGATGTCGCGGCGCGGATTCGGAGATGAACGTGGCCGAGCCGCCGACCTCGCCGCCTGCCGAGAATCCCTGGACCATCCGCACGACGACGAGCAGCACGGTGGCCCAGATCCCCGCTTGCGCGTGAGTGGGCAGGAATCCCATCGCCATGCTGCCCAGGCCCATGCAGACGAGCGTCGCGAGGAGGGCCTTCTTCCGCCCGAACCGGTCGCCGATGTGTCCGAACACGATGCCCCCGAGCGGACGCATGAGGTAGGCGGTGCCGAACACGGCGAGAGCGGACAGCAGCGCGGTGGCCGGGTCGCTGCTGGGGAAGAAGAGCGGGGCCATCACGATCGCGAGGTAGCCGTACAGGCTGAAGTCGTAGTACTCGATCAGGGTGCCCACCCCGCCCGCGATCGCGGCGCGGCGCGCTCGGACGCGGTCTTCGGTCCCCCATTCGGTGGTGGCAGCAGACCCGGTCAACTGGTCCGTCATAGGTGTCCTGACCTTTCGGAGGCGGATGAGACGTGCATCACTTCTCGTGGATCATGCCAAGCGAACGATCGATTGGCAAGGCGTTCGGCTGGCGGGCCGTTCTCGGCAATTGTTCGTACCTAACTGCTGCATACGAGGATATTGACTTCCGGCGCTCGCTCAGTTGATGATGAGAACTGGCCGAACGAGCGTTTGGCTGAAATCGAAGTACTCGAAAGGACGCAGCGGATGACGACGTCCCACGCCGAAGCGGACACCCACGAGGACCGGGAGGATTCGGCCGGCGTCGATCTCACCGCTCTCGCCCACTACCTCGACGACGCACTCGACGGCGGGGTGCGCGGCGACCTCGCCGTCTCGCTGATCAGCGGCGGCCGATCGAACCCCACCTACCGCGTCGCCGACGCCGACCGGACGTGGGTTCTGCGGCGGCCCCCGTACGGGCACGTCCTGCCCAGCGCGCACGACATGAAGCGCGAGTTCACCGTGATCAGGGGACTGGCGGGAACGGCCGTCCCGGTGCCCGACGCGGTGCTGCTGTGCGAGGACAAGGGCGTGCTCGGCGCGTCGTTCTACCTCATGGAACTGGTGGACGGAACGCCCGTCGGAACCGTCGAGCAGGCGTCGGCACTCACCCCGGACGACCGTCGCCGGCTCGGACTCGACCTCGCCGACACCCTGGCCGCACTGCACGGCGTCGACCCCGACGCGGTCGGGCTCGGCTCGTTCGGCCGCCCCGACGGATACCTCGAACGTCAACTCGACCGCTGGGCCCGGCAGTGGGAGGCCTCGCGCACCACCGACCGCCCGGAGGTGTCGCTGCTGCTCGACAAGCTGCGCCGGGCTCTGCCCACCTCGCACTTCCCGGGCATCGTCCACGGCGACGTCAAACTCGACAACGTGCTCGCCTCCCGCGTCGACGCCGGGAAGATCGTCGCCGTTCTCGACTGGGAAATGGCCACGCTCGGTGACACCCTCGCCGACGTCGGGATCATGCTGAGCTTCTGGGACCAGCCCGGCGCAGTCGACAACCCGGTGACCAAGGGGCTCGCCCGGCTCGACGGATTCCCCACCCGTGCCGAACTTCTCGACCGCTACGCCACGCAGCGCGGCATCGAGATCCCCGACATCGACTGGTACACGGTGTTCGCCGACTTCAAGATCGCCGTCATCCTCGAGGGCATCAACGCCCGGCACGCACAGGGCGACACCGTCGGTGGGGGTTTCGACGACGTCGGCGACATGATCGGCCCGCTGTTGCAGCGCGCGCTCGACCTCGCCGCCGCGTCGCCCGTGTCCGAACTCCGCCGCTGACCGCGGCACCACCGAACAGATTGGAGCCACGGAAGTGGATTTCGACTACAGCCCGAAAGTGCTGGAACTGCAAGCGAAGCTGACGAAGTTCATGCAGGAGCGGGTGCTGCCTGCCGAGGCGATCGCCGAGGAGCAACTGGCCTCCAAGCCGGACCACTGGGGTGCGCCGCCGATCGTGGCCGACCTGAAGGCGGCCGCGAAGCGCGAGGGCCTGTGGAATCTCTTCCTGCCCGCGCGCGAGGGTGCGGGCCTGACGAACCTCGAATACGCGCCCCTGGCGGAACTCACCGGCTGGAGCCCGCTGATCGCGCCCGAGACGTTCAACTGCAACCCCCCGGACACCGGCAACATGGAATTGCTGCACCTGTACGGCACCGACGAGCAGAAGCGGGAATGGCTCGAACCCCTGCTCGCGGGCGAGTTCCGGTCGTGCTTCTCGATGACCGAACCCGACGTCGCGAGCTCGGACGCCAACAACGTCCGGTTCGAGATCGCCGAGGACGGCGACGACTGGGTGCTGACCGGCCGCAAGTGGTGGTCCACCGCGGCCCTGCGCGACGACTGCCGGGTGGCAATGGTCATGGGCGTCACCGACCCAGGCGCCCCGGTCGGCAACCGGCACAGCATCGTCCTCGTTCCCATGGACACCCCCGGTTTGACCATCGTCCGGTCCACCACGGTGCTCGGCTTCACCGACCGCCACGAGGGCGGGCACGGCGAGGTCGTCTTCGACAAGGTCCGCGTCCCCAAGGCGAACCTCCTCGGACCGCGCGGCAAGGGCTTCGCGGTCGCGCAGGCCCGCCTCGGTCCGGGGCGCATCCACCACTGCATGCGGTTGATCGGCATGGCCGAGCGGGCGATTGCGCTGATGACCGAACGCGCCCGCACCCGTGTGGCGTTCGGCAGGCCCCTCGCCGACGAGGGCGTCGTGCAGGCGACCGTCGCGGACGCGCGGATCCACCTCGACGCCGCCCGGCTGCTGGTGCTGCGGGCCGCCTGGCGGATGGACGTCGAGGGCACGAAGGCGGCCCGCCACGACATCGCCGCCGCCAAGGTGATGGTCCCGCTGACGGTCAAGCAGATCGTCGACGACGCGATGCAAGTCTTCGGCGGCGCCGGCCTGTCGCAGGACACGATCCTGCCGGTGCTGTACGCGCAGGCCCGGTTCCTGCAGATCGCCGACGGCCCCGACCAGGTGCACCGCCGCTCCCTCGCCCGCGCCGAGTTCGCCGCCACCCCGGTACTGAAAGAAGTCCGCGGGTGAACGACGACAGCACGCGCGCCCGGCAGCAGAGCATCGGCGACATTCCACGGCGTTCCGCGGCGCGTTACCCGGACAAGCTCGCAGTCGTGCACCGCGACGTCCGGCTCACGTTCGCCGAATTCGACACCCTGATCGACAGGGTCGCGGCTGCGCTGCACTCCGAGGGGCTGACGCGGGGCGACCGGCTCGCACTGTTGTCGCACAACTGCTGGCAGTACCCCGTGCTGAACTTCGCGACCGCCCGGCTCGGTGTGGTCCTCGTGCCGGTCAACTTCATGCTGACCGGCGGGGAGATCGGATACATTCTCGACGACTGCGCAGCCGACGCGTTCGTCGTCGAGGACGCCCTGGTGCCCGTTGCCGAGAAGGCACTCGCGGAATCGAAGGGAAGCGTCCGGGTGCGGGCGACGATCCCGCTCGGCGATGCGGCCACACCGGACGGCTGGCGTTCTATGGCGGACTGGGCGGACGGCGAATTCGGTTCGCCGCCCGAGGTGTTCGTGGCGGACGACGACGTGGTCCGCATCATGTACACGTCGGGCACCGAATCACGCCCCAAGGGTGCGATGCTCACCAGCCGGTCGCTGATGTGGCAGTACATCAGCTGCATCGTCACCGGCGGCATGAGCAGCGACGACGTGGAGGTGCACGCGCTGCCGCTGTACCACTGCGCTCAGCTCGACAACTTCCTCAGCACCGACATCTATCTCGGCGCGACGAGCATCATCGTCGACGGACCCGACCCGCAGGTGCTGCTCCGCACCATCGAGGCGGAGCAGGTGACCAACCTGTTCTGCCCGCCGACGGTGTGGATCTCGCTGCTGCAGTCGCAGGAATTCGAGGGCACCGACCTGAGTTCGCTGCGCAAGGGCTACTACGGGGCGTCGCCGCTGCCGGTGGAGGTCCTACGCGAAATGAACCGCCGGTTGCCGGGTATCAGGCTGTGGAACTTCTACGGGCAGACGGAAATGGCGTCACTCGCGACGGCCCTCGGGCCGGAGGATCAAGAGACGCACGGTGGTTCGGCGGGCAAACCCGCCCTCAACGTGGAGACACGCATCGTGGACGACCGGGACCTGCCGCTTCCGGCGGGCGAGGTCGGCGAGATCGTGCACCGCAGCCCGCACGCCACCGTCGGCTATCTCGGACAGCCGGAGAAGACCGCGGAAGCGTTCGCGGGCGGGTGGTTCCACTCCGGCGACCTCGGCTACCTCGACGAGGACGGATACCTGTGGGTGGTCGACCGCAAGAAGGACATGATCAAGACCGGCGGGGAGAACGTCGCTACCCGGGAGGTCGAGGAAACGCTCTACGAACTCGACGGTGTGGGTGAGGCCGCCGTGTTCGCGGTGCCGCACCCGCGGTGGATCGAGGCGGTCGCGGCAGTCGTGGTCCCCGCCGCCGGCGTCGAACTCGACGAGAAGGACGTCGTGGAGCACTGCCGCGGACGACTCGCCGGATACAAGGTGCCCAAGTACGTGATCGTCGCCGACTCCCTCCCGAAGAACCCGAGCGGCAAGATCCTCAAACGAGTTCTCCGAGACACATTCGGTTCCATTGCCCAAGACTGAGCAGGAGACCACCATGCCCACCGATTCCGACACCCGGCGCGCGGGCAAGCCCCGGGCCGCACGCGCCTCGTTCGCGGCCGCCATCTCGACCTCACTCGAGTGGTACGACTTCTTCATCTACGCGACCGCAGCCGCACTCGTCTTCAACACCACGTTCTTCGCGACCGACAGTCAGGTCGTCGCCGCCCTCAACTCGTTCGCGACGGTGGCGGTCGGCTTCATCGCCCGGCCCATCGGCGGCGTCCTCGCCGGCCACTTCGGCGACAAGGTGGGGCGCAAACCGGTACTCGTCGCGGCCATCGTGATGATGGCCGTCGCGACGTCGCTGATCGGCCTCGTCCCCAACACTCAGCTCGTCTGGCTGGCACCCACGATTCTCGTGACCCTGCGGATCTGCCAGGGCCTCGCGGTCGGAGCGCAATGGGGCGGTGCCGTCCTCCTCGCCACCGAGAACGCGCCCGCCGGACGCCGCGGGTTCTACGGCAGCTTCGCGCAGCTCGGCGTGCCCATCGGCGTCGTGCTCGGAAACGTCGTGTTCCTGGTCATCACAGCGGCATTCGACTCCGAGTCGTTTCTCGCCTGGGCGTGGCGCATCCCGTTCTGGATCAGCCTCGTGATGCTCCCCGTCGCCTTCCTCATCCACCGCTACCTGGAGGAGACCCCCGAATTCCGGGAACTGTCGAAGAAGCTGGCCGAGGCTCCGGTCGCCCGGAAGTCGCCGATCCTGCAGGTGCTGCGCAACAATCCCGGCACCGTGCTCACCGCGGCCGGCGCGAACGCCATCGGCGTCATCTTCTTCTACACGATGATCACGGGGTCCGTGCAGTTCGCCACCACGTACCTCGGGATCGAACGCTCGACCGTGCTCGGCTTCATCCTCGCCGCCTGCGTTCTGATGATTCCGCTCGTCCCGCTGGCCGGATACCTCTCCGACATCTACGGCCGGAAGCTGATCTTCGGAATCGGCACCGCCGGAATGCTGCTCTGGGGAATTCCCATGTGGCTCATGATCGGACAGTCGAGCCAGGGCACGCTGTGGCCGTTCGCGCTCGCCGTTTTCGGCGCCGTGATCGTCATGTCGTTCCAGACCGGAACGCAGGGAACGCTGTTCGCGGAACTGTTCCCGCCCGAGATCCGATTCTCCGGTGCCTCCCTCGGCTACCAGATCTCCGCCATCATCGGTGGCTTCTCGCCGATGGTCATGGTGCTGCTCATCAACGGCGACGCGTCCAACGCCTGGCGAGTCGGCGCCTTCCTCGCCGGCGCAGGAGCGATCGGGCTGCTCTGCCTCGTCGCGATCGTCCGGAAATACTCGTCGCCCGATGTCCAGCAGGCGACTGCTCGCCGGTCCACCGTGGCGGTGTGAGGTGACGTGAGTGGCAAAGTGTGCTGGCGCACGCTTTGCCACTCACCTGGGGGTCAGCGGGACAGTCGGCGCTGCCTCGCGTTGGCGGCGCCGACGAGCGCGCGCAGTGCCTGCGGTGCCCGCTTCGCGGTGCGCAGGATGGCCTGGTCGATCATGCCCAGCTTCGGCGCGAGTCGCGGAACGGTCCGGGGCGCGTGGTCCGCGTCGGTGAGGGAGTAGAGGGGCCAGCGGTCGGGAACGCCCTTGAGGTCGTGTTCCCCGGCGTCGGCGAACCGCAGTCCCGAACCCACCACGAGATCGCGCACGGTACGTGACACCAGCACTTCGCCGGCGCGGGCGGTCGCTCCGATGCGTGCGCCGATGTGGACGGTCATCCCGCTGACGTCGGGACCGTTGCGCTCGACCTGCCCCGTGTGGACGCCGGCCCGCACCTCGAGCCCGAGTTCGGCGGACCCGTCGACGACTGCCCGCGCGCAACGGACCGCGGACGCGGGGCCGTCGAAGATGCTGAAGGTGCCGTCGCCGGCGACGTTGAGGAGCCGACCGCCTGCCTTCTCGACGTCGTCGCGGACCTGCCACTCGTGCGCGGCCCGGAGGTCGCGGTAGGCGGCGTCGCCGATCCGCGCAAGCACCTCGGTGGACCCGACGACGTCCGTGAACAGTACGGATGCCAGGTACCGGCCGGCGTCGGATGCCGGGTGCCCACCGGTGGCCAACTGCTCGACGTGGTCGATGATCGGCTTCCACGCCTCCCCGAGCGACGCGCCGGGCGGCGACGGCGGCAACAGGTGGAAGCTGCCGCCCGGGATGTGGTCGGCGACGTACTGCGAGGCGGCCACCGGCACCGGACTGCCGGGGACCAGCAGCGCCCGCGCCGGGCATTGAATGGACGGCAACGTGTCGGAGTAGTCGAGCCGAAAGATCCACTCGAGGTGGGCCTGTGCGACCGCAGGTGTCGCGGAACTGCGCTCGAGCATCGCCATCAGCCGACGGTTGAACGCCGAGTCCTCCTGGGGATCCCAGAGGGGTACCGTGCTGCCCGACCCCCAGTTCTGGGCGGCTTTTCGCCACTCGTCGACGAAGTTGTCGCGTTCGGCGTCGCTCCAGCCGGAGGGGACGTGGTCACCGCCCAGGAGGCGTTCCGCGAACGGCTGGATCAGTACGACGCCGGTGACCCGTTCCGGTGAGCGGGCGGCGACGAGTGCGACGGCACCGCTCCCGCTGGCCACCCCGACCAGCACGGCCTGCCGCATCCCGACCTCGTCCATGATCGCGACGATGTCGTCGGCCTGCTGCTCGAGTGTCGGCAGGTGGTCGACCGGGTCGGACAGCCCCAGCCCCCGCTGCTGGAAGTACACCGTGCGGGCGAAGGTGCTGCCCCGTTCCATCAGGTAGTGGATCTGTGGGTCCGTCCACATGAGGTCGAGGTGCATGTTGATCTCGAACAGCCACACCACGTCGCGTTCACCCGCGCCCACCACCTGGTATGCCAGCGCATGTCCGTCCCGCTGCACGTAGCGGACGGCCGGTGGGTCCATTTCCCCAGCGTAAACGCATGTGAGTGGCAAAGTGTGCGTCCGCACACATTGCCACTCACCTGGGGATGGTGCCCAGCTCGCGGGCCCGCGCGATTGCGGAGGTCCGGGACTTGACGCCGAGTTTGCCGAAGATGTGGACGAGATGGGACTTCACGGTGGTCTCGGAGAGAAAGAGTTCCTTACCGACCTCCCGATTGGACCGCCCGGCAGCCACCAACGTCAGCACCTGGATCTCCCGTGGGCTGAGGCTGGTGGCAGGTCGGCGTACGCGCGTCATCAGTTTCGACGCCACGGCCGGGGAGAGGACGCTGTCGCCGGCCGACGCCGCGCGGACGGCGGCGAGGAGTTCGGGCGGGGGAGTGTCCTTCAGGAGATACCCGGCGGCGCCGGCCGCGACCGCATCGAGGATGTCGGCGTCCGTGTCGTAGTTGGTGACGACCAGCACGTGCGGTGGGTTCGGCAGGGACCGCAGGTTCCGGGTGGCGTCCACGCCCGAGGTGCCGGCGCCGAACCGGAGGTCCATGAGCACCAGGTCGACCGGAGTCGTCGCGCACAACGCCACGGCGGCGTCGGCGGTGGCAGCCTCGCCGACCACCTCGATGTCGTGCTCGTGCTCGAGGAGGGCGCGCAGGCCCGCGCGAACGATCGCGTGGTCGTCGGCGAGCAGCAGTCGGATCATGCGCCGACCCCGAGCGGGAACGACACCGCGACCGCGGTCAGTCCTGGTTCCGACTCCACCGACATCGACCCGTCGAGCAGCTCGACGCGTCGGCGAATCGAATTCAGCCCGAACGCTTTCGACGGTTCACGGTCGAGGAGTTCGACATCGAAGCCGACGCCGTCGTCGACGACGTCCAACCGGACTGCGTCCTCGTAGTAGGTGAGAGTGACCGCCATCCGGGATGCGTGTGCGTGCCGGACCACGTTGGACACCGCGCCCTGCGCAATCCGCACCAACGCCGCCTCGACGGGCATCGGCAATCGCACCGGCTCCCCCTCGACCACGGCAATGGTGTCGAACGTGTCGCTCCTCGCCTGCGTGCAGATCCGCGCGAGCGCGTCCACGAGTGACTGCCCGTCGAGGACGGCGGGTGTGAGATCGCCGATGAGCTGACGGGTTTCGGCGAGGCTGTCGGCGGCCGTCTCCCGCGCCAACCGGATGCGGTCCCGGGCGGGGTGGTCGGGGGCGGCGCGTTCGACGGCGTGGAGCAACATTTGAATGCTCGACAGATCCTGCGCGACGGTGTCGTGGATCTCGCGTGCGAGCCGCTCACGTTCGGCCAGGGAGCCGGCGGCACGTTCCTGCTCGGCGAGTTCGGCTCGGGTTCGGGTCAATTCGTCGATGAGGCGATCGCGCTCGACAGCCTCCCGGTACAACGCCCGGTAGCCGAGGCCGATCGCCACCGCGACGCACGCACCGATTACCGGACCGACGACACCCGCGACGCTCCAGCCACGGTGCATTCCGGTACCCACGACCGCAACGACGGTCGCGGCTGCGACCGCCAGGACTCCCCAGCGTCGCGGCAGCAGATGCAGGTACAGGAAGAACAGCCCGAACGCGAGATAGGCGGCGTCGGGGGCGAGGACCATCAGCGCCACCCACAGAGCCGTCAGCGCTGCGAGCCACCACGTCCCGCGCAGACGACGCGTCGCTCCCGCCGCGTACACCGCGAGAAACGCCACCGACAGCACCACGATCGCCGGTGCCTGTGGTGCGTCCGGAAGGACGGCGCGCAAGATCACGACTGCAGTGAGCGCCGCGATCAGCGCATGCAGTCCCAGTTGGAGTCCCGCGAACACGGGCGTGAGAGGGGAGCGGTGCACTCCGCCCAGCTTATCGACGCGAGCGCACCCGGCATCCATCGAAAGTCGGAACGCGCACCCGACCTTCGACCACCGAGAATTCCACCCCACGTGCGATGGAACCGTGTCGTGTCCGGGGCAGGGTGAGTTCGGAGGCCGTGAGCGCCGCCCCGGCCCGCATCGACTGCGGCGCCGGTCGTGATCTGGAGAGGACCACCTGTGTTCGTCGCATCGAGAGACCTGCGTGCCGCGCGTGGTCGCTTCGCGCTGATATCCGTCGTCGTGGTGCTGATTGCGCTGCTCGTCACGTTTCTCAGCGGTCTCACGGCCGGACTGCGTCATCAGAACGTGTCCGTCGTGGAGCGCATCGACGCGGAGTCGGTGGTCTTCGCCGCCTCCGACGACGGTCCGTCGTTCGACGAGTCCGTGCTGACGTCCGAGCAGGTGGCCGTCTGGCGGCGGAGCGCCGACTCGGTGCGGCCGATCGGCGTCGGACGAGGCTCGGCGTCGGCAGTAGGAGGTGCGGCGAAGGGGGTGGCACTGGTCGGCGCGGACGGCGGTGTGGGCGACCGTGCACCGTCCGCGCCGGGAACCGTGATCCTCGGGGCCGGCGCGGCGCGATCCCTCGGCGTCGTCGCCGGCGACAGGGTCACAGTCGGCGATTCCACGTTCGCCGTGACCGCGGTCCGCGGCGACGACTGGTACGGCCACAGCCCGGCCGTGTGGATGACGCTCGCCGACTGGCAGCACGCGAACCCGCGCGGGGGTGCGGCGACGGTGCTCGCGGTGTCCGGCGGGGACGACGCCACGAACGCCGCCGCGGGGACGACCTCCCGAAGTGTGGCCGACTCCTTCTCCGCCATCGGCTCCTATACCTCCGAGAACGGGTCGCTGACGTTGATGACGGTGATGCTGTTCGCGATCTCCGCACTGGTGATCGGCGCGTTCTTCACGGTGTGGACCCTGCAGCGCACCCCCGATGTCGCGACGTTGAAGGCGCTCGGCGCGTCCACCGGGTCGCTCGTGCGGGACGCGCTCGGGCAGGCGCTCGTCGTCCTGCTCGCCGGCGTGGGTGTCGGTGTCGGGACGGCGGCGGTGGCCGGGTCGATGATCGGCGACGCCGTGCCGTTCGTGCTCGACATCTCCACCACTGTCCTGCCCGCCACCGCCCTCGTCGGGCTGGGCCTCCTCGGCGCCGCGTTCGCGCTCCGCTTCCTGTTCACCACCGACCCCCTCACCGCCCTCGGGAGCACACGATGACCACCCCCGCCCTCACCCTCGACGACGTCACCCTCACCTACCCCGACGGCGCGGGACGCGTCACCGCCCTCGACTCGGTGTCGCTGACCCTCGGCCGGGGTGAGATCGCCGCGATCACCGGTCCGTCCGGTTCCGGAAAGTCGACGCTCCTCGCGGTGGCGTCGACACTGATCCGGCCCGACTCGGGCTCCGTCCGGCTGGGCGCCACCGAACTCACCGCGCTGAGCCGGCGGGAGGCGTCCACGCTGCGCCGCGACCGGATCGGCATCGTGTTCCAGCAGTCCAATCTGGTGTCGTCGTTGACGGCCCTCGAACAACTGGAGGTGATGGCGCATCTCGGGCAGCGGATGTTCGTACCGCGGCGGGCAGGGCGCGCGAAGGCTCGCGACCTGCTCGACGCCGTCGGCCTCGCAGACCACGCCGGGAAGAGGCCCGCGCAGTTGTCGGGTGGGCAGCGGCAGCGGGTCAACCTGGCCCGGGCGCTGATGAACGATCCGTCGCTGCTGGTCGTCGACGAGCCGACCAGCGCGCTCGACCAGGAACGGGGCGCCGCGATCATGGATCTGCTCCTCGGTGTCGTGCGAGAGCGCGAGGTCGCGACGCTGCTGGTGACACACGACCACACGCATCTGTGCAGAATGGATGCAGTCCACCGCGTAGTCGACGGCTCTCTCACCCGTGAGCACTTGTTAACCGCGGAAGGTTAATAAGTACGCACAGGTGTGAATAACATGTTTCTTCCAAAGTCAAGGGTTGACGTTTCTCATGTGCGTGAGATTACATCTTAGTGGTAAGCCTTTGAGGGCTTAAGTAAATGCCTCGACCCGACCCTGAGGATGCTCATGACGACGGTATCGCCCGCCATGGCTGCCACAGCTGAGATGATCAGCGCCCGACTCGAACGCCTGCCGATGAGCAGGTGGCACATCAAGGCCCGCGTCATCGTCGGCGCCGTCACGTTCTTCGACGGCTTCGACCAGTTGATGATCGCGTACTCCCTCCCCGTCCTCATCCCCAAGTGGGGCCTGACCCCCGGCGACATCGCCTGGGTGATCGCCATCGGCGGCATCGGCATGCTCGTCGGCGCCCTCGCCGGCGGCTGGTTCGCCGACCGCGTCGGCCGGCTCAACGTCATCATTTTCTCGCTCGCGCTCTACGCTGTGATGAGCCTCGGCATGGCGTTCACCGACAGCCTGATGCTCTTCCTCGTCTTCCGATTCGTGCAGGGTATCGGCCTCGGCGCCGAGGTCCCGGTCGCGGCGAGCTACATCGGCGAGATCACCAAAGCCCACAAGCGCGGACGATTCGTGCTGCTCTACGAGGTGATCTTCCCGATCGGGCTCGTAATGTCGGCGATCGTGTCGGCGTGGGTGGTCCCGAACTACGGCTACAAGATCCTGTTCGCGCTCGGTGCGCTGCCCGTCGTGCTCCTGCCGCTGCTGTGGAAGCTGCCCGAGTCTCCGCGCTGGCTCGCGTCCCGCGGCCGCTACGAAGACGCGCACAATGCCATGACCCGCATCGAGAACGAGATCACCGAGAAGTACGGCAAGACGCTGCCGGCTCCGCAGCCGCTGCCCGCCGTCGCCGTCGACACCCGCCGCGGAACGTTCGCGGAGGCCTTCCGGGGCATCTACCTGCGTCGCACACTCATGCTCGCGGCCATCTGGGGCTGCGCCTACTTCGTCAACTACGGCATCGCGTCGTGGCTGCCGACGCTGTACCGATCCGCATTCGACGTCAGCGTCGACACCGCCCTGCACTACAGCATCGTCACCAGCGTCGCCGGCCTGATCGGCTGCATCCTCGTCGCGTTCCTCATCGACAACCTCGGTCGCCGCATCTGCATCACCGCGTCGATGGTCCTGTGCTCGTCGCTGCTGTTCCTGCTCGCCGCCTCCGGCGCCGACACCGCGACGAAGGTCCTGTTCTGGTCGGCCGGATCCGCCCTGTTCGTCTTCGCGGTCAACATGGCGCTCTACGTTTACACCGCGGAGCTGTACCCGACCCGGATGCGAGCCATCGGCTGCGCGATCGGCGGAGCGAGCGGACGCCTCGGCATCATCGTCGGCCCCCTCGCCGTCGGCGCCATCCTCGACGGGGGCGGCACGCTCACCGTCGTCTTCGGAATGTTTGCCGCGGTCGCAATGATCGGTGCCCTCGTGGTCGGCTTCTTCGCCGTCGAAACCCGCGAAAAGACCCTCGAGGAGATCTCCCAGTGACCATCCTCGACACCGCACCACAGACACTGCCGTTCGTCCCGGTCGCCGACCGGATCCTCGTCGCCGGACAGTGGCGGCAGGCGGACGGACCCGCCTTCGCGGTCACGGACCCGTCGAACGGCGAGACCCTGCAGGTGATCCACCAGGCCACCGCCGACGACGCCGACGAGGCGGTCCGCAAGGGCCGCGCCGCCGCCGACGACCCGGCGTGGCGCGCGCTGCTCCCACACCAGCGGGCGAAGTACCTGCACCGCATCGCCGACGCCATCGAGGCGAACACGTCCCGGCTCGCGCTGCTGCAGAGCTACAACACCGGCAAGACGGTCGCCGAGACCACGGCACTCGTCGGCAGCGCGGCGGGCACGTTCCGCTACTTCGCCGCCGTCCTCGAAACCGCGGACGACGACCTCACCACCCCGCGCGGCAACTTCCTCACGATGAGCGTTCTCGAGCCCATCGGCGTGGTCGGCGCCATCGCACCGTGGAACTCGCCGGTGGCCAGCGACGCGCAGAAGATCGCCCCCGCCCTGGCGGCAGGCAACGCCGTCGTCCTCAAGCCCGCCGAGTGGACGCCGCTGGTGTCGCTGGAACTGGCGCGGCTCATCGACCAGACCGGATTGCCGAAGGGCCTGCTGTCGGTGCTGCCGGGCAAGGGCTCGGTGGTCGGCGACGCCATCGTCACCCACCCCGACGTCGGGAAGGTGACGTTCACCGGCGGCACCAACACCGGACGGTCCATCGCCCACGCGGCGGCCGACAAGCTGATGCCCGTGTCGCTCGAACTCGGTGGCAAGTCGCCGACGATCGTGCTGGACGACGCCGACCTCGACGCCGCCGTGAACGGCGTCATGTACGGGATCTTCTCGTCCACCGGGCAGAGCTGCATCGCCGGATCCCGGCTGTTCGTCGACCGCCGCATCTACGACGAATTCCTCGAGAAGCTGGTGGCCAAGACGCAGCGACTGCGACTCGGACCCGGCCGCGACCCCGACACCCAGGTCGGGCCGATGGTCCACCGCAAGCACCGCGACAGCGTCGCCGCATACGTCGACCTCGCTCGCGAAGAGGGCGGACGAGTGCTGTGCGGCGGGGCGATCCCCGACGACGAACGGCTCCGCGACGGCGCGTACTACCTGCCGACGATCATCGACGGGCTCCCCAACGATTCACGCACCTGCCAGGAGGAGATCTTCGGACCCGTCCTCGTGGTCCTGCCGTTCGACGGCGACGCGGATCTGGTTGCACAGGCCAATGATTCGGTATTCGGTCTGGCATCGGGAATCTGGACGGGCGACTACCGCCGCGCCTGGAAACTCGCCCGCCGACTCCAGGCCGGCACCGTGTGGATCAACACCTACAAGCAGTTCAGCATCTCGACGCCGTTCGGTGGCGTCAAGGAGAGCGGGCTCGGGGTGGAGAAGGGGCGCAGCGGTATCGCCGCCTACTCGCGGCAGAAGAGCATCTACTGGGGCCTCGACGAGGAACCCAACCCCTGGGCAAATTGAGCGACCCGCTCGTGGGCAAACTGAAGCTTGCTCGCCGAATGTCACACGGGTTCCGTCTGAGTGAACCACGGTCACATCGGCCCACGGGGAAGCTGAAGTAATAGGTCGTCCGGAAAGAAATTCCCGTCAGCTCTGTACGACCTATTACTTTAGCGCTAAGATATTGAGACCTAAGCAACTGGAGGCATGCGATGAACCAACCCATAGCCCGGCTGCGGTGCCTGCGCTCCGTCGAACTGCGCACACAGGCCAGCATCGAATCCACCGACTTCTACTCGGAGGTGTGGGGACTGCGCGTGGTCGAGCAGGGCACGGACGGTGCCTGGCTGCGGGGAACCGGTGAGCACCACCACGCGCTGCAACTCACGCAGGCCGAGCGGAACGGACTCGGCCGCATCACGTTCGCCGTCGCCACGCCGGCCGAGGTCGACGAGGCCGCCCGCCGACTCGAACTCCGCGGCGTCCCGATCGTCAGCGGCCCGGGGCCGGTCGACGATCTCGGCGGCGGCTACGGCGTCAGCCTGGTCGACCCCGAGGGCCGCGTCGTCGAACTGCTCGCCGACGCGCTCGCGGTCCCGAAGCTCGGCCGCGAGGACGCCGTCCCGGTAGGCGTCACGCACGTCGTCCTCAACACCGTCGACATCGACGCCGCGGTGACGTTCTACTGCGACGTCCTGGGCATGCGGGTCTCCGACTGGTCCGAGCACCAGATGGCGTTCCTGCGCTGCAACACCGACCATCACAGCATCGCGTTCAACCAGGCCGAGTGGACGTCGGTGAATCACGTCGCCTACGAGATGCCCACCGTCGACCACTTCATGCGCGGCATCGGCCGGTTGCGTCACCACGGCACCGTGCCGCTGTGGGGTCCGGGCAAGCACGGCCCCGGCGACAACACGTTCTCGTACTTCGCCGACCCGGCAGGGCTGGTGTGCGAGTACACGTCCGGCATCGCACAGGTCGACGAGGACCGGTGGCTGTGCAAGGTCTGGCGCCGGGTTCCCGAACTCTCCGACCTGTGGGGCACCGCGGGCCCGCCGTCCAAGCAGGTCCGCGACCACATGGCCGGCATCCCCGACCCCGGAGCGTTCGAGCGGTTCGACCTCGGGCGGGCGTCGTGACGCACGTCGTCGAATCCGGTTCCGGCCCCGCGCTGCTCCTGCTGCACGGGATCGGTGGCAGCGCAGACAGTTTCGTGCCACAGTTCGACGAACTGTCGTCGTCGCTGCGACTGCTGGCCTGGGACGCTCCCGGCTACGGCCGCAGCGAAGACCCGGGCCGTCCGTTCGACCTCGACGACTACGCCGACGCCGCCGCCGACGTGATCCGCGACCGTTGCGGTGACGCGGGAGCGCACGTCCTGGGAATGTCGTGGGGCGGCGTGATCGCCACCCGGCTGGCGCTGCGCCACCCCGGGCTCGTGCGGAGTCTGCTGCTCGGCAGTTCCACCGTCGGCTCGGGAGCGGACGGCGACGCCGCCGGCCGGATGCGCGCCCGGGCCGCAACGCTCGAGCAGGAAGGGGCGGAAGCCTTTGCCGCCGAACGGGCCCCGCGGTTACTGTCCGGGACCGCCTGCGACGAAGTGACCGCGCAGGCCACGGCGATCATGGCGTCGTCGATCCGGCTGCCCGGCTACGGGTACGCCGCCGAGTCGATGGCGGCCACCGATCACACGGCCGATCTGCCGAAGATCGACATCCCCACGCTCGTCCTCGGCGGAGACGAGGACGGGGTGACCGGCGTTCCCGCGAGTCAGGTTCTCGCCGGGGGAATTCCGGGCGCCGTGTTCGTCACCATCCGGGGTGCCGGACACCTCGCGAACCAGGAGCGGCCGGAGGCCTTCAACGCCTGGGTCGAATCCTTCATCCACATCACCGAACGCCTACGCAACCACCTCTAGAGAAGGAGCACGACATGACACTCGAATACGGCACCGCCGATCTGAAGGAATTCACCGACTCGCTGATCCTCACCCGTGGCTCCCGCCACGAGGACTGGGACACCCTGGGCTTCCAGGCCAAGGCCGGCGACCAGTTCAAGCGCGCGCAGATCCGCTACGTCGGCTCCGGCGCGACGGGTAACCACGAGAACGACAACCGCACCATCGTCTCGCGCGGATTCACGTTCTCCAACATGCTGCTTCCCCCCGGCGCCGAGGGCCCGGAGCACACCCACCACGACGCCGAGGAAGCCTTCTTCGTCCTCGAGGGCGAGGTGGAGGTCGGCGTCCACCGCGACGGCCAGGTGGAGAAGCGCACCCTCGGTTACCGCGACATGATCGTCGTCCCGGCCGGAGTTCCGCGCAGCCTGAAGAACAACGGCGACAAGGACGCTCTGTTCTGCGTCATCATCGGCGCGCAGAAGCCGCAGATCCCGACGTACCCCGAGACGTCGGCCATGCACGGCGTGACGCGGGACTGACCATGAGTCTCGACGGCCGCAGCATTCTCGTCACCGGGGCGGGGCGGGGTCTCGGCCTCGCCCTGGCCCGCCGGCTCGGCGAGGACGGCGCCACCCTGTGGCTCGCCGACATCCGCGAGGACTGGGGCGAGGACGCGGCGGCAAGCCTGCGCGCCGACGGGGTCAAGGCACAGTTCGTCCGGGTCGATCTCCGCGACGCGGAGTCCGTCGACGCGATGGCGGCCACCGTCACCGCCGGCGGCCCGCTGTACGGCCTCGTCAACAACGCGGCCCTCGCGGACGGCGTGGGCGGCAAACCGATTCACGAACTCGACATCGACGAGTGGGACCGTGTGCTGGGCGTCAACCTGCGCGGCACGTTCCTCGTGAGCAGGGTGATCGTTCCCTCCATCATCGGGAACGGAGGCGGACGAGTCGTCACCATCGGCTCCGACGCCGCCCTGTACGGTTCGCCGCGTCTCGCGCACTACATCGCCTCCAAGGGCGGGGTGGCCGCGCTGACCCGCGCCATGTCCCGTGACCTCGGCCCGTACGGCATCACCGTCAACACCGTCTCGCCCGGTCTGACCGAAAGCGAATCGGCGCAGAAGGTTCCGGAGCACCGGCACGAGCTGTACCGCCTCAATCGCGCGCTGGAGCGGCCGCAGCAGCCGTCGGATCTCGTCGGCGCCGTCGCGTTCCTGATGGGACCCGAGGCCTCGTACATCACCGGCCAGCAACTCGTCGTCAACGGCGGATTCGTCCTGCACTAGAGAAGGGGACCACGTCGTGGACCTGCAACTGAAAGACCGCACCCACCTGGTGACCGGCGGAAGCTCGGGAGTCGGGCTCGCCACCGTCGCGATGCTGCTCGAGGAGGGTGCCAACGTCGTCACCTGCGCGCGCGACCGCGACCGGCTCGACTCCGTGATCGCGCCGCTGCCCGGCAGCGACCGCGTCCTCACCGCGTCCTGCGACGTCCGGGACCCAGCCGCGGTCGCCGCGTTGGTCGACGCCGGTGTCGCCCGATTCGGCGGCCTCGACGGTCTGGTCAACAACGCAGGCAAGTCCCGCATGGTCCCGCGCGGCGAGGCGACCCTCGACGACTGGCGCGACGAACTCGACCTCAAGTTCTCCAGCGTCCTCAACACCGTCGAGGCCGCCCTGCCGCTGCTGCGCAAGTCCGACGCCGCGTCCATCGTCAACATCTCGGCGGTGCTCGCACGTCAGCCCGAGCCGCGGCTGGTCACCACCAGCGCCGCCCGGGCCGGGCTGCTGAACCTCAGCAAGTCGCTGTCGCTCGAACTCGCCGCCGACGGCATCCGCGTCAACTCGGTGTCGCTCGGACTGGTCGACACCGGCCAGTGGCGGCGCCGCTACGAGGAATCCGGCACCGACGCCACATTCGCCGAATGGGAGGCGGAGATCGCCCAGGACCGCGGCATCGGCCTCGGCCGGTTCGGCCGCGCCGACGAGGTGGCCACCATGATCGTGACCCTGCTGTCCCCCCGCTCGTCCTACGTGACGGGCACCAGCCTCGACGTCTGCGGAGGCGTCGCACGCTATGTCTGAGAGGAACACCATGTCTGTGGGTAATGGGGGCGACCTGCTCGTCCAGGTGCTGCGCGAGGCCGGTGTCGACACCGTCTTCGGCATCGTGAGCGTCCACAACCAGCCCCTGGTGCAGGCGGTCAGCAAGCACCTGCGGTTCGTGCCGGTCCGGCACGAGGCCACCGCGGTCAGTGCCGCCGACGGGTACGCCCGGGCCACCGGCGGACTCGGCTGCGCTCTCACGAGTACCGGCACCGGTGCCGGCAACGCGGCCGGGTCGCTGATCGAATCGCTCAGTGCCGGAACGTCGGTGCTGCACGTGACGGGCAACGTCGAGAGCCGGTACCTCGGCTCGGGTCGCGGGTTCATCCACGAGACCAAGGATCAGCTGGGGATGCTGACGGCGACGTCGAAGCACGCCGCCACCATCCTCGACACCGACAGCGCCGGAAAGGTGTTGCGGGAAGGCGTCGCCGCCGCCCTCGCCGCGCCCGGCGGCCCGTCGAGCATCGAATGGCCGATCGACCTCCAGTACGCGGAGCACGTCATCGACGTCGTCGAGCCGGTGTCGGAGTCGCCGCGCACGCCGGACGCCGACGAGTTGGCCGTCGCCTTCGCCCTGCTGCGGTCGGCGGAACGCCCGGTGATCTGGGCGGGCGGCGGTGTCGCCACGGCCGGTGCCGAGCTGACCGAACTGGTGGAGCAGTGGGGAGTCCCGTTGCTCACCAGCAACTCCGGGCGCGGCGCCGTACCCGAGGACCATCCGCTGTGCATCGGCAACTACGGCAACACCCCCGCGGGACGCGAGCTCCTCCGGGACGCCGACCTGCTGCTGTCGCTGGGCACCCACTTCCGGTCCAACGAGACCGGCGACTACTCCATGCCCGTCCCCGCCGTGCACGTGCAGGTGGACATCGACGCGGCCGCGCTCGGACGTGTGTACCCGGCGCAGGCCGGGGTCACCGCCGACATCGCCACGTTCCTCCGGCAGCTGTCCGGGCCCGCGCCCGTCGACGCCGCCTGGACCGAACGTGCCCGCGCCACCCGCGAACTCGTCCGCAGCAAGCAGCGCGCCGGACTCGGCGATCACGCCGTGCTGTGCGACGCCGTGCGTGCCGCGTTCCCGCAGGATTCCGTCATCGCCCGCGACGTCACCATCGCGTCGAGTTCCTGGGGCAACCGGCTGCTGCCGATGTTCGACCCCAAGTCCAACGTCTTCCCCCGCGGCGGCGGCATCGGGCAGGGCCTGGGCATGGCCATCGGTTCCGCACTGGCCGACGAGACCCGTCCCACCCTGGCCCTCGTCGGCGACGGCGGCCTGGCCGTCCACTTCGGCGAGATCCTGACCATGGCGCAGGAGAAGCCGTGGCTGGTGCTGCTCGTGTTCAACGACGGCGGCTACGGTGTGCTGCGCAACATGCAGAAGGGCGGCGGCGAAGACACCTACGCCGTCGACCTCGTCACCCCCGACTTCCCGCTGCTGGCGCAGTCCATCGGCGTGCCGTACCTGCGGATCGGTGGCGCCGCCGAGGCCCACGAGGTGCTCGCCGACGCGGTGTCGCGGCAGGCGCCGGTGATCGTCGAGGTCGATCTCGCCGCCTACGGCGACATGCCGGCACCGTTCACGCCGCCCGTCACGGTGCCCGGAAAGGCTGCACAGTGACCACGGTCGCCGTCTGCGGCGGCGGCATCGGCGGACTCGCCACGGCGATCGCCCTCCGCAAGTTCGGTCTCGACGTCACGGTCTACGAGCAGACGAGGCAGTTCGCCCGCGTCGGCGCCGACATCAACCTCACCCCCAACGCGGTCCGGGCTCTCGACGGACTCGGCATCGGCCCGGCGATCCGCGAATCGGCCGCCCGGCCGCAGTTCCGGATCAGCCGCACGTGGGACACGGGAGCCGAAACGTCCCGGCTGCCGATGGGGGACAGCGCGGAACAGCACTACGGTGCACCGCAGTTGACCATGCACCGGGGCGACCTCATGACCGCGCTCGAGAACCGGCTGCCGTCGGGTGTCGTCGAAATGGGTCGCCGGGTCAGCGGCGTCGCCGACGGCCGCATCGAGTTCACCGACGGCAGTACGGCTTCCGCTGACGTGATCGTCGGCGCCGACGGCATCCACTCCGCGGTCCGGACCGCTCTCCTCGGGCGGGAACAGCCGACGTTCACCGGGGTTGTGGCGTTCCGCGCCGTCGTCCCCACCGAACGCGTCGGCGAGTTGCCGAACCTCGACTGCTTCACCAAGTGGTGGGGGCCGAATCCGTCGACTCAGATCGTGACGTTCCCCCTCAACCAGGGCAAGGACATCTTCGTCTTCGCCACCTGCGGCCAGGAGGAGTGGACCGAGGAATCGTGGACCACACCCGGCTCCGTCACCGAACTGCGTGAGCTGTACCGCGACTTCCACCCCGAGGCACGAGCCCTGCTCGACGCCTGCGACGACGTCCTGAAATCAGCTCTCTACGTTCGCGACCCGCTGGCATCGTGGACCGACGGGCGCGCCGTGCTCCTCGGCGACGCGGCACATCCGATGATGCCGTTCATGGCGCAGGGCGCCGGCATGGCCATCGAAGACGCCGTCGTCCTGTCCCGCTGCCTGAGCCTGTTCGACGACCCTGCCGTCGCGCTGCAGACCTACCAGGAGACGCGACTGCAGCGGACCTCGCGCATCCAGCGCGGCTCCCGGTCCAACGAGTGGCTGAAGGTCGCAGGCAACGGCGACTGGGTCTACGAATACGACGCCTGGCACGTGCCGCTGGAGTTGGCCGCGGCCCGAACGGACGCATAAATGGAACCTGTCGGCCGACACGCATTGTCGAGGCGGCGTGCGCTGGCCCTGCTGGGTTCCGCCGCCACTGCCGTCGCCGCGACGAGCTGCGCGTCCCACACCTCGGACGCGCAGCCGAGTGGTGCGACGCCACCGGACGCCTACGAGTTGTCCGGTGACGTCGACGGCTACGCAACCACGCTGATCCTGCTCGGCACGGCGGCCGGACCCATCGCCGTGCCGGGGCGGAGCGGCACGTCCAGTGTGCTCGTCGTCGGCGACCGACCGTATCTGATCGACGCGGGTCCCTGGTCGAGCCGAAAGCTGATCCAGGCCGGTATCGCCGCGGATTCGCTCGGCGGCGTCTTCGTCACGCACATGCACAGCGATCACATCGCCGATCTGTTCAACGTCTTCTGGCTGCCGGGCGGGACACCGTCCTACACATTCCGCAACGTGGTGCCGGTGTACGGCCCGGGCTCGGCGGGCAGACTGTCGGCACCGCGTGGCGGCCAGAGTATTCCGATCCAGAGTCCGGCATCGCCGGCGCCCGGACTCACCGATCTGTTCGCGGGCGTACTCGACGCATTCGCCTACGACATCAACATCCGCAACGTCGAAAAGGGCGCCCAGTCCGACTACGGGCGGCGGTTGTCGCTGCACGATGTACTGCCACCGGAGTCGGCGGGTGCGTCCGCCGACAACACGGCGCCGGAGATGGAGCCGTTCCCGGTGTTCGAAGACGACCGGATCCGGGTCACCGCGACACTGGTTCCGCACGGCCCGGTCTACCCCTCGCTGGCGTACCGGTTCGACACGGAGGACGGTGCGGTCACGTTCTCCGGCGACACCGCGAAGTCGCCGAACGTGGTTCGACTCGCCCGAGGATCCGACATCCTCGTCCACGAGGTGATCGACGTCGACTTCTACGCTCAGGCTTCGGGTCCCGCACTGGTCGAGCACATGATTCAGGCGCACACCACCGCGCAGGACGTCGGGCGCGTCGCCACGGACGCGGATGTCCGTCAGGTGGTGCTCTCCCACATCGGTCCGGGCGACCCCCGGCAGGTCACCGACGACCAGTGGGAACGAGGCGTGAAGTCCACGTTCGCCGGCACCGTGACCGTCGGGCACGATCTCGTCCGGATCGGCGTCGGGCAACGACGGTAGCGCCATCGCGGACCGGCAGGATCTTGCGCGCCGCCGCTGTCCCGAGAAGGCTTGTCCTCACGACACCGTGACGTGATCGGAGCCAGGGATGGACACCACGATTACCGAGATCGCTCCCGACATCTACCGGCTGTCCACGTATCTGGACGAGCCCAACCTGATCATGAACCAGTTCCTCGTCGACGGTGAGGAACCGCTGCTGTTCCACACCGGTCAGCGTGCGTTGTTCCCGTCCGTGTCCGCGGCGGTCGGCCGGCTGATTCCTCTCGACAGGCTGCGGTGGATCACGTTCGGGCACGTGGAGGCCGACGAGTGCGGTGCGATGAACTCGTGGCTGGCGGCCGCGCCGAACGCCGAGGTCGCGCACGGGGCGATGGGTTGCTTCGTTCAGGTCAACGACCTCGCCGATCGCATGCCCCGTCCCCTGCAGTACGGCGACGTGATGGAGACGGGCACCAGGCGGGTCCGTCACCTCGACACTCCGCATGTTCCGCACGGGTGGGATGCCGGGCTGGTTTTCGAGGAGACGACGCAGACGCTGTTCTGCGGCGACCTGTTCACCGCATTCGGGCATCATCCGCCTGCCACGGAGGAGGAGATCGTCGGCCCGGCCATCGCGGCCGAGGACATGGGGAACGCGACGTGCCTGTCACCGGCGCTCGGGCCCACGATCCGGGGACTCGCCGATCTGGAACCCCTGCTGCTGGCGCCGATGCATGCGCCGGTGTTCACCGGTGACTGCGTGCAGAGTCTGCACGACCTCGCACAGGCGTACGAGGAGCGGCTCGCGGCCGAGACCGCGCGGTACCGCGAAGCGGAGTAGCTCGGCCCGTGTTCGACGGATTTCCCCTCAACTGTGGCGCACGATACATCTTAGTGCTAAATTATTGAGCACTAAGGAACTATGCCTTCGGTTGAGCCTGGGAGTGAGCGATGACAACAGACGCAGACACCGTCCCCATGATGGTGCGTCAGATGCGGGTCGAGTCCGCGGGCGTGGTCTCGCTTCGCCTCGAACGACAGGACGGCGGCGCGGTCGACCAGTGGACGCCGGGCGCCCATCTGGACCTGCACCTGAACCGCGGGACCGTCCGCCAGTACTCCCTCTGCGGAGACCCCGACGACAAGACCGGGTACCGCGTCGCGATCCTCCACGAGGTGACCGGCCGAGGCGGCTCCCGGCACGTCCACGAGACGCTGCGGCCCGGCGACAGCCTGTCGGTGAGCGCACCTCGCAACAACTTCGAACTCCTGCCGTCGCCGCGCTACGTGTTCATCGCCGGCGGCATCGGCATCACGCCGATCCTCGCGATGATCGGTGAAGCCGAACGCATGGGCGCCGAGTGGGAACTGCACTACGGCGGCCGCGCCCGCGCGTCGATGGCGTTCCTCGACGAACTGTCCGCATACGGCGACCGCGTGCACGTCGTCACCGAGGAAACCGAGGGCATCCTCGATTTGGCCGACATCCTCGGCACCGCCCGCGAGGAGACGTTCGTCTACGCCTGCGGCCCCGAGGGTCTGCTCGGCGCGGTCGAAGGGTTCGCCGGCTCCTGGCCGGACGGCACGATCCGGCTCGAGCGGTTCAAGGCGAAGGAGATCCCCGCCGACACCCTCGCCGGTGACCGCCCCGTCCGCGTGATCTGCGAACGATCCGGCATCTCGGCCACCGTCGCCCCGGACCGGACCATCCTCGACACCCTCGAGGAATCCGGCGTCGACGTCCCCAACTCCTGCCGCGAAGGCATCTGCGGGACGTGCGAAACCCGCGTCCTCGCCGGGACCCCCGACCACCGCGACTCCCTGCTCTCCAGCTCCGAGCAGGAGTCCGGCACCACCATCATGATCTGCGTTTCCCGCGCCCGCTCCGACGAGCTCGTGCTGGATCTCTAGAAGGGAAGAACCATGAGCCTGTATCTGCAACCACGCCAGTCCGGCACGGCACCCACCCCGTACGAACGGAAGCTGGCCGGCGCGATCGAAGAGGTCTTCGGCACCGGTGTGCACCACCTCGAAGGCCTGGTGAAGGGTTTGAACGCCCTCGGCATCCACAGTCCCGGCGGCGACGCCTGGACCACCGACACTTTCACGGACGAGATCCGACGGATGGGGGCCTGACATGGTGAACCGACTGCACAAGGCGGCACTGACCGGCGACGAGATCTTCGCGACCGGGATGCGCGACCAGTGGCACGCGGTGTGCCCGTCCGACTTCGTCGCGCGCGGCGACATGAAGAAGGTGCGCCGCCTCGGCGAGGACTGGCTGCTGTTCCGTCAGTCCGACGGCACCCTCCGCATGCTCGCCGACCGCTGCCCGCACCGCGGCGCCCCGCTGTCGCAGGGCCAGCACCTCGGCGATCGCGTCGCCTGCCAGTACCACGGCGTGCAGGTGGACGGCGGCGGCACCGTCGTCTCCGTCCCCGGAATGCCCGGCTGCAACCTCGAGGGCAAGCGGCTCGTCACCAGCCTCCCCGTGCGGGAGGTCGCCGGCGCCGTACTCGCCTGGTTCGGCACCGACCCCGACGCCGAACCCGCACCACTCGAACTGCCCGAGCGCCTCACCGACGACGGCATCTCGCACTTCCTCTGCTACGCGGAGTGGAAGGCGCCGTGGCGGTTCACGCTGGAGAACCTGCTCGACCCGATGCACGGAGCATTCCTGCACCGCGAATCGCATTCGATGTTCGGCGGCGAGACCTCCGCGAAGTTCCGGATCCGCGAAACCGATCGCGGGTTCTTCTTCGAGAAGACCGACCAGCGGGGTGTGAACTTCGACTGGGTCGAATTCTGCCGGACCGGCATCGACTGGGTGGACCTCGAGATCCCGTACCCGCCGACCGCGGGCCCGGGTGGCTCGTTCGGCATCGTCGGCATGGGAACGCCGATCGACGCCGAGACCACCGCGGTGTTCTTCTGGCGGTACCGCCGCGTCGAGGGCTGGGAACGCGACGTCTGGCGGTTCCTGTACCGCACCAAGCTCGAGGAGCGGCACTGGGTGGTGCTCGAGCAGGACCGCACCATGCTCGAGGCGATGGCATTCGACGCGGACCAGGCGGAGAACCTGTACCAGCACGACCTCGGCGTCATCCGGCTCCGCCGGCTCTACCGGGCGCAGGCCGAGGCCCAGGCGAAGGCACTTCAGCAGGCGTAAGGTCGCGCGGGTTGACGTGAATGAAATGTCAACTAAGAATGTGTGACGGCCGACACGTCGGGCGCCGGCCGGGGTACGAGGAGGCGCGAGCGGTGCTTACGAACGGTGACGATCGAGGTCGGCTCGCGTTGGTCGAAGCGGCGGGGCGGTGCTTCGCCGAGCTGGGATACGAGCGCACCTCCGAGGCGGTCATCGCCGCTGCCGCCGGGGTGTCGCAGGCCGAATTCTCCGCCCGGTTCGCGTCCCGGGACGACGCGTTCCGTGCCGTCGCCGCCGCGGTGTTCGACACGTTCGTCGAGGCTCAGCGCATCCCGGTCCCGCCGGACGCGGACCCGCGCACCGTCCTGCGGGCGGCCACCGCGGCGTTCATCGAGACTGTCTACAGCAGCGGACGCCTGTTCACGATGATCGAGGACCGCGCCGCCGTCGACCCCGTGATCCGGGAACAGCTCGAGGCGGCACACAATCGGATCCTCGGCCGGTACATCCGGTTCATCGAACGGCTCAACCAGGCCGGGATCGCGACGCCGTGCGCCGAACCCGCCCAACTCGCCCGCAAGCTGTCCGAGGCGCAGTGGACGGGTGCGGCGCGCCTGATCGGTGCGTCGCAGGACGAGCAGCGACGCTTCATCGTGGAGATGACGGCGGCATCCGAACGGTTCATCGGATTCGGTGAGGTCGCCGATCTGACCTCCCGTGCGGCCAGCTGATTTTTCCGCTCAGGCGGTGGGGGCCTGGTTCTCGACGATCGAGTGCTCGAGCTTGCGGAGCAATTCGGCCAGCGCCGCCTGATCGTCCTTCGACATTCCACTGAGGATCTGCGACTCGTTGGCGAAGTGGGCCTCCGCGACCTTCTCGATCACCCGCAGTCCCTCGTCGGTGAGTTGCGCGTGCACGATGCGGCGGTCCTCGGCGTCGCGCTCGCGCTGCACGAGCCCCGCCTTCTCGAGCCGGTCGACGCGCAGCGTGACACCGCCCGTGGTGACGAGGGCGGATTCCGCCAGCTGTCCGGACGTCATCCGGTACGGCGGACCCGAGCGTCGGAGGGCGGCCAGGACGTCGAACGATGCCATGTTGATGCCGTGCTCCTCGAACACTGCGGCGAGGGACGACTGGTAGCGCAGATACGAACGGTGCAGGCGGCCCAGCACTTTCAGTGGACTCACATCCAGGTCGGGCCACTGGTGGGCCCACTGGTCGACGATGTCGTCGACGGCATCGCGATCTGGAACGGGGCGTTGCGTCACCGGGCGCACCTCCTGAATCCTCGAGGGTCTCATCTGTTTAGTACCAAGATATCGAACGAGCATAAGTGACGGCGACGCGCCGCGGGTCCCCGTCGATTCCTCGGAACGGGGACCCGCGGCGCTGCCGGACAGGTGCGCTGTCAGCGTCCCCCGACCGCCGCCACGGCGTCGATCTCGGCGATGGCGCCGTAGGGGAGGCTGCTGACCTCGAGGAACGTGCGCGCGGGGCGCGGCTCGTCGAAGATGCGCTCGAACTGGCGGTTCGCCTCCTCGCGCAACGACAGGTCGGTGACGTAGTAGGTGAGCTTGACGACGTCCTTCAGCTGTCCGCCGACGGTGGCGAGGCGATCGACCATGCGGTCGACGGCGGCGTCGAGCGCCTCGGTGCGGCCGGGGACTGCGGTGCCCTCGGCATCGACGGACAGTGCGCCGGAGACGAACGCGAGTCCGCCCGCGACCACGGCCGGGCTGTAGGGGTGGTGGGCGGTGACTTCGGTGAGGGACATGGAGGCTCGCTTTCTCGGTGGGCTTCTCCGGTGATTATATCTTAGCGCTAAACTAATTGACAGGGTTGCGCGAATGGAGCTCCGCCCGACGGGTACTCGACGCGCATGTCACGAGCCACGAAGCCCTCGGCCGCACCGTTCGTGCCGGACACCGTCGACCTCGACGCGTTGTCCCACGCCGCGGACGGATGCCACGGCTGCGATCTGTACCGCGACGCCGAGCAGACCGTGTTCGGCGCGGGCAAGCGATCCGCGCGGATGATGCTCGTCGGCGAACAGCCGGGCGATCAGGAAGACCGCGCCGGTGAGCCGTTCGTCGGTCCGGCGGGAAAGCTCCTGAACAAGGCGCTCGACGCGGCGGGCATCGACCGGAACGTCACGTACGTCACCAACGCCGTCAAACACTTCAAGTTCGTCCCCGCCGAACGCGGCAAGCGCCGAATCCACAAGAAGCCGAACCGCACCGAGATCGTCGCGTGCCGGCCGTGGCTGATCGCCGAACTGGCGGCCGTGCAACCCGACGTCCTCGTGTGCCTCGGGGCCACCGCCGCGCAGGCGTTGCTCGGCCCGTCGTTCCGCCTCACCGAACACCGCGGAGAGTTACTGCATCTCGACGGCGAGGTGGACGTCGACGTGGAGCCGGACGTTTTCGCGACGATCCACCCGTCCGCCGTGCTCCGCGGACCGACGGAGGATCGGGACGACGCGTTCGACGCCCTCGTCGCCGATCTGAAGAAGGCCGCCGCCGCCCTGTGATCAACCAGCCGAATGTCTGGCGCGACGGACCGCCGAGGACGAGATTGTTTGCATGACGAATTCCAACGCGAAGCAGACCATGAAGGCAGTCTCCTACTCGTCCTACGGTGATCCCGAGGTGCTCGAGACCCACGACGTGCCGGTGCCCGAGCCCACCGGCAACCAGGTGCGCCTCGTGATCCGGGCGGCCGGCGTGAACCCGATCGACTGGAAACTGCGGTCGGGGTCAATGGCCGAGGTGATGTCGGTGCAGTTCCCGAAGATCCCGGGCAGCGAAGTGGCCGGCGTAGTCGACGCGGTCGGTCCGGAGGCGACCGGTGCGGTGGTCGGCGACGAGGTGTTCGGCTGGTCCGACACCGGCGGCTACGCCGAATACGCGCTCGCCTCGATCGTCGTGCCGAAGCCGAAAGGGTTGAGCTGGACGGACGCCGCCAGCATTCCGGTCGCCGGCGAGGCCGCGACGCGTGGACTGCGGCTCCTGAAGCCGAAGTCCGGAGAGACGTTACTGGTGAACGGCGCGTCGGGTGCGGTGGGAACCATTGCGGCGCAACTGGCGCTGGATTCGGGTGTCACCGTGATCGGCACCGCGAGCGAGAAACACCACGACGCGCTGCGGGAGCTGGGCGTGACCCCCACGACGTACGGTGAGGGGCTGGCGGACCGGGTCCGCGAACTGGCCCCGAACGGTGTCGATGCCGTCCTCGACGTCGGCTTCGGCGGACTCGAGGCGGCGATGGACCTGCGCGGGGGCACCGACCGGATCGTGACGCTGTCGGACGGTGCCGCGTTCGGGCTGGGAATCACCTTCTCGTCCGGCAACGCCGGCGACCGGAGCGCGGAGACGCTGCGCCGGCTGGGCGCCCTCGCCGCGGACGGGAAGCTGGCCCTCCCGCCGGCCCGCACATTCCCCCTGACCGATGCCGCCGACGCTCAGCGCGCCGGCGAAAAGGGCGGCAGCCGCGGGAAGATCCTCTTGCGCTGACGCGCCCGTGAGTACTTATCAACCGCCGCACGTTAACAAGTACTCACGGGTCAGGCGGTGGTAGCGAGGGCGGCGGCGAGACCGAACGGAACGGCCATCACCACCACCTCCACGATCGCGCGCCGCAGGGACCCTTCGGCGCTGATCCGGTGTGCGGCGGCCTGCCCGACCCACGTTCGCCGCCACCACCAGCCGAGCCCGAGGAGCGCCGCCAGCGCCGCCGCCTTCGCGAGCACGATGCGGCCGTAACCGGTGTCGAACAGCGGTGTCACCCCGCCCAGTCGGACCGCGGCGTCGACGATCCCTGTCGCGGTCAGCAGCCACACGCACCGCCACGCGACGACGGAATACCGCGGCAGCCACGACGACCAGTCCCCGCGCGACCGGAGCATCAGGCCGAGTGCGGCGAGGAGCCCGAACCACACCGCGGCGGCCAGTGCGTGGACGACGTCGAGGACCGAGCCGAGAACCTGCTGCGACATGTGGCCGGTGATCGGCCGGGCCACCAGGGCGAGCGCCGCGAGTACCAGAACGGGCACGGGGAGCCGGGCGTCGGTGCGGCGGAACGCGACCGCCGACCACGCGGTGGCCGCGGCCGTGCACACGAGAACGGCGAGGTCGACGCGTCCCGCGCTGATCTCGGTCACGTACGCGCCGAACCGGCCGACCGACAGCTCGGACAACGCCAGGGCGTCGGCCTCCGCCGCCGTCATCGACAGCAGCACCGCCTCGGCGAGCAGCCACGCACCGGCGACCGCGGTCGACAACCGCCACAGCCGTTGGTCCCGCACGAGGGGACGGCTGTCCGCGCGACTCCACCAGCCCAGCGCGGCGAGTCCGAGCACCGCCGAACCGAGCACCAGGCACAGCGCCCGGACGGCGCTCGACGGTGAGGGGTCTTCCGGTTGCGCCAACGCCCAACCGCACGCGACCCCGACGAGCGATGTGGGTACGGCGAACAGCAGCCAGGACTGTCGCGCCGTACCCACCCTGCTCAGTTCTCGCCGCGGGGCTTGCGGAGCGCGAACCACAGCCCGCCGCCGAACACGACCACCCCGGCGACGATGAACGGCCACAGCGGAACTCCACCGCTGCCGGAGTCACCCGAGCTGTCGGCCGCGGCGCCGGGCGTGCCCGACCCCTCCTGGGTGAGGGTGAACGTGCGGGTTCCGCTCACCGGATGCCCGTCGGCGGACGTGACGCGAAACGCGACGGTATACACACCGGCCGGTCCCAGCTCGCCGAGTTCGGCGCTGACCGTGGGCCCCTCGACGGTGGGGTCACCCTTGGTCCACAGGTTGCCGTCGGGCCCCACCACGGTGAGCGACGCGAACGATTCTTGCAGCGCCTCGTTGAACGTGACGCTCACCCGTTCCGGGCCGGCCGCGATCTCCGCGCCGTTCTCGGGGGTGGAGCTGATCACGACGGAATGGGCGAGCGCGGTGCCTGCCCCGAGCATGCTCGCGAGCATGGTCAGCAGTCCGACCGCGATCACCTTCACCGACGTGAAGGTGGTGCGTCTTCTCATGAGCGACGGCTCCGGACCATGGCGCCGAGGCCGAGGGCCGCACCGAGTGCGCCCAGGATCAGGCCGATGCCGCCCAGCCAGCGGGCGGTGTCGTCGGTGCCGGACGCCGTCGTCTCGGTCTCGTCGGACGTCGTGGCGCCGCCGGCGTCATGGCTGTGGTCTTCACCGCTCGCCGCGGCCAGCGTGAGGGTCGGTGCCGGCTTGTCGGGCTCCGCGCCGTCGGCGCCGACCGCCTGATCCCAGTTGACGACCTCGCCGTCGCTGTACGTCTGGGCGGCCGGGAACGACACCTCGTCCTGCTCCGGCAGCGGTCCGGCGGACAGCTCGAACTGCTGGAACTGGCCGGGCGCGACACCGACACCGGGGTCGGCGGTCCACGTCACGGACTTCGCGAGCTTGGACGTCGGGTCCTTCTCGACGATGGACGTCCACCCCGGCAGCGGGGTGGTTCGCGCCGACTTCAGGTCGGGGAGCGTGACGGTCAGCTTGGTGGTGGACGCCGTCTCGGACTCGGTCGGAACGCGGAACGTCAGGACGGAGTAGCCGCCCTGCTCGGCGCCGGGGGCGACGACGCTGACGTGGGCGGCGGCGACACCGGCCGCGAGCAGCATTGCGCCGCCGGCCGCACCGGCCGTGAAAAGGGCACGGGAAACGAGGGAATTCATCGAAGGTCCTTGTGAGGGTCTGAAGGGAGAAGAGGTGGGAGTCAGACCGGGACCGGGGGACCGCGACGTGAAATGCTCGCGCGCAGCAGGGCGTCCACGGGATTCGCGGGACGCGCGGGGACGTGCGCCGTCGGCACCGCCGAGACGGGCTGCGGTTCGCCGCGGAGCACCACCCGCCAGACGTGGACGAGGGGGCCGTACAGACGCTCGGCATTCGCGATCAGCAGGGCGCAGACCACGGTGGCGGCCAAGTGCGCGGCCAGCATCGGCACGGCCGGGACCGCCGAGTGCACATGCGAGGTGAGCGTGAGCGCGAAGTGTCCGGCCACCTGGCCGACACCGAGAGCACCCACCAGTGCGAGCGGTCCGTGGACGCGGGCGGGCAGTTGCGCGGTGACCGCGCCGACACCGCTGCACGTGACGAGCAGCAGGGTCAGGGCCGCGGATTCGGGAAGGCCGCCCCCGCCGATGCCGTGCGCGGCGACCGCGAGAGCGGCCACGAGCGCACCGACCGCCGAGCCCCGAAGGGTGGCGGTCGTGGCGGGGCGGGCAGGGGACATTGCGGTGGGCGGGTCGTTCAGCGCACGCCGAGGCGGGCGAGGAGATCGGCTTCGACTCCGTCGAGTTCGGACGAGATGGCGTGATGGGCGGCCTTGCGGCGAGCCTGCGGCATCTGCTCAGCCGCGCGGACGGCGGTGCTGAGATCACCGAGGCGGTCGCGGATCGCGGCGGCGAACTGCTGCGTCTCCGCGTCGTCCGGCTTCTGGCCGAGGATCTCCGTGGTGGAGCTTTCGGCGCCGGCGATGCGGGCGCTGAGCTTGGCGCCGTGCCCGGTGAAGTTGGCGAGCTGGTCGATGTCGACGCCCATCCGGTCGGCACGCCGGGCATCGATCTGCCCGCGCACGACCGTGGCGGCGCGGTAGGCGATCGGCAGCAGCACCGGCGTCAGCAGGCGAGCGACGCCGAGGTACTTGCGGACGGCGGCGACCGTGAAACCCCTCTGGGCCGCGGCCTTCTCCTCGGCCTTCAACGCAGCGATCTGAGCCTTCTCGACCTTCTTCAGCGACTTCAGTTCGGCAGCCTCGAGCTTGCGGCCGGCACTGGCGGCCTGCTTGTCGCGCTTCCGTTCGTTCTTCGCGCTCAGCTTCGCCTCCACTCCAGCCTTGTGCTTGAGTGCCTTGGCTTCCGCCTTGCGGGTGGCTCGGGACTTACGTTTCTTCAACAACCCCATCGAAAAGACCCCTTTTCCTGGTGTTTCAGCGCAGCCCACGCTACCAACTGCATCCGGTGCTTCGGGATCAGCCTAGGGGAGCACATAATCTTCGTCATCGTGTGTTCCCATATCGGTCAGCAATCAGAACCCGACGCCTCTCCCGGAAAGGCGTCGGGGACGGTGATCGATGCCAGCGCACTGACGCGGTGCCGCCACCGGGTGCACCTCGATGCGGCGTTCCCCGAACAACTCGCGGCCGCGCCCGAGGACCCGGGCGTCCGCCAGCGTCAGGACGCCGCCGCCGCAAAGCGTGAAGACGTCCGGCGGATCCTCACCGAGCATGCACCGCAACGGTGGGTGCAGATCGACACCGAGCAGAGCCTGCGCCGACGAGCCGAGGACACTGTGGCCGCGTGCGAGGCAGGCGCGGACCGCATCTGGGGAGCCGTGCTCCCGCTCGACCGGGACGCCGGCCGGAGGGCGCGCTGCGAGATCCTCATTCGTGACGAGGACCACGGCGGGTACATCCCCGTGATCGTCGTCAATCACAAGGTGACCGATCCCGGCCGCGGCGCGATGACGTCGGACATGTTCGACTGGCAACCGCGGGAGGACGCCACGCGGAAGCCGCGCGGTCAGGTCCGCGACCAGATGCGTGTCGCGCAGGTGTACCGGATGCTCGAGCGGCACGGGCTCGCGAGTCCGGCCCTGGTGGCGGGCGCGATCGGCTACGGCTCCGACGTCATCTTCGTGCACGACCTCACCACGATCCTCGACGACTACGACGAACGATTCGCCGACCGGCTCGCCGTCGCCCGCGGGGAATCGGCGACCGTGCCGTCCAGGATCGGTGAATGCCGTTCCTGCCCGTGGTGGCCCGGGTGCGAGGAGCAGCTGACCCAGACACACGACGTGAGCCTGGTGGCAACCGGTTCGCGCGCCGACATGCTGCGCGACGCGGGCTGCCACACCATCGACGACCTCGCGGCGTGGGATCGCGAGCCGCTCGAGGACTGGCCGCACGGCGCGTTCGAGGACGCCGTCGTCACCGCCAAGGCGTGGCTCGCGGGAGCGCCGCTGGTGCGACGGTTCCCCGAGATCCGGGTGACGCGCGCGGACGTCGAGGTCGACGTCGACATGGAGAGCTACCAGGAACACGGCGCCTACCTGTGGGGCACGCTGCTCAACGTGGACGGGGTGTCGGCGTACCGGCCGTTCGTCAGTTGGGACCCGGTGCCGACGCAGGACGAGGCGCGGTCGTTCGCCGAATTCTGGACGTGGCTGATGGCCGAGCGGGAAGCGGCGGCGCTGAGCGGCAGAACCTTCGCCGCGTACTGCTATTCGCGGTCCGCGGAGGACAAGTGGTTGCTGGACTCCGCCCGCCGGTTCGCCGGGGCACCCGGCATCCCCACCGAGGCCGAGATCCGGGAATTCATCGACAGCCCGCAATGGGTCGACATCTACCAGGCGATCAGCGACCAGTTCATCTGCCCGGGCGGCAAGGGCCTCAAGAAGATCGCCCCGGTCGCCGGATTCCGGTGGCGCGACGCCGACGCCAGCGGTGAAGCGTCGATGAGCTGGTACCGCGAAGCCGTCGGCTACGACGGCGAACCCGACCTCACCCAGCGCGAACGACTGCTGCAATACAACGAGGACGACGTCATCGCGACGAAAGTGCTGCGCGAATGGATGTCGGATCGGGCCGAGAAGGAGATCCCGCTCGCGTCCGACCTCTAGGCTGCAAGGCAGGGCCCGATTCGGTAGGGGTGGTCAGGTGGAGGTGCCGAAGACATCCACGACGCTGCGGTTCGCTCTGCTCCTCACCGCTGCGGGCGGCTTCCTCGACGCCTACACCTACATCAGTCGCGGCGGCGTCTTCGCGAACGCCCAGACCGGCAACGTCATCCTCATGGCCATCGACCTGTCGGAGCGTCACTTCCACGCCGCACGGGCCCACCTGTGGCCGATCCTCGCGTTCATCGTCGGTGTCGCGTTCGCGCACCTGCTCAAGGGCGAACTCGCCCACAGCGTCTTCGACCACCCGATCCGGATCGCGATGGTCGCGCAGATCGTCGTCCTCGTCGCGGTCGCGTTCGTTCCCGCAAACGTGCCCAACGCACTGGTCACCGTTCCGATCGCGTTCGTCGCCGCTATGCAGTTCGGACTGTTCCGCACCATCGGGTCGCTGTCGTACATCGCCGTCGCCACCACCGGCAACCTCATGCGTTTCACCGAATCGGCGTACGCCGGATTCATCGAGAAGGTCCCCGAATCGCGCCAGCACACCCGGGTGTACGCCGCCATCGTCAGCAGCTTCGCCGGTGGGGCCGTCGTCGGGGCATTCGCCACCCGCTACTTCGGCGGATCCGCCGCCTGGATCCCCGCCGCCCTCCTGTGCGGAGCCCTCGTGCTGTTCTACATCGACGACAGGCGGCGCCGCCGCCTGTGAGCGGTTGACGAGACCCTGGACTCGTCAGGCACGCACGGGCGGCGAAGCCGCGACTCCGAGAGAACAGGCGCCGACGATCTTCGGCGCGGACGTCTCGTAGAACCGGTCGAGGTCCTGGACGTCGAATCCGGCGTTCGTCACCAGGGTGGGGATGTCGCGGGTGAGGTGGCACCCACCGGCGACGGCCTTCTGGATCGGTTCGAGCCGGCGCTGCCACCGCTGGACGTTTGCGTCCGGGGCGAGACCGTGCTCGACGAAATGCAGTGTGCCGCCCGGTTTGAGGACGCGCCGGACCTCCCGGAGTGCGGCGTCGACGTCCGGGATGGTGCACATCGTCCATGTGGACAGTGCGGTGTCGAAACTGTTGTCCGGGAAGGGGAGTGACTGGCCGTCGAGGCCGGACCGCTCGACCGGTGTCGTCGACGCCGCCAGCCGCTTGCGCGCCAGCTTCCAGCCGAGGTCGGCGGGTTCGACGGCGCTCACCGAGTCGACGGCGGCCGGGTAGAACGGGACGTTGAGACCCGAGCCGAATCCGATTTCCACCACACGCCCGTGCAGACCGGCGCAGACGCGTCGTCGCGTCGGCTCCGTGAACTTCATCCCGCAACTGATGTCGACGAGTCGCGGAACGATCCGGTTCGTGTAGAAACCCATGCCCACCTCCCCAGCGAAGGGCGCTTCGCGCCCCGTGCGCGGTTGAAGAGTCCAGAGACTCGTTAACCACGCACGGGCGGCGGAGCCGCCTACCGCGGCGCCATGCGCAGCGCGCCGTCCATACGAATGGTCTCACCGTTGAGGTAGTCGTGTTCGACGATCATCTGAGCGAGCTGGGCGTATTCGGCGGGCTGACCGAGGCGCGAGGGGAACGGGACGCCGGCTTCGAGGCCCTTGCGGTATTCGTCGGTGACCCCGGCGAGCATCGGGGTGTCGATGATGCCGGGGGCGATGGTGTTGACGCGGATGCCGAACTGCGCGAGGTCGCGGGCGGCCGGGACGGTCATGCCGTGCACGCCGCCTTTGGATGCGGAGTAGGCGATTTGGCCGATCTGGCCCTCGAACGCGGCGACGGACGCGGTGTTGATGATGGCGCCGCGCTGCCCGGACTCGTCGACGGTGTCGGTCTTGGCGATGGCGTCGGCGGCGAGGCGCATCACGTTGAACGTGCCGAGCAGGTTGACGGTGATGACGGTGCGGAACAGTTCGAGGTCGTGCGGGCCCTTCTTCGACAGGATGCGGCCGGCCCAGCCGACGCCGGCGCAGTTGACGACGATGCGCAGCGGCAGACCCGACTCGACGATCTTCTCGATTGCGGCCTGGACCTCGTCGCCGCTGGTGACGTCGGTGGCGAGGAGGGTCACGCCGTCGGGGACGTTGTCGCCGGCGCGCTCGATGGACTGCTGCAGGTCGAGTCCGAACACGGTGGCTCCGGCGTCGGCGAGACGCTTGGCGGTGGCGGCGCCGAGGCCCGAGGCCGCTCCGGTGACCAGTGCGGCGGTTCCCTGAATTTCCACAGTTCGCATCCTTACTTTCCCGGCGACCTCCGTTGGCCGACCCTGGTGACCTGCACCATAACGCCCGCTCGGTGTGACGGCAGAGGTGAGGGAAACGTCACGGGCGGGGGAGCGGGTAGTTTGTCTTCTCGCGCGGATCAGGGGACGCGCGGAGGGCGACCGTAGGGGGACGGATGACCGAGGACCGGCTCGAAGTGGACCGCGACGCGTTGGTGCGGTCCATCGCCGCGTGCGAGGTGTTGGCGGCCGACATGCAGGACCTGCGAGAGCGAGCGCGCCGTGAACTGGCGCCCGAGAGTTTCGGTCTCGGCGAAACTCATCTGCGGTCGGCGGCGGAACTGGCTGCGCGGTTCCGGGCGACGGCGATCGGCGGCCCGGGCGTCCCCGTCGAGAACTCGGCGGTCGGGACGTTCGCGGCGCACGAGCGTTACGCGCTGGACCTGAAGGCGACGTTCGAAGCGGCGCTGGCCCGGTACGACGAGCAGGACGCGGCGACGGCACACCGCCTCGAGCAACTCTGACTGCTCGAGTCAGTGAATGTAGGCCTGCCAGTTCGGCGGAACCCGGGAGCCGGGACCGGGGACGGTCTGGTCGATCGGATGATGTTGCGGCGGGGCGAGGTCGGGGCCTTCGAAGGCAATCTCGGTGGCGTAGTTCCAGAACCAGTTCTCGCCCGGTTCGAAGCTCCGCACGACGGGGTGTCCGGTGTCGGCGGCGTGCTTGGTGGCGTGCTGTTCCGGGGAGGAGTCGCAGCAACCGATGTGGCCGCACTGCGCGCAGCGGCGCAGGTGCACCCACCACCCGCCGGCGCTGTCGCATTCGGCGCACCCCTCTCCGCTCGGCGGCACGTTCGGGTCGATTCCCTCCAGCTCACCCATCTGAGGCTCCTTCTGCTGCTGCGACTTCGGGTTCGATCGGAATACGGACCTGGAATCGGGTGTCGCCCGGCTCGGACTCCACACGCAGGTCGCCGCGGTGCTTCTTCACGACGATCCGCCACGAGATGTCGAGGCCGAGTCCGGTTCCCTCGCCCACGGGTTTCGTCGTGAAGAACGGTTCGAAGATGCGCGACCGGATCTCTTCGGGCACACCCGGTCCGGTGTCGCCGATCTCGATGAGGGCCATGTCGCCGTCGCGCCGGGTGCGGACGGTGAGGGTGCCGTGGCCGTCCATGGCGGCGACGGCGTTGTCGATGAGGTTCGTCCACACCTGGTTGAGTTCCGCGGCGTACGCCGGGATCTGCGGCAAGGTCGGGTCGTACTCCTTCACCACCGTGACGGAGTCGCCGATCTTGCGGCCGAGCATCACCAGCGAGCTGTCGAGCAGTTCCCGCAGATCGACGCGCTGGTAGGGGGCACGGTCCATCTGCGAGTACTGCTTCGCTGCGTTCACCAGGGTGGACACCCGGGCGGTCGAGTCGGCGATCTCGTTCATCAGCAGTTCGGTCTCGATGGTGTAGTTGAGCCAGCGGATCGCGCTCTCGACCATCGATTCGTCGTCGACGCTGGCGACGATCCGCTCGAGCCACGGCACGTCGAGACCCGCCTGCACGAACGTGGGCGCCAGGTCCCAGCCCCCGGAGACGCCGTGGTCGTCGAACCAGTCGCCGAGTTCGTCCTCGCGGTCGGAGGCTTCGAGCGGGGTCAGCGTCGGCGCCTTCGCGACCAGTTCGGCGGTCTCCTCCTGCAACCGGATCAACGTGGCCAGCGCCTGCCGGTCGTACACGCCGGAGGCGATCACGCTCAGTTTCTGCCGCATGTGCGACACCCGGTCGCGCAGCGACGCCGTCGCCCGGACCGCGGCGGCCGCCGGGTTGTTGAGTTCGTGCGTGAGCCCCGCCGACAGCGACCCCAGCGCGAGGAGGCGTTCCCGCTGATCGACGACCTGCTTCGCGTTCTGGTTGCCGAAGAACAGCCCCTCCAGCAGGTGCACGGCCATCGGGAACCACTCGCGCATCAGCTGCCCGAAACGGTCGGCGTCGAGGACGAAGAACCTCGACGGGGCGGTGACGCGCATCGACGCGGTGTACGTCTGGGGAGCGCGGTCACCGAGGTACGACTGCCAGGCTCCGGAGTACACGCCGCGCTGGGACGTCCGGCTGAACTCGATCTCCTCGCCGCCCGACAGCTTGCTCAGCACGAGCTCGCCTTCGATCAGCACGTAGAAGCACGTCGCGACCTCACCCTCCGCGAACACGGGGCCGGGTTCGATCAGCTCGACGTGCCCCTTCTCGCACAGCTGCTCGAGCTGGTGATCGGTGAGCTTCTCGAAGAGAAACAACGTCCTCAGCTCGGGGGGATTGCACGGGAGTTGGGTCATGGTCTGCCCCTGGTCACGGTTGGCCGATGTAGCGGTGGACGAGCATCACGGCCATGGCGCCTTCCCCGACCGCCGACGCCACCCGCTTCGCCGATTCGGAGCGCACGTCGCCCGCCGCGAAAATCCCCGGGACGCTCGTCTCGAGGTGGTGGGGGAGTCGGTCGAGGGGCCAGCCGCTCGGCGGTTTCCCGTCGACGACGAGGTCGGGTCCGGACACGACGAACCCGTTCTCGTCCCGCGCGACGACGCCCTCGAGCCACTCGGTCCGCGGGGCGGCGCCGATGAACAGGAACAGGAACCCGGCGTCGACGGTCTCCTCGTCGCCGGTCGCGTTGTTGCGCAGCCGGACCTTCTCGAGGTGACCCTCGCCCTCGACGCCGATCACCTCCGTGCACGGCCGCACGCGGATGCGGGGGTTCCGTTCGATCTGCTGGACGAGGTAGTACGACATCGAATCCTCCAGCGACTGCGCCCGGACGACGATGGTGACCGACCGGGCACCCCGCGACAGGTACACCGCCGCCTGTCCGGCGGAGTTGGCGCCGCCGACGATGTAGACGTCCTGGTCGGTGCAGCGGGCGGCCTCGGTGACGGCGGAACCGTAGTAGACGCCGCGACCGGTGAGGTCGTCGACTCCGGGCGCGGGATGACGCCGGTAGGAGACGCCGGTCGCCAGGATCACCGTGTGCGCGTCGATGGTGTCGCCGTCCGCGAACCGGACGGTCCGCGCCGATCCGTTGACCTCGAGCGCGACGACGTCGCGGGTGGTGATCAGTTCGGCCCCGAACCGGGTGGCCTGCCTGCGGGCCCGTTCGGCGAGCTGCGCGCCGGACACGCCGTCGGGGAAACCGAGGTAGTTCTCGATGCGTGAACTCTGACCCGCCTGCCCGCCGGTCGCGGTCCGTTCGATCAGGGCGGTGCGCAGACCCTCCGAGGCGCCGTAGACGGCGGCGCCCAGACCGGCCGGTCCGCCGCCGACGACGACCAGGTCGTAGAAGTTCTCCGACGGGTCGGTCCGGAGTCCGAGATGCCGTCCCAGTTCGGTGTCCGACGGCTCCACCAGACATTCGCCGTCGGAACAGATCACCACGGGCAGTCGCCGGCCGTCCTCGCCGGCGGCGTTGAGCAGCCGGCCGCCCTCCGGTTCGTCCGACATGTACCAGCGGTACGACAGCTGGTTGCGGGCCAGGAACTCGCGCACCTCCGAGGACCGCGGCGCCCAGCGATGACCCACGACCTTCGTCTCCTCGGCGGGGTGATGATCCGACGACGCCCACGCCTCGAGCAGGGCGTCGACCACCGGGTACAGCTTTTCCTCCGGCGGGTCCCACGGCTTGAGCAGGTAGTGGTCGAGGTCGATGACGTTGATCGCCTCGATGGCCGCGTCCGTGTCGGCGTAGGCCGTGAGCAGCACGCGCCGCGCGACCGGATACAGGTCCATGGCCTTCTCGAGGAACTCGATCCCGCTCATCGACGGCATCCGGTAGTCCGCCAGGATCGCCGCGACGGGATCCCCGCGCAGTTTCATCTGCTTCATCGCGTCGAGTGCGGACTCGCCGGATTCGGCGCGGATGATCCGGTACTTCTCGCCGTATCGGCGCCGCAGATCGCGGGCGACCGCGCGGGACACCCCGGGATCGTCGTCGACGGTGAGAATCGCAGGCTTGCCGCTCGCTACGGGATGGTTCACACACGCCCTCTCGTCCGTGAGAACTGCGAGGTACTCCAAGGCTTCCGAGTATTGCCCGAGGGCGCGTCTTTGTCGACCGGGTTCAGTCCTGGTGCTGCATCTGTTCGGGCTCTGCCGCGGCACCGCGGCGGCGCCGCGACCACACTGCGCGACCGGCCGCACCGGCCAGCGCCAGAACGACGACTGCGGCGCCGGCGATCGGGCCCGCCACGTTGCCGGGGAGCAGCCCCTCGAGCAGCAACCAGATGCCGAACGCGAAGAACAGAACGGCCGCGCCGATGCGGATGACACTCTCGGGGAGGTGCTTACCCAGCACGGCGCCGACGACGATGGCCAGGGCGTCGGCCGCGACCATGCCGACGGTCGAGCCGATCCACACGCCGACCGTGTCGTGGTCGGTGGCGAGCGTGATGGTGGCGAGCATGGTCTTGTCGCCGAGTTCGGCGAGGAAGAAGGCGGACGTGACGGCCAGGAACGCGGAGCGGGTGGCCCGGCCCGCCTTGAGCTGCTCGTCCTCGCTGAGGTCGTCGCCGCGCAGCGTCCACGCACCGAAGATCAGGAAGGCGGCACCGCCGACGATGCTGATCGCCGCGGTCGGGAGTGCGACACCGAGGTAGTGGCCGACGGCGACGGACACCAGGTGGACCACCGTGGTCGCGACGGTGATGCCGGCGATCACGACCCACCAGCGGTAGCGCAGCGCAAACGTCATCGCCATCAGCTGGGATTTGTCTCCCAGTTCGGCGACGAAGATCACGCCGAAGCTCAGTAGTGCGGCGGTCAGCACGGGCATCCTCCTCCAGTGGTCGGTCGGAGGATGACGGGTGGATTCCTCCGGCCTGGCAGACGCGGGTACGTCTGTCCGGCCGAAGGTCTCGCCCACCGGCGCCGGGTGTCCGGCGGCGGTTCGCCAGGCCGGGTCCGGTGCGGTGAAGCAACGAGCCAGTATGTCGACACAGGCGATTGGGGGCTACTCCCCTTCGATGTCCGTAACGTTAGCGTGACTTATCCGAAAAGGCAAAGGCGGCAATAAGTTTGGGACACCGACCGCAGAAACTTCGGGTACCCTCACGAGGCCAGCAGCATGGCCAAAACGGCAGTGTCGGGATCGCTGATCGGGTCGATGCCCACCCGGCTGACCATGGACGTCACCGTCCCGTCCGCCTCTGCTTCCACCCACGCCGCCCGGTGTTCCAACCCCAGGTGGGGGAGGCCGGGGAGCAGAACACAGCCCGAAGCGGCGCCCGCGCACTCCGGGAGCGACGGGGTCGTCTCGGACGGCGGGTGCAACATCATCAGCGCCGGCGGCTGATGATCCGCGAAGCGACCGGGGGCGAGCGCGAACTCCCCGAGAACTGTGCCCTCGGCCACCACGAGGCCGACGGTCTCGGGCTCGGGCTCCTCGGGCAGGTCCTCGTGGGCGCCGAAGACGGTCGTGGTGTGGAGCAGCCCCGGAACGCACGCCACCCGCACGGCGAGTGCGAGCAACTGGGCCCATTCCTTGGTGGTGTCGGGCCAGCGCCCGGAAATGACGAATCCCCGCAAGGTACCCGCGGCCTGGAAGGGCGAGATGCCGATGTAGCCGTCCCTGTTCATCTCTGCCTCCTCGGTGTGATGACACGCTGCGAACACGACTGGTTCTGCACACCTCGTTGGGTACTTGAAGAATGCGCCCGACAGTGCCTGGCACACAAGAGCAGGGGAGTGCTAACTGCCGCAGGTGAACACAGGTGTAGGTGCGGATGAACGGCATCTGACGGTCCGCCGTACAGAAAACTGCCAGCTTTACTGCAGGTTTACTCGAGGCGCGGCGGCTGAGGTGGGAGAGCCCACCGACGAAAGGCTGAAAGTATGGGATCGTCCGCGCCCGAACCGGAAGCGTCCGGATACCTGAAGACCGCCAGCGCGCTGCACGCGTTCAACAGATACGAGATCAAGTACCTCGCCCACGAGTCGGACGTTCCACGCCTTCGCGACGCGCTCGCGGGGCACATGGCGTCCGACGAATTCTCGCCGGTGGGCGGATACCCTGTGAGCAGCCTGTACTACGACACCCAGAATCTGCGCTTCTACTGGGAGAAGATCGAGGGCCTGAAGTTCCGCCGCAAACTGCGAGTGCGGCTGTACGGGCCTCCCGCGGAGGCCACCGGGGCGACCCCCGTCTACGTGGAGATCAAGCAGCGCGTCAATCGGGTCACCCAGAAACGCCGGATCCAACTGCCGTACTCGCATGCGATGCGGTTGTGCGACGCACGACAGCCGATCGACCACGACGTCTCGGCCGGGCCGTTCGTGAACGAGGTGACGACGCTCCTCGGCAACCTCGACCTGTGCCCGACCGTCACCACCGGGTACCTGCGTGAAGCGTTCGTCGGTACGGAGGCCGATCTGGGCCTGCGCGTCACGATCGACCATCGGGTGCACGGTCGCGACCGAGACTTCCACTTCGCGGCGCCGGCCGAGAACCGCTTCATCATTCCGCCGCACCTGTGCATCGTCGAGATCAAGGCCAACGAGCGGGTGCCCTACTGGGTCACCGATCTCACCGCGCGACTGGACATGTCGGTGGTCCGGGTTTCGAAATACTGCCAGAGCGTGGAGGCCTTCGGGCTTGCGCCCCGATCCCGCATGCACATCCCCGACGAGCTCTTCCCGGCCCCGGCCGACCGTGGCCGCACCCTCGCGAAAACAGGAACCCTGTCATGAATTTCGATCTCCAGGATCTCAGTGGAACGTTCTCGACGTTCGACATCGTCGTGTCGCTCGCGTTGTCGTTCGTGTTGTCGGCGATCATCGGATACGTCTATCGCCTGACGCACAAGAACGTCTCCTACAGCCAGTCCTACGTCCAGACCCTCGTGATGGTCGGCATGGTGATCACCCTGATCATGCTGGTGGTGGGTTCCAACATCGCCCGCGCGTTCGCGCTCGTGGGCGCGCTGTCGGTGGTGCGATTCCGCAACGCGATCAAGGAAACTCGCGACGTCGGGTTCATCTTCCTGGTGATGGCCATCGGCATGACCACGGGCACCCGGTTCTATGTGCTGGCCATCGCCGCCACCGTCGCGATCTGCCTCGTGCTCGTGCTGATGAGCCGGTTCGACATGTTCAAGCTGGACGTGCAGCGGCAGGTGGTGAAGGTGCAGGTTCCGCCCGAGTCGGGCTACACCGCCCTCGTGGAGGACGTGCTGATCGACTACACGAAGGAGTTCGAGTTGGTGAGCACGGAGTCGGTGCGGTCGGGTGCGCTCACCGAGCTGTACTACACGGCGCAGCTGAAGCCGGGCCGTAAACCGGCGGAGCTCATCTCGGCGCTCAGTGGGGTCAACACCGGCCAGCGCGTCACCGTTCTCACCGGTTACGACCAAACCGACATCTGATGCGCCGCAGACTCGTTCACCGGCTGCCGATCCCGGTCCGCCGGAACTGGAAGATCCTCGCTGCCTTCCTCGCGTTCGTGGCGGTGACGGTCGGCGTGTTCGGTCAGGCGCGGGTGCGTCCGTACATCACCGGCGACGCGACGGTGATCGCCTCCCGCATCACCGAGAACGTTGCCGGGTCGGTCGATTTCTTCGACGCGGGGACGGCACACGACGTGAGCATCGAGTTCTCGCAGTCCGACTACGACGACATGATCGCCACATACCGGGACGAGGGCGAGAAGACGTGGATCACCGCCGACATCACGATCGACGGCACCCTCGTCACGGACGTGGGAGTGCGGCTGAAGGGCAACTCGACCCTGATGGGGCTCCGCGGCACCGGCGGTCCCGGCGGCGGGAAACGCGGTATCCCGGAAGGGATGGAACCTCCCGTGGGAACGGCGATGCCGGAGGGCAGGGGCGAAGGCGGACCGGGCGGCATGGTCACGCTGTCGGCCGAGGACCCGGCGTCGCTGCCGCTGTTGATCAACTTCGACAAGTACGTGGCGGGGCGGGCGTACCAGGGGATGACACAGCTGTCGGTCCGGCCGGGTTCGCCCGTGCTGAACGAGGCGGTGTCACTGTCGTCGACCGCCGAATCCGGCCAGGCCACCCAGCGGTACGCCTACACCACGTACTCCGTGAACGGGTCGCCGACGCAGACCCGGCTCGTTCTCGAGCACCCGGACGACGGGTATGCGAACTCGTTGTTCGACAGCGACGGCGTCCTCTACAAGGCCGACGCCAACTCGCGTTTCACGTATCAGGGCGACGACCAGACCACCTACGCGGAGCAGTTCGACCAGATCAACGCGGAAGGCTCGCAGGATCTGCAGCCGATCATCTCGTTACTCGAATGGCTGGACGGTGCGTCCGACGAGCAGTTCGACGCCGAACTCGCCGACCGGGTGGACGTCGAATCCTTCGCCCGGTATGTCGCTACCCAGAATCTGCTGGTCAACAGCGACGACATGGCGGGCCCGGGCAAGAACTACTATCTCTGGTACGACCTTGGGACGAAGAAAATCTCCGTCGTGTCCTGGGATCTCAACCTCGCGCTGAGCGGCAACAGCGATGCGGGCCCGCACGACTCGATCGGGATGGGCGGCGGAGCCGGGCCGGGCGGTGCAGATCCAGGCGGCGCCGGGCCCGGTGGTGGCATGCCCGGCGGAGGTGGCGGGAACGCGCTGAAGGAGCGGTTCCTGGCCTCGGAGGCTTTCACGAGCGTCTACGAGGACGCGTACCGCGATCTGTACCAGCAACTGTTCGGCAGTGGCCGGGCAGTCGAGATCCTCGACGAGATCGCGCGGGCCGTACCGCTATCCGACGGGCTCGGCGCCGAGAAACTCACATCGGAAGTCGAGACCCTGCGTGCGCGGTTGCAGGCCCGCGCGGACGCGCTGGCCGCGAACGAGGTGATCGTGGCCGGGTAGAGGTCTCAGAGAATCCTCACAATCGTCACAATCTGCCGCTACGAAAGCCACCTATCCTCACCGGAATGACCTCTGAGCGCGCACGGAATTCCGCGAATCACGCCCGAACCGAGCCGACGCGAAAGGTCCTCACTTCGCGGCGCGTCGCCGCGGCCGCCCTGGCCGGGTTGGTGCTGGCGTCCGCGGGGGGACTCGGTTACCTGTTCCTCGGTGACAGCGGGGCAGACAGCCGGACCGTGGCGATCGTCAACACCGACGCCGGCGCGACCGTGGACGGAAAACCGGTGCGTGCGAGCGACACCCTGATCGAGAAGCTCGAGGCGAACGAGGCCTTCGACTGGCAGGTGGTCGACGCGGACGCGGCGGCGGGCGGCGACTGGTTCGCCACGGTGACCGTGCCCGAGGACTTCAGCGAGGCGGTGTCCTCGGTGTGGGGTGCAAAGCCGCGGCAGGCGACCCTCGACCTCGACGTCGCAGGTTCCGACACCGGTGCGTCCGAGGAACTCTCCGGAGTGGTGTCCTCCCAGATCGGCGCGGACGGCATCACGGATCTGCTGGCGGACATGTCCTCGTCGCGGACCCGGTTCCAGCAGGCGGGAATGACGGCCGGATTCCTCGCAGCCGGGACGGCCGCGGCGGACGATGCGGCGCAACAGCTCACGGAGGGCGCCGACACTCTGCTCCCGTATCTCGAGACGGCGCGTTCCGGCTCGGTGCAACTGCTGGGCGTCGCCGACCAGGTGGCGGGCGTGGTCGACCAGACGTCGGGGACGGCCAACGACCTCGCGGACCGGTTGAGCGCGTTGGGGCTGACGCTGGGCGAGGCGAACGACAGCGCGACCCAGATGCGTACCAGAATCGACGAGGCGATCCGCGTTCTCGACGCCACTCCCGTTGCATCGGACGTGGTCCCGTCGCTCCGACAGGTCAGTGCCGACCTCGATCTGTTCTCCGCGCAGCTGGGCTCGGTGCCCGGTCTGCTGGGCGGAGGAGTCGGCCCCGACACGGATCTGGGCGAACTCGTCCGCGTCGCGATGGGTCAGCTCACCGACGCCAGCAATCAGCTGAGCAGCGGGGCGCGGCAGCTGAACGACGGCATCGTCCCGATCGCCGATCAGGCACCGGAGATGCTCGAAGGCGCCACCTCGCAGATCGTCGACGGGTTCGCGAAGCTGAAGACGTTGTCCGGGCAGCTGTCGACCGACCTCAACAACGGTGTCGCGGCGATGCCGGTGCGCACGGCCGCTCAGCAGAACCAGTTGGCGACGGTGCTCGCCGAACCGGTCGCGGTCACCCGCACACTGTCCGCGCCGTCGCCGATCCTCACCGCCGAGCACCTCGCCGTCGGCTTCGGGATCACGACGGTGCTGCTGGCGGGTGCGGTGGTGTGGATGGGTGTGCGGCGCAGGACCTGACCGTCAGCGGGCGTCCTGGATACGACGCCACGGCGTGGCCTGCTCGAGCTCGAACGCCAGCTCGAGCAGCGTCCGCTCGTCGCCGTGGTCGGCGGAGAAGTGCGACGCCAGCGGCAGGCCGCGGGACGTCTCGTGCATCGGCAGCGAGATGGCCGGTCCGCCCGACGCGTTGTTCAACGGCGTGAACGCCGTGTAGGCGATCAGCTTGTCGAACAACTCCTCGAAACTCTGTGTCGGCGAAAGATATCCGAGCTCCGGCGTCGTGTGGGCCAGGGTGGGAGACAGGATCACGTCGTATTTCTGGAAGATCTGCGCGTACTCACGGTACGTGCGCCGCAACCGGTAGAGCACCCGTGGAGTCTTCGCGATGTTCTTGCGGTACATCGCGGCGAGTCCGCGCGTCAGATTGTCGGTGGCGTCGCGGTCGAAGTCCGGTCCGAGCATCCGCTTGCCGTTGCTGGAGATGACGAACGACAGGAACCCCCAGTAGATGCAGAAGTCCTCGACGAACGAGGAGTTCACCGGCATCGGGCACTCCTCGACGTGGTGCCCGAGGTCCGCCAGCAGATCGGCGGTCGCGTGGACCGACTTGCGGGTCTCGTCGTCCGTGCGGGACACGGTGACCGAGTCGACCACCACCCCGACCTTCAGCCGGGTGCTGCTCGGCCCCTCGACCAACCGGATGGGTGGCAGTGCCGGATTGCGGTAGTGGCGTTCGGCGGCCGCCATCCACCGTGCGGTGTCCCGCACCGAGCGGGTGACGGCGCCCTGCGCGATGATCCGGATCGGCAGCGTCTTGTCCATGGCGTCGGGGACCGTCCGCCCACGGGACGGTTTCAGGCCGACGAGCCCACACGCGGCCGCGGGTATGCGGATGGATCCGCCACCGTCGTTGGCGTGCGCGATCGGCACGACACCCGAAGCGACGAGTGCGGCCGAACCACCCGAGGACGCCCCCGGCGAGAACGCGAGATTCCACGGATTGTGCACGGCCTCGGCGTCCATGAACTCGGTGGACGCGCTGAACCCGAACTCGGGGAGCCGACTCTTCCCCAGCGAGAGAACACCTGTGGACAGGTACTGCGTGACGAAGTCGCTGTCGACCCGGGCGGGCTGCGCGGCGAAGGCGACGCTGCCGTGCTGCGTGGGCAGGCCGGCGACGTCGACGTTGTCCTTGACGACGGTCGGCACTCCCGCGAAGACACCCTCGTGCGGGCGGTCCGCCTCCGTCAGCGCACGGTCGAAGTCGGCGAACGCCAGGGCGTTCAGGGTGGGTCCGACCGACTCGGCTCGCGCGATCGCCGCCTCCGTCACCTCCCGGACCGACACCTCCCCGGCGGCGATCCGTGCCGCGAGGCCGGTGGCGTCGAGGTCGCCGAGCGCGTCGTCGCGGAAGGCGTGGACGACGGTGTCGTCTCGGGCGGGATTGCTGAACTCGGTCACTTCCGAAGCCTATTGGACGCTCGGCCTGCTCGGAAGGAATTCCGGACCCGAAACGAGCACGGGCGCACGGACACACCCGAAAGTGGTCCGTGCGCCCGTGGCTGCGAAGCGGAAACTAGACGATCAGGCCCGCGGTCTGCGTGCGTGCCTTCTCGAAACGAGCGGCGACGTCGGCCCAGTTCACGATGTTCCAGAATGCCTTGACGTAGTCGCCCTTGACGTTCTGGTAGTCGAGGTAGAAGGCGTGCTCCCACATGTCGAGGAGCAGCAGCGGCGTGAGGCCGATCGGGATGTTGCCCTGCTGGTCGTACAGCTGGACGATGAGCAGGCGCTGTCCGATGGAGTCCCAGGCCAGGATGGACCAGCCGGAGCCCTGGATGGCGTTGGCGTTGGCCGAGAAGTGGTTGCGGAACGCGTCGAAGCCGCCGAACTGGTCGTCGATCGCGGCTGCGAGCTCACCGGTCGGCTTGTCGCCACCGTCGGGCGAGAGGTTGTTCCAGAAGACGGAGTGGTTGGTGTGGCCGCCCAAGTGGAAGGCGAGGTTCTTCTCGTGCAGGTTGACCACGGCGGGCAGGGTGTCCGACTCGCGGAGCTCGGCCAGCTTGTCGAGGGCCGTGTTGGCACCGGTCACGTACGCGGCGTGATGCTTGTCGTGGTGCAGTTCCATGATCTTGCCGGAAATGTGCGGCTCGAGAGCTGCGTAGTCGTACGGGAGTTCCGGCAGCGTGTAAACAGACACGAGGGTCCCTTCATCTATGGGCGTGTGAGCCCTTGTGTTTCCGGGTGTCGACGACACGTGGGCACGCGTCTGACACCCGCCTTTGGCGAATCGTTCTCGGGTATATACCCAATCTCATTGGTACACCCTGCGCAACAGTTGGGGTCACGGAGCGATTCCCGCAAAGGAAAGTTCGGGCACCCGAAAAAAGGCTGTCGCGGTGACACTGGATGTCGTGAGAATTCGTCCGAGCGGTGAACGGAACCTTAAGCTGACGCGATGCCTTCGCTGATACCTGTTGCAGATTCGCATGCGGCCGCGCCGCGTGTGGAGCTCACGGGCGCGAACCTGCTCCGCTTTTTCGCAGTTCTGGCCGTGATCTACTCGCACATTTCGTTCTATCTGATCGACGACCTCGGAACCGGATGGTGGTTCATCGACGTCGTCTATCAAATCTTCATCGAGCGGGGCGGTCTCAACCAGCATCTGTCCTTTCTCGGGGTCGCCGTCTTCATGATGCTGACCGGGGTGTTGATCACCCGTTCGGCCATTCGTCACGAACCCGGGCAATTTCTGGTCAACCGGCTCGGACGAATCCTGCCCGCATTCTGGGTGGCCGTTCTCGCCGCGATCGTGCTGGTCCGCCTCGGCATCAACGGCATGTTCAGCGGCCAGGACGGGGTGTCGAATGTCGACGCGGCCCTGAGTTTCGTGCTCGGCGGTTTCTTCCTCAAACCCGAGGTGGCGGTTCTCGGGGTCACCTGGACCCTCGCCGTGCAGATCTTCTTCTACCTCGCCTGCGTGGCCGCGCGCCCCGTTCTGCGCACCCTGCCCATCGCGATGCCGATGGCCGGTGCCGCGCTCTGCGCGCTGATCCTGCTCTACAACCTGTACGCGCCGCAGCCGTACACGGTCCCGATGCTGTCCAAGATCGCCGCGACGCTGCCTGCCGTGTTCCTCGGGCAGATCATCTACCTCGGCTGGGCGCGGCTCGCGGACTGCCGGTGGATCGTCGTCGCCGGGCTCGCCCAGGTCGAGGTCATCCGCCTCGCCACCGACTTCCGGGTCTACTGGGCCGGCGATCACTACCTCTGGACGTTCGCCGTCGTCACCGCGTGCGTCGTGCTGGTGGCCCGATACGACGGTCCCGCGGCGCACTGGGCCGTCGTGCGGTGGACCGCGACGCGCAGTTACGCGATCTACCTGGTCCACACGCTGATCCTCTACCGCGTGTACGAGCACACGGTCGGCTCGTTCGGCGAGACCGGGGCGGTGATCGCATTCCTCGTGGTGACGGCACTGGTGTCGGAGGCGATGTACCGGTGGGTGGAGGTCCCCGCGACGGGGTGGGTGACCGCTCGCGTCGAGCGGATGCGCAGACAGTCGGCGCTCGCCCAGGAGACCACTCCCGCACCGCGCGTAGCATCGAATCATGTCTTGGTACGACGAGCTTCTGGGTCGAGCAGCCGCTAAGTCCGTGATGGTCACCGCCGAGGACGCCCTCCCCGGTCGCAGTCAGCCGATTCCCGTTCCGGCGACGCACTTCGTCAACGGTCACCCCTTGCAGCCCCCGTTCCCGGAGGGCATGCAGACCGCCGTGCTGGGCATGGGATGTTTCTGGGGCGCCGAGAAGGAGTTCTGGCAACTCGACGGCGTCTACACCACCGCGGTGGGATACGCCGGCGGCTACACGCCCAACCCCACCTACGAGGAGACCTGCTCCGGTCGCACCGGTCACACCGAGGTCGTGCTCGTGGTCTTCGACCCGAAGGTGATCTCGTACGCCGAGATCCTCAAGGAGTTCTGGGAGAACCACGACCCCACACAGGGCATGCGGCAGGGCAACGACCAGGGAACGCAGTACCGTTCGGCCATCTACACGATCGACGAACAGCAGGTGGAGATCGCCGAGGCCACCGGTGAGGCGTTCGAGAAGAGGCTCGCCGAAGCCGGGTACGGAGCGATCACCACGGAGATCGCCCCGCTCACGCAGTTCTACTACGCCGAGGACTACCACCAGCAGTACCTCGCGAAGAACCCCGGCGGTTACTGCCCCGTGCACGCCACCGGCGTCAGCTGCCCGGTCGGGCTGCTGAAGCAGGACGAGGTGCCGGCGCAGACCGACATCCTGCCGCCCTCGTAGCCCCCGGTTTCAACCGCGGGTCGCGGACCACGTCAGCACCGCGGACGCCGCGATGGCGCTGACGGTGCGCACGTGGTTCCACCCGGTCCATCCCGACACGTAGTCGCGCCAGTACGCCGCCGAGTCGGCCGCCGTGGGATCGATCGCGTCCAGCGCGTTGTTGTGCGGCACGTGATAGACGATGGTCAGCACGATCCCCACGAGATACAGCGCGCAGGCGATTACCGCGTAGACGGCCGAACCGTCGTGCCGCACCACACTGACGACCGCGAGCACGATCGACGTCAGTGCGGTGCCGAACAACGCCGTCATGAACCAGAAGTTCGGCGCCTCCCGGTTGATCGCCTGCATCGCCGCGATGCCCTGAGCCGGCTCCAGGCGACCGAGCCCGGTCATGATGAACGTGGAGAACGCGAACATCACGCCGCCCACCACGCCGGCGCCCACCGCCGTGACGACCGTCAGATAACGCTCCATGGTCAGACCCTCCAGACACCGGCCGCTGCTGCGGCGCGGACGTAGTCGGTGAAGTCGCGGGGCGCGCGCCCCAGAGCGCGTTCCACCCCGTCGGTGAGTGATGCGTTGCGCCCGTCCAGCACTTCGCCGAACAGGTAGGTGAGCAGGCCGATCGCGTCGGACGGTACCCCCTGCCCGGCCAGGGCCGTCGAATACTCTTCCGAAGTGACTGGGGTGTATCGGATTTCGCGACCCGTTGCCTCCGAGATCTCGGCGACGGCGTCACCGAACGACAACAACCGCGGTCCGGTCAGTTCGTAGAGTTCGCCGGCGTGGCGGTCCCCGGTCAGTGCGGCGACGGCGATCTCGGCGAGATCGTCGGCGTCGACGAAGGGTTCGAGCACGCGCCCGTCGACGGGCAGTGCGAGGTCGCCGGCGAGCAGGGAGTCGAGCATGAAGCTCTCGCTGAAATTCTGGCTGAACCAACTGGACCGGAGGATCGTCCACTCGGCTCCCGCCTTGCGGATCGCCAGTTCGCTGCGCTCCGCCTCGGTTTCGCCGCGACCGGAGAGCAGGACGAGTCGCCGGGCGCCGTTCGCGACGGCCAGGCCCGCGAACTCCTCGACGACCTCCGCCGCTCCCGGCACCGCGAGATCCGGGTAGTAGGCGATGTACACCGAGGTGATTCCGTCCAGTGCGGGCCGCCACGTGTCCCTGTTCTCCCAGTCGAACGGGGGATGGCCGGAGCGGGAGCCGCTCCGAGCGGGTACTTCTGCGGCGGCGAGCCGGGCGAGGACGCGGCTGCCGACCTTGCCGGTGCCGGTGAGGACGAGTGTGTGCGGTGTCGTTGTCATGTCTTTCAGTCAAGACGGCGATGCCGAGACTTTCCATGGTTGAAACGCGCTGATCCATACGCGAGCGTCTACGCTGGATGTGTGGATCCCCTCGCCGGTCTCATCAGTGGTCCCCGTGCCGCAGGCGCGTTCGTGCTCCGCTCGATCATGGAACCGCCGTGGTCGCTGCAGATCGACGACGACGCGCCGCTCAGCCTCGTCGCGATGGGCCGGGGAGAGGCGTGGATCCTTCCGCACACCGGCGACCCGGTGCAGCTCACCGAGGGTGACGTCGCGATCGTTCGCGGACCCGAGCGCTACGTCGTCGCCGACCATCCGGACACCCCGCCGCACGTGATCATCAACCCCGACCAGAGTTGCACGACGCTCCGCGGGGAACCGCTCGCCGAGGCGATGGACCTCGGGGTGCGTACCTGGGGAAACAGTGCGGACGGCCGCACGGTCATGCTGACCGGGACGTACCAGACCCCGGGCGAGATCAGCATGCGACTGCTGACCGCGCTCCCGGAACTCGTCGTGCAGCGCCGCGCCGACTGGGACTCGCGGCTGGTCACCCTCATGCACGACGAAGTGGTGCGGGACGAACCCGGACAGGAAGCGGTGCTCGACCGTCTGCTCGACCTGCTGCTGATCGCGGTGCTACGCGCCTGGTTCGCGCGGCCGGCGGCCGAGGCGCCGTCGTGGGTGCGGGCGCAGAGCGACCCGGTGGTCGGCAAGGCGATGCGCATCCTGCAGAACAACCCCTCCCGTCAGTGGACCGTGGAGTCGCTCGCCGCGGAAACCGGCATGTCGCGGGCTGCCCTCGCGCGACGGTTCACGGACCTCGTCGGCGAACCGCCCATGACTTTCCTCGCCGGCTGGCGGCTGTCCCTGGCCGCGGATCTGCTCCGCGAACCGGACGCGACGGTGGCGACGGTGGCGCAGCGGGTGGGGTACGGCAGCGCATTCGCGCTGAGTGCGGCGTTCAAACGCGTGCGCGGAGTGAGCCCCAAGGAGCATCGTGAGATGGCGGGGAGCAGATGAGTGTATTACGGCACAGTGCCCAAAGACACACCGGATTGACTTGATCTTGTTTGCCTTGCGTACGACCCTGGATGGTAGGGAATTGTCGGCGAGAGGACCGGATCCGGAATGTGGAACAACTCTCAAGCACGGGGGCTGCGTAAGCGGTCGGCCCGTCAGGGGCAGAACCCGCTACTCCGGCGCTCGGACCGGATCGAGAACATGCTCACCCTCGCGGTCGTTGTGCTCGCGTTCGCGATGCTTCCCCTGGCCATCCTCGTGGGCGCCCGGACCATCGACAGTCAACTGACGCTGGCGGAGAAGCAGGTCGCGGACTACCGCACCGTCTCCGCCACCACGCTCGCCGACTCCACCGGCGTGTCCGTCACCTCCGATGTCGCACCGTCGGGCGTCGACACCGCCCCCGCCAAATGGACGTGGGGCAACGAAACCCGCCACGCCGACATCACGGTCGACCCCGCCACGCCTTCGGGAACGAAGGAAGACATCTGGGTCAACGCCGACGGCAACCTCACCACCGAACCGATGTCGCCGTCGGCGGCACGAGTGGCCGGCGTGATCGCCGGGATGTTCACCTGGTTCGCGGTGATGATGATCGCGCTGTCCGGCTTCCTCATCTGCCGCGCCTCCCTGAACCGCGCCCGCGACGCGCAGTGGGATCGCGACCTCCGCCAGTTCCTGGATTCGACCACCCGGCACTGAGCCCGCTCAGCTGATCGAGCCCCTGAACTCGACCGCCTGCTGCGCAGCCTGCGTGGTGACGGCGATATCCGCGACAGGATAGACGTGGAACTCGAAGAAAGGTCCGAATTTCGTCGGGCCGTCCAAGACGTCGTTCGGGTCATCCGCCTCGACGAAGGCGAATCCCCCGGTTCCGTCCAGGCGACCGAGGAAATGATGGAAGGTCGCCCCTTCCGCCGGCGTCCATCTCGCGAACACTTCCAGGCTCCGCCGCGCAGCTTCCTCGTTCTCGGCGGCGGACCCACCATTACGCAGCGTCCAGGTAATCACGTACTTCATCGCACCCTCCCGAGGGCGTGCCGGGATCAGCTCGCGGGGACCGCGCCGAGCTGCTGAAGGAATCCGAGCGTGTCCCACACCTGCCAGGTCTCGACGATCTTGCGGTCGGCCGGCCGATGGATCGAGATCGCGTCCATCTCCTCGTAGAATCGACCCACTACCACTTCTTCCGCAAAACCCGTGACAACCTCCGGCGCACTCGAGTCACGGCCGTTCCGGTCGTACTTCGAGCATTCCACCGGTGGAAAGGGAATGGAATGCTGCTGAGCACGCCGAATGACCGGGGTCCTCGTCGAGCGGAGGAGTGATGGGCGCGGAGTCCCGACTACGTGATCTGGGGCTGGTACTGCCCCGCGCCGTCCAGCTGCCCCCGGGGGTGGAGTTGCCGTTCAGCTGGGTACGCGTGCACGGCCGCAGGGTGCTCGTGTCCGGTCACGGGCCGCTCGCCGAAGACGGCACACCCGCCGGACCGTTCGGGTCCGTTCCCACCGACGTGTCGGCCGCCGACGCCACGCACTCCGCCCGGCTCACCGCCCTCGCGGTCCTGGCGGGCGTCCGTCGTGCGGTGGGCGATCTCGACCGCATCGGTGCGTGGCTCACCGTCACGGGATTCGTCAACGCCGAGCCGGGCTACGAGCAGACGACCGCGGTGCTCAACGGGTTCTCCGAGGTGGTACTCGACGTGTTCGGCCCGGACATCGGCGACCACGCGCGGACGGCGATCGGGGTGGCCGCGCTGCCCCTCGATCTTCCGGTCGTCGTGGCCGCCGAACTCGAGCTCGCCTAGCCCAGTTGCGGAACGACCTCACTGGCGACCAATTCCAGGTGGTCGAGGTCGCCGAGATCGAGGGTCTGCAGGTAGATCCGCTGCGACCCGGCCTCGGCGTAGCGGCCGATCTTGTCGACGAGCTCGGCGGGCGACCCGGCGAGTCCGTTCGCCCGCAGCTCGCTCACCTCGCGTCCGATGCTCGTGGCGCGTTTCGCGATCTCCTCCTCGGTGCGCCCGCAGCACAGGACGAGCGCGTTGGAATACACCAACTCGGTGGGGTCGCGATCGATCGCCTTGCACGCGAGCCGGACCCGTTCGAACACGTCCCGCGTCTCGTCGACGGCCTGGAACGGGACGTTGAACTCGTCCGCGTACTTCGCGGCCAGCGCGGGGGTCTTCTTCTTGCCGGTGCCGCCGATCAGGACGGGCGGACCCTGCGGCTGCCGCGGCTTCGGGAGTGCGGGCGAATCCTTGACCGTCACGTGCGTCCCGTCGTAGGAGAACGTCTCGCCGAGCGGAGTGCGCCACAGCCCCGTGATCACGGCGAGGGACTCCTCGAGCCGCTCGAACCGCTCCTTCAGCGGCGGGAACGGGATGCCGTACGCCTGGTGCTCCTCCTCGTACCAGCCGGCGCCGATGCCGAGGTCGACGCGGCCGCCGCTCATCTGATCGACCTGCGCCACCGAGATCGCCAGCGGCCCGGGATACCGGAACGTCGCGGACGTGACGAGGGTGCCGAGACGGATCGTCGACGTCTCGCGGGCGAGACCCGCCAGCGTGATCCACGCATCGGTCGGTCCGGGAAGGCCCTCGGTGTTCATGGCGAGGTAGTGATCCGACCGGAAGAACGCGCCGTATCCGAAACGCTCGGCGGCCTGCGCCACCGCCAGAAGATCGTCGTACGTGGCACCCTGCTGGGGTTCGGTAAAGATTCGCAACTCCATGTGAACCACTCTGCCCGATCCGTGATCGGTACGCTGATTTCATGGCCAAGATCCCACTGAACCTGCCGAAACCGCTGGCCGACAAGCTGCCCGACGCGTTCGGAGGCTCCGGCGCCGGCGTGGTGCCGGTGGTGCGACTGCAGGGGATGATCGCTTCCGGCGGAGCGGGTTTCGGGCGTGCGCTGAGCGCGGAATCCGTCGAGGAACCGTTGCGACGCGCGTTCACCACGCACGGTGCAAAAGCGGTGGCGCTGCTGATCAACAGCCCCGGCGGGTCGCCGACGCAGAGCGAATACATCGCCGCCCGCATCCGTCAGCTCGCCACCGAACACGAACTGCCCGTGCTCGCGTTCTGCGAGGACGTCGTCGCGTCCGGCGGCTACTGGCTGGCCTGCGCGGCCGACGAGATCTACGCGACGGCCACGTCGGTGGTCGGCTCCGTGGGTGTGATCTCGGCGGGCTTCGGGTTCTCCGAACTGATCGACCGGCTGGGCATCGAACGGCGGCTGCACTCGGCCGGCGAGGCGAAGGCCCGCCTCGACCCGTTCTTCGCGGAGAAGTCCGAGGACGTGCAGTGGCTCGAACAGATCCAGGAAGGCATCCACGACGAGTTCCGCGACTGGGTGGTCGGCCGCCGTGGGGACAAGCTGAAGGCGGACGGGGCCGAGCTGTTCAACGGCGACGTCTGGCTGGGACGCCGCGCCGTCGAACTCGGCATCGTCGACGGGATCGGCACCCTGCGCGAGGTGGTGGAGAAGCGGTTCCCCGACGCCACCCTCGAGATGACCGGGCCGCGCCGCTCCCTCTTCGCGAAGCTCGGGCTGCCCGCTGCGAGCTGGGACGACGTGGCCGCCGCGATCGTCGGCGCGGCCGGTGCCCGCGTCGCCTGGTCGCGGTACGGGCGGTAACTACTTCGGCACGACGACCCCGACCGGGCCCGCGCCGATACACAGCGACAGGTCCGGGGTCAGGGTGCTCACCCGCACGCTCTGACCGCCGCCGGTGAGTCGCACGAACACCGAATTCGGGCCGCGGTGCACCGGCACCCGCACCGGGCTGCCTACCTCCATGGCGACGGCGATCTCACCGTCCGCGGTGGCCATGTAGTTCAGCTGCGCAGTCCACTCCCAGCCGGTCAGCGGCCCGTCCAGGGGAAGCGGGACGAAACTGCGCTGGTCGACCAGGTGCCCGCAGTCCGGAACCGATCCGGGATCGATCGCGCGCACCCACGTGACCTGGGCGTCGACCACCGAACCCGCGTCGTCGATCATCCTGAGGTCGGGGGTGCTGTCGGAGAACTCGGGGCGGTCGCGCAGCGGGGCGAAGACCCGGCTCACCAGGTTGTTCGGGTACGCCACCGGCAACAGCACCCAGATGGACGCGGGCTGCTGGAGGATCGGCGCGTCATCCCGTTCGGCGAGCGACGCACGCGCGGTCGCGAGGTACGCGGTGGTCGGGTTCTCCTCCCAACTGCGGGTGAACGTGTACGTCGACCACAGGCTGCTCGCGACGAACGCGGCCACGGCGGCGACGGCCACCAGCGGCCGCACCCGGACGGGGTCGGCTCGTCGGCGGGGAGCACGGGCGATCACCGCGACGGCGATCGCGAGGATCACCGCGGTGTCCGTGTAGTAGCGCAGCGTCTGCGCGAGTTCGTAGGTGGTGTCCGCGCCCCAGCGGGTGACGACCATCGCGGTCACCGACAGCAGGAAGTACGCGGCCGTGAGGACCCACACCCAGCCGATGCGGCGCTTCAGCCGGATCGTCGCGACGACCGCCGCGACGAGGACCACCCAGCCGACCACCTCCAGCGCCGTCGACGGGGAGGCCCACGGCGGACTCGGAATCCACCGATCCCAGGTCCACGGCCCCCCCACGAGCGTGGGCAGCAGCCCGAGCGAGGTGCCGTGGTGGAACAGTTCGAACGCGCGCGACGCACCCGCCCATTCCCACTGCGACGCGACGGTGGAGAAGTAGAACACCGCCCACACCGCGAGCACCGCCGCCGACGCGATCCAGAGGGCCGCTCCTCGCCGTAGCGTCGACCGCACCGGCCGCTCCCGCTCGCCGACGTGCGCGAGCAGGGCCACGGTCGCGAACGCGGCGAACGGGACCACGACGGACTTCTCGAAGAACAGCAGCGACGCGATCAACACGAGAGTGCCCGAGACCGCGTACCGCCGCCGCCCGGTTCGGCACAGTTCGAGGGCGTCGCGCGCCACCCAGGCCAGCGCGATCTGCAGGGGCAGTGCGTTGAGCGCCGCCGCCCACCAGGCGAACGCCGGCACGGTCAGCGGAGAGAACAGATAGATCGCCAGCGGAACCAGCAGGACGGGTCGTAGACCGAGGATCGTGCGAAGTAAGCGGAAGACCGCATACGACGCGACCGCCTGCAACGCGATCATCGTCAGCATCGGCAGGATCCACTGATACGGCGCCACCCGCGTCGCGATACCCGCAACCAGGAAGGCCCCGGGCATGAGATGACCGTCGTGGTCGTAGAGCAGGAGGTCGGCGGAGAGTAGCGGGAGGCTTCCGCCGCGTCCGGCGAGGATCAGATCGTCCCAGTAGAAGTCGCTGTGGGCGGCCACCCACGTCCGCACGAGAAGTTGCACCACGACGAGGGCGGCGGCCACCCGGAGGACACGGGCGGGCCCGAGGTGCCACCGCGATCCGACGTCGTCCGTCATCGTTTTCCGAGATTACAGATCGGGTGGAACCAAACCGCGCCGGGCTGCGTCAGATCAAGTGTCGGGACATTTTCGCCCGGCACAGGTGGGGGAGACGACGGCCGGTCCGGAGTTCTCGGGTCGCTTCGCGGGCGATCCGAACTGGAGGGGTAATTCCGGGCCGAGCCGTCGGTCACCGAGCCCGATTGTTCACCGAGCTGCGATGTCAAGTTCATCCACCGTTGTGGACCGTTCATCCGAAGCTGTCAACAATCGCGGATTCGCATGCGCTCTGACCTGTGTATGAGCACTACTCACACTGTCCATAACTGTGTATGAACCTGTGGAAACTGTGGATAACTCGGCATTTCGCGTGGTGCAGCTCACACATTCTCCCCAAAAAGGACGATTCGGTCGTGGGCTGCCCGCATTCGCGGGTCGTGACAGAATCGGCAATGTGAAGTGGGTGCGGAGGGCATGAGCGTCGTCGTTCAGGTGTGTGCGCGATGCGCGGCTCGGTGGCCGGTCCTCGGCTCCCCGGCGCAGTGGTGCCCGCGTTGCCACGGTGTGCTGCTCGCCCCCGTCCGCACCGACCAGCACCAGCCACCCGCGAGCCGGGGGTTCCGCTGGATCGCGCGATCCCCGCTGCGGAGGAGCGGTCTCGCGGCCGAGGCGCCGACGGCCGGCCCCACCCCGCACTACACCGAGATCCCCCGCTGGGGACTCCACGATCACGTCGAGGCCCCCTCCTCGCGGCGCGACTGGCCGGAACTGCTCGCCGGCAAGGCGGCCACCTTCCTCACCCTCACCGCCGGTTTGTACGCGTTCGCCGTCATCGCCGAACTTGGCCGGTACGCCGTCCTCCTCCGCAATCGGACCCGGCTGATCGATCCCACCCTGCTCGCCGTGTCCGACATCGCGGTGTTCCTCGGCCAGGCCGGCGGGATGCTCCTCGCACTGCTGTCGGGCATCGGCGGAGTGTGCTGGTTGCTGCGGATGCGTCGCCGCACGTTCGCCCGGGCCAAGACGTCCGACCCGCGGACCCCCACCGAGGTGATCGTCGGGTGCGCGGTGCCGGGCCTGAACCTGGTGATGCCGGGTGTGTACCTGCTCGAGGTGATCCGCCGCGACCCCCGCGCGGTCCTGCTGGTCCGTGCCTGGTGGAGCCTGTGGGTCTTCGGCGCGGTGCTCGTCGTCTTCAATTGGTTCTGGCGGTCCAGGCCGGGACTGCAGGCCATGGCGGACGGTGTCCTGCTGGCCGCCTTCACGGCGCTGGTCGCCTCCGCGACCGCCGTACTCGCACTGATGGTGCTCCGACGGCTCGAGGGCCGGACGCTGAAGGGGGCGAAGGAACCCGTCACCCGCTGGGTGATCGCCACCGGTCCGCCGCCGCAGACGGACGCGGAGAAATCCGCGGAGAAGACATCCGAGGCCAGCGACCGGGAAGCCGTCGCGTCGTGAGCCCCGACCGGCGCGGCCCCCTGGTGGTGGCGCACCGCGGCGCATCCGCGGCCATGCCGGAACACACGCTCGCCGCGTACGAGCTGGCGCTGGAAGAGGGCGCGGACGGGCTCGAATGCGACGTGCGGCTCACCCGCGACGGCCACCTCGTGTGCGTGCACGACCGCACCGTCGACCGGACGTCCACCGGAACCGGCGTCGTCAGCGAGATGACCCTCGAGGAGCTGGCGGAGTTCAACTACGGCACGGAAGACGAACCCGCCGAACTCCTCGAACTGAGCGCGCTGATCGCGCTCACCCTGGACTGGTCGGCGCGCCCGGTGAAGCTCTTCATCGAAACCAAGCATCCCGTGCGTTTCGGTGGCCTCGTCGAGAGCAAGGTGCTCGCCGAACTGCAACGCTTCGGCATCGCCGCACCTCCGTCCGCCGACCACTCCCGCGCAGTCGTGATGTCGTTCTCCGCCGGAGCGGTGTGGCGGATCCGCCGGTCGGCGCCGATGCTCCCGACCGTGCTGCTCGGAGAATCCGCCCGGTACCTCGGCGGGGGAGCCGCGACCACCGTCGGCGCCACCGCGGTCGGTCCGTCGGTGAAGACGCTGCACGAACACCCGGACATGGTCGACAAGGCCGCGGCCGCGGGGCGCGCGACGTACTGCTGGACCGTCGACAACCGCAGCGACGTCGAACTGTGCCGCGAACTCGGGGTCAGCTGGGTGGCCACCAACCACCCCGGCCGCACCAAGAAGTGGCTGGCGTCCTGACCGGACCGGCGTCGGCGTGTAGGTTTTGGCGTCGTGGCAAAGAAGAGCAAGAGAAACAGTGGTCCGAAGCCCGGTAGTGCCCGCGCCGAGAAGCTCGCGCAGCGGCAGGCGGAACGGGAGAGCGCCGCAGCGGCCGTGACCCGGCCGTTCGAAGGCCTCGCCGCCGAATGCGATCTGGTGGCGCTGCGCGAGTTCGTCCCGTCGGCGACCGCCCCGCTGCCCGTCAAGGATTCGTCCCGTCCGGTGACGCTCGCGACCGTGCTGCCGGGTGCCGTCGCGGCGCTGGTGCGCGACGAGGGTGACAGTGCCACCGGGTTCGTCGGTGTGCAGGTCCAGGCGCATTCCGCGGATCTCGGCGCCGATCTGGCCGCGTCCGTCGCCTGGGTCCGTGACGCCGCAGCCGGCGAATCGCTGGCCTCCGCCAACCCCGGATCCGAGACGCCGGCACTGGCCGACGTGATCGACGCGGACGCACCCCTCGACATCACGGTGCACCAGGACTTCAACTGGTGGATCCCCGAAGGTGTGGAGCCGGCCCCCGAGGTCGCGACCACCGTGCAGCACGCGAATGCGGCGATCATGCCGTCCGCGCGAGTCGAGGCCGAAGGCGTCGTCGCGGCGTGGTGGGTCGATGCGGGCGAGAAGGCGCACATCCGCTGGGTGCGCCCGGAGAACGAGGATGATCTGATGCTGGCCCTGGCGCGCGTGCACGCGACCGGCGGCCTGCACCTCGGTGAGGGTTCGCGCTACGCCGGGTCGTTCCGGACGCACGGATTGCTGGTCCCGGTGTTCGACCTGGACCGCGAAAAGCATGCGAACGAGTGGGCCGCCGCCACCGTCGAACTCGGTCAGCGCCTGGCCGAAGCACTCGCCGTCGACGCGCCGCTCACCACCGAGGAGCGACGCGCCCGCGACGGACTGCGTGGCCGTCAGGTCACGTTGCGATAGGCCCTTCGGGCTCGTGAGTGGTTGAGGAGTACAGAGACTCGTCAACCACTCACGGGTGGCGGAGCCGCCTAGATGGAACCGCCGGCTGCGTGCGGTGCCCCGGACGTGTCTGCGGGGCCGCTCATCTCACGTGCGACGAACTCCTCGAGGTCGAACAGGTTGCTGCCCGCGCGGTCGGCGATGGTCAGCAGCGTCGTCATGCTGGCGACCTCCTCGACCTGCTCCTTGAGGAACCACTGCATGAACTGCTCGCCGAGGTAGTCGCCCTCCTCGCGGGCGGTGCTCGCCAACTGCACGATCTGCTCGGTGACCGTCTGCTCCTGCGTCAGGGCGAGGGCGATCGGCTCGCGAGCGTTGTCGAACTGGCCCTTCGCCGCGTCCACACCCGACAGTTCCACGGAGATGTCGCGGTCGAGGAAGTACTGGACGATCATCATGGCGTGGTTGCGCTCTTCGACGGCCTGCTTGTAGAAGTGCTTGGCCAACTGCGGCAGGTCCGCATTGTCGAAATAGATGGCAGTCGCGATGTACTGGTGTGACGCGTTGAATTCGTTGCGAATCTGGTCGTGGAGCAGAGCGTGGAATTTCGTCTTGTGCGCGTCAGTCGAAGTCATGAAATGGATAATATCGCTGGTCAGAGCGGGTGTCATCCAAGTTGAACCTAATTTTGGGAAGCTTGCCCAAACTAAAGTCAACCTAATTTCGGGACCATTTTGATGTCATTTCCCTAACCTGAACTGGCGACGGATCTCCGACGGGAACGGGGCAATCGGCGTCGGCGGGGCCTCGCCCGTGTATAAAATTCACAGCGTTCCGACGGTGCGGAGGGGCAGGCACATGTTGAGACGATCCGGTACGTGGCTAGCGTTGATCCTCGGTGCCCTTTTTCTGGGGGCGACTATTCCCGCCCCGGCGCAGGCCGAACCGTTGTATCCGTGGCCGGATCCCGACCCCTTCTATCTCGCTCCGCCCGACCTCGGGGTCCTGCGTCCCGGCGACGTCGTCCGGACGCGCCGGATCGACACCTGGATGTACGCGAACTCGGACGGGTGGCAGATCGCGTTCCGGTCGACGAACTCGACGGGACATCCGATCCTGGCCGTCACCACGGTTCTGCTTCCCCGCGGTGTCGCGAATCCTCCGCTGGTGTCGTATCAGGCCATCGTGAATTCGCTCGGAACCAAATGTGCCCCGTCGCGGTCGTTGTTCAACCTGGAACTGCAGGAGTCGCCGGGCCTGTATCTGGGTCTGCAACGCGGCTGGGCGGTCTCGGTGCCCGACCATCTCGGCCCGACCGGCGCCTACGGTGCCGCGAAACTCGGCGGCATGATCACCCTCGACAGCGTCCGGGCGGTGCAGCGGGTGGCCGAACTGGGGTTGTCGCACAGCCCCGTGGCGCTGGCCGGGTATTCGGGTGGGGGAATGGCCAGCGCGTGGGCGGCGGCGCTGGCCCCGAGTTATGCGCCGGAGCTGAAACTCGACGCGGTGGTGGCGGGCGGGATTCCCGCGGACCTCGAACAGATGGCCCAGGGCCTCGGATTCAATCCGCACCCGGGGTTCGGGCTCGCGTTCGCTGCCGCGATCGGCTTGGAACGCGAATACCCGGAACAGTTACCGATTTCGTCGCAGCTCAACGCGACCGGACTGTGGCTGCGCGAGTGGATGTCGAACGAATGCCGCCGGTTCCTGCTGTTTCACGGCGCCTTCCGCAGCGCCGGACAGCTGGCCGCGTCGACCAGCCTCATGGCGAGTTCGGGCGCGCACCAGGTGTTGCGCGACAACAGTCTGCGGTACTTCGAGGGGGTCCCGACCGCGCCCCTCTACCTGTGGCACGGCACCCTCGACGGGTTGACACCGTTCGATTCGGTTGCCGAGACCGCGCACCGCTACTGCGCCGCAGGAGCCAGACTGACGTTCGTCCCGTACGAGATCTCCGAGCACATGACGACGGCAGTGGTGGGCTTTCCCGACGCGTACGAATACGTGGCCGCGCGGTTCCGCGGCGAACCGGCGCCCACCCGCTGCTGACCCGAAAGGGTCAGACGCCGCCGCCCGCCCTCTTCGGCGCACCCGGCCGGATCGGCGAGTTCCCGCTCATCTCGCGGGCGATGAAATCCTCGATGTCGAACAGGTTGTCGCCGGCGCGTTCGACGATCGTCAGCAGGGTGTGCATGCTCGCGACCTCCTCGACCTGTTCTTCGAGGAACCACTGGATGAACCGCTCGCCGAGGTAGTCACCGGTGTCGCGGGCCGTCCGGGCGAGCTTGGTGATCTGTTCCGTGACGACGCGTTCCCGTTCCACGGCCAGGGCGACGGGGGCGCGCACCGAATCGAAATCGGTGACCACGTCGTCGACGCCGGGGACTGTCACTCGGAGATTGTTGTCGATGAGGTACTGGATCATCATCAGCGCGTGGCCACGCTCCTCGGCGGCCTGCGAATAGAACCGGCGAGCCAGTTGCGGGAGATCGTGCGAGTCGAAATAGACGGCCACCGCGATGTACTGCTGGGATGCGGTGAACTCGTTGCGGATCTGCTGCAGCAGGAGGGCATGGAACTCGCTGGGGGTCTTCGTCGCCGATTGAGACATGGGTGTCAGTTTACGGCCGTGCCTCACGGTCCGGTGGTGACCAGTTCGGCCGGGACCTGACGGTCGTTCGCCAGCGCGTCGAAGAACTGCGACGCCCGGTCGTGATCCCAGAGCAGCACATTCCCGGCACCGTCGACGTCCTCGAAACCGCCCACGGGAACGGTCGTGGTGATCATGTCGCCGCGTACCGCCCACGCGAGTGCGGCGAGGTGCCAGATGTGGTCGCTCTCGTCGACACGCAGTGATGCGGCGGTATCGGTGACGAGCGGCCAGACGCGGAACGGGTTGAGCCACGTCGCCGGACTGGTGGCCTTCGACATCAACGCCGCCATGAACATCCGCTGATGGTTCATCCGGTCGATGTCGGCGAGCGCGGTCGCACGGCTGCGGACGAAGCCGAGGGCCTGCGCCCCCGTCAATTCCTGGCAGCCGGGCGCGAGGTTGATCCCCGCGAGCGGATCGTCGATGGCGGTGTCCAGGCACATGTCGACGCCGCCGATCGCGTCGACGATGCCGGCGAAACCACCGAACCCGATCTCGGCGTAGTGGTCGATGTGCAGACCGGAGGCCTCCTCGACCGTCTGGGTCAGCAGTTGCGGACCGCCGAACGCGAACGACGCGTTGATCTTGTCCTCGCCGTAGCCGGGGATCGACACGTACGAGTCGCGCGGGATGCTCACCATCGTCGCCGGGCCGCCCCCGCTGGGGACGTGCACCACGATGATGGTGTCGGTGCGGTCGGGGCCGCTGTTGCCGCCGGTCGACAGCTGCTGTTCCTGCTCGGGCGTCAGCCCGGTGCGACTGTCCGAACCGACGAGCAGCCAGTTCGTGCCGGGGGTGTCGTCGATCCGGCCGGGGTAGTCGGCCAGCGCGTCGATCCGGTTCAGCGAACTGTCGAGGTAGTACGTCATGCCCGCGAGCGCCAGGACCAGCACCAGGAACAGGATGCCGATGCGACGGCCCCAGTTCCGCTTACGCTTGGGGCGTCGCTGCCCCGGGGGCTCCGGGGACCGCGGCGGTGCGAGCGGCGGCGGTGGTGGTGGCGTGCGAGGGGGACGCCGATCGGGCACCCGAGGCGGCGGTGGCGGCGCGTCACGGTAGGGCTGCGGCGTCTGGGTGGGCGCGTAGCCGCGCGGTCCCTGCGGCGGTGCCGACCGGGACAACTGCGGTTCGGGGGCCTGCGACCACGCCTGCTGGGGCGGCGGCGGGGCTCCGCGTCCGTCGCGGCGGATCACCTGGGTGCCCTCCGGCGGAGGCGCCGGGGGACCCTGCCGGGGAGCGGGGTGTCGCGGGCGGGGCGCAGGAGGTCCCTGTTGCGGGGGACCCTGCGGTGGCACCCGCCGCGTCTGCGGAGGAACCCGCTGGTCAGGTGGTGGCATTCGGCGGTTCGGGGGCGGCGGCACCTGCTGCCCGCCCTGCGTCCGCCGGGGCGGACGGGGCGGCAGCGGAGGGTAGGGGGCGTCGCCGGTCACCCGCACGACTTTACTGGTCCGGCCGGATTACGGAATCCAGCCGACGTGCCCGCGCAGTGCGGCGTAGCCGACGAACGCGACCGAATCGATGGTGGCGTGGGCGATCACGAGAGGCCACAACCGTCCAGTCTTCTGCCAGTACCGGCCGAACACCAGACCCATGGCGACGTTGCCCAGCCCGCCACCGAAACCCTGGTAGAGGTGGTACGTCCCCCGGAGCACCGCGGACGCGAGCAGCGACGAATTCTCGCTCCACCCGAGTTGCCGCAGCCGGGTGATCAGATACGCGACGACGAGCACTTCCTCCGCGCCGGAGTTCGCGATCGCCCACAGGATCAGGGCCGGCAGCCGCCACCAGTGATCCCCGATGGTGCTCGGGACGACGGTGAGATTGGCGCCGATCGCGCGGGCCAACAGGTAGAAGCCGAGCCCGGGCAGACCGATCAGCGCGGCGAGCCCGACACCCTGCGTCGCGTCGGGACGCCACCGGGGCCGGCCGAGCCCGACGGCGCGCGGGCCGAGGCCGCTGCGCCACAGGAGGTACAGGCCCAGCGCAGCCCACGCGAGGAGTTTCACGACGCCGAGCAATTGCCGGGCGATGTCGATGATCTGGTTCTCCGCGCGGGAGACGTTGAGGGCGACGGCCTGATCGGCGAGGTTTCCGGGGGTCAGGAGCGATTCGGACAGTGACAGCAGTCCCGACAGTCCGCTCGTCCCGAACGTGACGAGCAGGACGATCGTGATCTCGATCCACAGGGCCCGCCGCTCGCTCCCGGTGGCCGGCGGAGCCGCCGGTTCGGGTGGGGCAGGCCGTATCCAGGAGGCGAGCGTTGCACGCGAGATCACGCGCCACACGCTAGCGTGCGCCGAACCGGAATACCGATCAGCCGCGCGCGCGGAGTCCGTTCACGAACGGGCATCCCACCAGCAGTCGGATCGCCCTGCTCAGCGCGACGGTGTCGTCGACAGGCGCCGAGAACGGCATCCAGATGTCGCGATCGCCGTGATCGTTCTCGACGCGCAGTCGCAGCCCGTACCGGTCGATGCCCAGGGGGCGGACACGTCCGCGTCGCATGTGCGGCGGCAGTTTGCGGGACAGCATGTCGATGAGGTCGCGGTGGTCCTCGTCGAGATGCTGGAGCCAGGCGGTCTCCATTTCCCAGAACGGGTCGGGCCGGGCGGCGAGCAGGTCGTCGAGGGCGACGGGTTCGGCGCCACTCGAATCGGCGACCACCGCCGATTCGAGGCGGAGCTGCAGCAGCGTCGCATCGTGCCCGACGTCGAGAAGTCCGGGGTGCGGGTATTCGGACGCCACCTCGTCGGCCAGCGTCCGGGTGTGTGCCTCGCAGAGGGCGTGGAGGTTGCCGCGCAGCCAGACGAGCGACCGCACGGGCTCACGCAGCGCGAGCGGTGAGTTGTCGGTGAGCTCCAGCACGGCGGGGATTCCGCCGCCACCGGCGAGCCAGGACAACGTGGCGGCGGCCGATTCGGTGGGAACCGCGACGACGACGTCGCCGCTGGACCGCAGGTGGTGTACCGACGTGACGGTCGGTGCGCTGCCTTCGACGGCGAGTACCGCGTCCTGGGTCCGTGCGCACGAGCTACGCACACGCTCGGCGGTGGACGGACCGGTGGTCGTGACGGGCATGGAGCCTCCTTCAGGGTTCCGCGATACTGAGGTAATCCTAACCTAATGTGGCCGAGTCGGCGATGGCAAGACCCCGACACGATTCCGGTCCACGAGGTGGGCATTACGGTGGGGAGGTGGCTATACCTCTCTCCCTCGGTGTCCCGCGATCACGCGGACCGCAGTCGTTGCTCGCGGAACTTCTCAGCGGATCCCAGGACTCGAGCCCGGCCGCAGGCGGCGCACTCGGACCGCGGGTGGTCCCGGCGTCCGCACTGCTCGACGCCGTCGGGACCGACGCCGGCCGCGTCATCGTGGGTCTCGACGTCGACCCCGCCGTTCTCCGCACCAGCGAGCAGGCCTCCTACGAGGCGGTCCGCTTCCACGTCGACTGCCCCGCGGGCCAGCTCGGCGACGCGGTGGCGCTCCGGCTGCCGTCTCCGCTCGCGGTGTTCGTCACGATCGACGGCAGCGACGACCCCGGTCTCGCCGAGACGGCGCAGCAACTCGCGGACGCCGGCCGCATCCCGGGCCTCGCGAGCGGACACACCATCGGCGAGGTCGCCGACTTCCTGGCCGTCCTCGCGCACGCAGACGTCGGATACGTGGCGAGAGCCCGCGACACGGCCGAGGTGCTCGCGCTGCTGTCCGGGACTGTCGCGTCCCTTCGTGGCGACGACGTGCGGGCGGCGCTCGCGGCACCCGATTCCACGAGGCTCGCCTCGCTGATTCCCGAGGCCGCGGAGGCCGTCCGCGAGGTCCTGCTGGGGGTCGAGGTGCGCGACCCGGCGCTCGTCGCCCGTGAGCTGGCGGACTCGGGTCTGCGGTAAACATTCACCGTCAATGCGCCGGTCCGTCAACGCTCGGTGCGTAATCTCGTAGGCGTGCCAAAGATCGCGTATTTCGGACCCTCGGGAACCTTCACGGAGATGGCGCTCGCCCAGCTCGAGGCCGCGGGCGCCTTCGACGGCCCGGTCGAGCGGGTAGCCGCGACGAGTCCGCCCGCCGGCCTGGCCAAGGTGCGCGACGGCGTCGTCGACGGTGCCGTCGTTCCCATCGAGAGCTCCGTCGAGGGGGCCGTGGTGCCCACACTCGACTCGCTCGCGCTGGGCGACCGCCTGCAGATCGTGGCCGAGACCGAGCTCGATGTGGCGTTCACGATTCTCGGCGGGGCAGGCATCGAGCGGCTCGATCAGGTGCGCACCGTGCGGGCGTACCCGGTGGCTGCCGGTCAGGTGCGAATCTGGCTGGAGGAGAACTGCCCCGGCGCCGAACTCCAGACGGCGTCCTCCAACGCAGGCGCCGCCGAGGACGTGGCGAACGGCCTCGCCGACGCGGCCGTGTCCACCGCGCTCGCGGGCGAACGGCTCGGGCTGCGCAGCCTGGCCGACGGGGTGGCGGACGAGAAGAGCGCCCGCACCAGGTTCGTTCTCGTCACCGCGCCGACCCGGGTGCCCGCACGCACCGGCGGCGACCGCACCTCGGCCGTGCTCGAACCCCACAACACCCCCGGCTCCCTCGTCGGTGTGCTCTCCGAGTTCGCGACCCGCGGAATCGATCTCATCCGGATCGAATCGCGCCCGGTGCGCACCACCCCCGGCTTGTACCGCTTCTTCGTCGACTGCATCGGGCACATCGACGACCCGCTCGTCGCCGAGGCGTTCCGTGCGCTGCACCGCAAGTCGCACGTGCGGTTCCTCGGGTCCTGGCCCGCGGCGAACCCCAGCGGCCCGCCGCCGCCGTCCGACGGAGACGCAGCGGACTGGATCGAACGAATCCGTCAGGGAGAGAGGGAATCGTGAGCGGCAAGCTGATCCTGGTCCGGCACGGGCAGACCGAGGCCAACGTCGAGCGCAGGCTCGACACCCGGCTGCCCGGTGCCCGGCTGACACCCGAAGGGCTCTCCCAGGCCGAACGGCTGGGCACCGACCTCGCCGCGAAGGCGATGACGGCCGCCCTCGTGTCCTCGCAGGCACTGCGTGCCCGGCAGACGGCGCGCTTCGTCGAACTCGCGTCGGGCATCGCCGTCCAGGTGCGGGAGGGCCTGCACGAGGCCCAGGCGGGTGAACTCGAGGACCGCAGCGACGAGGAGTCGCACAAGCTGTTCATGAAGACGTTCCACCTGTGGCACACCGGCGAGTTGGACGCCCGGGTTCCCGGCGGGGAATCCGCCCACGACATCCTCGAACGGTATGTGCCGGTCGTGGACGCCCTGCGTGAGCAATACCTCGACGACCCGGCGGAATCGGGAGACGTCGTGCTGGTCAGCCACGGCGCCGCCATCCGGCTCGTGGCAGCGCAACTCGCCGGGGTGCCCGGGCTGTTCGCCGCCAACAATCATCTGGCCAACACGCAATCGGTGGAGCTGACACCGCTCGCGGGCGGCGGCTGGGAGTGCGTGCGCTGGGGAACCGTCGAGCCACCGTTCGAGCACCGGGTGATCCCCGGCGCGGACGACCCGATGGGGTGACGTCGTTGCGCGCACTGTGGGGTTGCGCGACGATGGAGGAAACCGTCCTCGAGGAGTGACGGCGGTGGATTGGTTCGTTGGCGATGACTATTCGCTCGGTCGGCTGCTTGTCACCGAGGGGCTCGCCGCGATCTATCTCGTCGCGTTCGTGGCCGCGAGAAACCAGTTCAGGCCGCTCGTCGGCAGCAACGGGATGCTGCCCGTCCCGAACTTTCTCCGCGCCGTCACGTTCGGACGTTCACCGAGCATCTTCCATTTCCACTACTCGGACCGATTCTTCGAGGCGGTCTGCTGGACCGGCGCCGTACTGTCTCTCGCCGCGCTGCTCGGTCTGACACAGATCATCCCGCTCGCGGCGTGCATGCTCGTGTGGTTCGCCCTGTGGGTGCTGTACCTCTCGATCGTCAACGTCTCCCAGATCTGGTACAGCTTCGGCTGGGAGTCGTTGCTGCTCGAGGCGGGTTTCCTCGCGATCTTCCTGGGCAACGCGTCGGTCGGTCCGCCGATACTCGTGCTGCTCGTGCTGAGGTGGTTGCTGTTCCGCCTCGAGTTCGGGGCCGGGCTGATCAAGATGCGCGGCGACCGATGCTGGAAGGACCTCACCTGCCTGTACTACCACCACGAAACCCAGCCGATGCCCGGACCGTTCAGCTGGTACTTCCACCGGCTGCCGAAGCCGCTGCACAAGGTGGAGGTGCTCGGCAACCACTTCGCTCAGCTGGTGGTGCCGTTCGGGCTGTTCGCGCCGCAACCGGTCGCCGCCGTCGCCGCGACGATCATGATCGTCACCCAACTGTGGCTGGTGGCGAGCGGTAACTTCTCGTGGCTGAACTGGACGACCATCGTGCTGGGGCTGTCCGTCATCCCGGACGGCGTGTACGAGAAGGTGCTGCCGTTCGACGTCCCGGCCGCCGGTGACTCGGCGCCGATGCCCTTCGTCGTGCTGGTGATCGCGGTGACGGCGCTCGTCGTCGTGTTGAGCTACTGGCCGATTCGCAACATGATCTCCCACGGGCAGCGCATGAATGCGTCGTTCAACAAGTGGCATTTCGTCAACACGTACGGCGCGTTCGGCAGCATCACCCGGGTGCGTTACGAGGTGATCGTGGAGGGCACGTCGGACGCGCACTCCAGTGTGCACTCCGTGTGGAAGGAGTACGGCTTCAAGGGGAAACCGGGTGACGTCAACCGGCGACCGCGCCAGTTCGCGCCGTATCACCTGCGGCTCGATTGGTTGTTCTGGTTCACGGCGATCTCGCCCGGCTACGCCGAACCGTGGTTCCGGGGTTTCGTCGAGAGGCTGCTGCGCAACGATCGCGACACGCTGAAGCTGTTGCAGTACAACCCGTTCCCGGAGGAGCCGCCGAAACACGTGCGTGCGCGGATGTACCGGTACGAATTCACCACCTGGAAGGAGCGCCGCGAGACCGGCGCCTGGTGGAAGCGGCAACCGGTGTAGGTCAGCGGAGCCGGTCGGCCAGCGACTCCAGCGCCTGCCGTAGGCGCTGCGGGGTGCCGGGGCTGAGCGACGACCACGCCACCCCGTGCGCGGAGACACTGGACGTGCCGACGATCCGTCCCGCCGACGTGTCGAAGACTGTGACAGGCCCGCCCACGGGGTCGTATCGTCCGTCGCCGTAGACGATTCCGACGATCTCGGCGTAGGTGGTGCAGCCGGCCATCGCGTTGCCGAGGACGGTCGCGTCGACCGCCGTCACCCCGAGTGCGGTGAGGGCGGCGGCGAGCGACTTGCCGTCCCCGCCCTGATCGAAGGCTTCGCCGAGTTGGACCGTGGGTGCGTTGACGACGCCGACGCTCATCGGCTCTGCGGCCCCCAGCGCTCCGATCACGGGGGCGAAGATGTCGACGCCCGCATCCTGGACGACGTACGTGTCGCCGGCGCGCAGGGCCAGCACCGAGCGGGCATCGCCCTGGGAGATGCACAGTCTCGAGATGCTGCCGTCGACGTACCAGCGCAGGGCGATCTCCCACAGCGGTCGGGCGAGAACCCGCAGGCGGTCGGCGAGTTCGGGGTTAACCCCGCCGCCCGGGAGCAGGTCCCGGGCGGCGAGGGTGTCGACTGCGCCGCGGAACGCTGCGTCCCTGGCGTCGTACGTGTCGTACCGCGGGGTGGCGTCGAGCACCACCGGCAGCACGTCGAGCGCGAGCGTGTCGACGAGATAATCCATTTCGTCGAGGCTCAGGGTCACAGCCGGGAGGGTCGGTACGCCCGGCTGGGTGCCCAGATCGATCACCGTCCGGACTCCCGGTGGTCGGGGTTCGCGCCGATCACCGACGGAATGACGGTGCGCCCGTCGGAGAAGTGCTCGAAGTTCTTCAGGTAGTCGGGGGTCTCCCGTTCGTCCTCGTCCTGCGAACCCGCTCCGCCCGCGCCCGTTCCGCGCCCGACCGTGATCGGTCCGCTACCGGTGGCGCCGCGCGCCGCCGCGGCCGGGTTCACGTCGGCGCGAACGTCTCCGATCACCCCGCCGGGTGCGGTTGCCGGTGCGCCGGGCCGTGCGCCCTGGCCGCCGTCCGTCTTGCCCCAGCCCTCGGGCAGGGTCGCCCCGCCTGCGGTGCCCGCACCGATCGCACCGACCGAGGTGCGGGCTGCCGCAGCGCTGGTCGAGGCGGAGCCGCCGCCGTACGCGCCGCCGGACATCATCGGCGCACCGCCCACCATCGGGGTGACGCCGCCACCGGTGACCGCGGACAATGCCGCGCCACCGATGTTGCTCGCCGCCGACGTGGCGGTCGAGACGGTGGTGCCCGCGATGCTGCCGACCTGCGATGCGGCGGTGGCGACGGCCGGGTTCTGGCCGGCGGCCATCAGTGCGGCAGCGGCGGCACGCGTCGGATCGAATTCACCGTCGGACGGGATTTCGTCGAAGGTCCCGACCTCCTTCGAATCGGCCTTCGTGACGATACGAGGGGGCTGCCGGTACGTGCGTTTGAGTGCCAGGATGTTCGACGCGGCCTCGTATCCCTCCATCACGAGCCCGGCGCGAATGTCCATCGCGCGGTCCGCGGCTTCGGCGGCCGCGGCGGTGCCGTTGAGCGCCCCACCCGTCGAATACGCGGTGGCCTTCGCGGTCTTCACCGCGACGATCTCGGGGATGCTGGGCATGATGAGCGCGGCGGTGGTGTAGGCGCCCGCTTCGAGCCCGGCCTTCGCTGCGGTGTCCGCGGCGAGTTCGGCACATTCGGCTGTCCACACCGTGAACGGCGTGATCTTCGCGAGCGCCGCGACCGCGGACACACCCTGCCAGCCGGCCGCGAGTTCGGCCATCACGCGGACCAGTGTGAGGTTGGCGTCGACGAAGCTCGTGGACAGCGCCGTCCATGCTGCGCTCGCCACGCTGAGCGGCACCGGACCCGCGCCGGCGGCGAGGGTGGTCGAGTTGACGGTTGCCCCTCGGGGCAACCAGATGACACCTGTCAGTCCCATGGTCATGTCTGATCTCCTGGTGGTCTCGAGGCGCCGGCCGTCACATGCCCGCAGCGAGGGACGCGCCGAGCGCGAGGTCCTCGGCGACATACAGCGCGGCCTGGGTGCGGAGCGTGTTCGCGGTCTCGCGCATCTCGAGAATGCCCTGGGCGACAGCAGGAGTGAACGTGTTGGCGACGGTGTCGAAGTAACCAGCCGCGTGCAGCGAGACCTCCTCGCTCCCGGAGGGAAGCACCCGGATGGCCGCGGAGTTGAGAGCGACCGCGGTCTCGAGACGCGCGGCGAGCGCGTCGAGTTCCACGGCGGCGGCGACAAGAGCTTCAGGTGCGACGTGCAGAGCTGGCATGGCGTCGAACTCCTTCTTGACCTAGGCAGGCGGAAGGCAGTTGCCCCCCGGCAAACGAACTGCATGTGCAGCTGTCCCTACACACTTGGACGCTGCAACGCGCTCTTCGGTTCCCCCCGATCCCGAGAAATTCTTCTCGGAAAAACCGTTCATCCCCAGCCGAGCTCGTGCAAGCGATCTTCTTCTATCCCGAAGTAGTGCGCAACCTCGTGTATCACGGTGACGGCCACCTCGTGGACGACTTCCTCCTCCGAACTGCAGATTTCGAGGAGGGCGTCGCGGTAGACGGTAATCGTATCGGGCAGCGATCCGCCGTAATGGCTGTCCCGTTCCGTCAGCGCGATCCCGTGGTAGAGGCCCAGAAGATACGGGTCCTCGTCGTTGCGGTCGTCGACGAGGACGACGACGTTGTCGATCGCGGCCGCGAGCCGGGGTGGGATCAGATCGAGTGCGTCGCCCACCAATTCCTCGAATCGGTCGGGCGTCATGCTCACCGCCACATCAGTTCCCGGGGACCGGCACTGCGCCGGGAAGCGGCGTCGGAATCGACCTACCCTCCGGGACCGGCGGCGGCGGTACGGGCGCCGCACCGTCGATGAGGATCTCGCCCTTCGCCGAACCGGTGATGGTCGAGAAGCCGCCGGCGTCGGTCTCCTTGCCCACCGAGCAGTTCACCCGCCTGCTGCCCGCGAGCCAGCTGTCGAGTTCCAGGTTGTCCCAGAACAGCGTGAGTGTCTTGTTGCGCAACGCGTCGGCGGAACCGAGGTACTCGTTGGCGGCCTGCGTGCACACGCCTTCGAGATACTTGTCCTGGTCTTCGACGGCCGGCATCGAGGAAGGGAACTGGGTGGCCAGGTCGACGACGGAGATCACTTCGAAGGCGTGGGGTTGCGCGCAGTCGACGGGGTCGGTGGGCACGTTCTGGTTGATTCCGATGCAGGTGCCCGGATCCCAGATGTTGGATTGGTCCTGCTCGGCCACCTTGCCGGCGAACGGCAGCAACGTCCCTGCGGTGCTGGAGAATTGGAGGCCGCACCGCAGAGTGCGCTCGCCCGCCGCCCAACCGGACTCGCTGGGGAACATGAGACCCACGCTGAACTTGCCGTACGGATCGAACTTCGCGCCGAGGTACGTGTCGACGGCGGGCACACAGTGTTCGTCGCGCAGCGCGGCGAACCGCAGCGCACCCGGGTAACGCGAACCCGGACCGAACTCGGCGCCCGGATACACGCTGAGGTCCAGCGGCGCCGCCACCTCGAACCGGTGTTCCTCCGAGCAGTCGACCTTCGCGACGTCCTTCCGGTCTTCCTGCGGATCGTTCGACGGCGTCCAGTCGAGGCAGTCGCCTGCCGCCGCCGAAGCGAACGCGTCGCCGTCCACCGAACCCGTCGCCTGCGGTCCGGAACCGGGGGAGTGCGCGGGGAGGTTCTCGCTGCGGTTGAAACCGCCGGCGATCGCGAACGTGGCGATCGCCGCCACCACGGCACCTGCCGCGACGGCCGCGAGCGCGCGACGCGTCGTGGTCGCGGACATGCTGCGGGGAGCCTTCTCCGGTTGCCCGGCATTCTTCGGCTGGGGGTCGGCGCCGTTCGACTGATCTGAGGACATCGATTTCCATAATGCCTGTTCCGATCGTGGAAGCAGAACAACTCCCGCAATCGGCTCGAACCTGGCGTAACTTCGACGACCATGAGTGACGATCCTCAGCACTCCGCCGAGCCGGTGGATCCTGAACTGCAAGAGCTCGCCGGGCGTGTGTTCGACACGGCACGATCCGGCGACGCCGTGTCCTTGGCCACGTACCTCGACGCGGGCGTCCCGGTGAACCTGGCAAATCAGAACGGCGACACTCTGGTGATGCTGGCCGCCTACCACGGTCACGCCGTGGCCGTTCAAGTCCTGATCGACCGTGGCGCCGACGTCGACCGGCTCAACGACAAGGGGCAGTCCCCGCTGGCAGGGGCGCTGTTCAAGGGTGAGGACGCCGTTGTGCGGACCCTCGTCGCCGGTGGTGCCGACGCCACGGCCGGCCACCCGACCGCCGTCGACGCCGCCCGCATGTTCGGCCGCGAGGACCTTCTGAGCCTGCTGGAACCGAAACCGGAGTGAGCCGCTCCGCGGCGCCCGGTAGGGTTTGAAGCCGTGATTGACCTGAAGTTCCTCCGCGAGAACCCCGACGCCGTCCGCGAGTCGCAGCGCACCCGTGGCGAAGATCCCGCCCTGGTCGACGCATTGCTCGAGGCCGACGCGTCCCGGCGCGCCGCGGTTCTCGCCGGCGACAATCTGCGTGCCGAGCAGAAGGCGTTCGGCAAGAAGGTCGGGCAGGCGTCCCCGGAGGAGCGTCCGGCGCTGCTCGAGGGGTCCAAGGAACTCGCGGCCAAGGTCAAGCAGGCCGAGGCCGAGCAGCACGAGGCGCAGGCCGCGCTCGACGCCGCGCACCGGGCGATCTCCAACGTCGTCCAGGAGGGCGCCCCCGCGGGCGGCGAGGACGACTTCGTCACCCTCGAGACGGTCGGCGAGATTCCCACGTTCGACTTCGAACCCAAGGACCACCTCGAGCTGGGTGAGTCGCTGGGGCTGATCGACATGGAGCGCGGTGCGAAGGTCTCCGGTGCCCGCTTCTACTTCCTCACCGGCTTCGGCGCGATGCTGCAGCTGGGAATGCTGCAGCTGGCCGCGCAGAAGGCGATGGCCAACGGCTTCCAGATGATGATCCCGCCGGTACTGGTGCGACCGGAGATCATGGCGGGAACCGGGTTCCTCGGCGCCCACGCGGACGAGATCTACCACCTCGCCGACGACGACCTGTACCTCGTCGGCACGTCCGAGGTCCCGCTGGCCGGGTACCACTCGGGCGAGATCCTCGACCTCGCCGACGGCGCCAAGCGGTACGCCGGCTGGTCGACGTGCTTCCGCCGCGAGGCCGGCAGCTACGGCAAGGACACCCGCGGCATCATCCGGGTCCACCAGTTCGACAAGGTGGAGATGTTCACCTACTGCAAGCCCGAGGACGCCGACGCGGAGCACCAGCGCCTGCTCGCGTGGGAGCGCGACATGCTCGCCGCGATCGACGTGCCCTACCGCGTGATCGACGTGGCCGGCGGCGACCTGGGGTCGTCGGCGGCCCGCAAGTTCGACTGCGAGGCCTGGGTGCCCACGCAGCAGGCGTACCGCGAGCTCACCTCGACGTCCAACTGCACGACGTTCCAGGCGCGTCGTCTCGGTGTCCGGTACCGCGACGAGAACGGGAAGCCGCAGACGGCCGCGACCCTCAACGGCACCCTCGCCACCACCCGGTGGATCGTCGCCATCCTGGAGAACCACCAGCAGTCCGACGGCACCGTGCGGGTGCCCGAGGCGCTCGTGCCGTTCGTCGGGACGGATGTCCTGAAGCCATGAACGCAGGCTCAGGATTTTGGGAAGGCTACCCTTGCGCGAATGCCGAAATGATGTAACCCTTACCTAATCGAGTTGGTGAGGAGCTCCACATGTTCGTGTGCATCTGCAAGGCAGTGACGGAAGACGAAGTGCACGAGCACTGTGCTGCCGGAGCTGACAGTGCGGACGCCATCGGTGAGCGTTGCGGCGCCGGATGGGGATGTGGAACCTGCGTCGATCGGTTGAAGGAGATTCTGGAGCGGTCCGCCGCCGACAGCGTGGCCGCGTGACGAAACCGCAGCACAACTGAATCCCGCGATCGACTACATCGCGGACACTGCCAGTGGTACGTTCGCCTCAACCGGGGCGAACGGAGAAGTCATGCGCGGCGACGACGAAGTCATTGCTCTTCTCAACGAACAGTTGACCAGTGAGCTGACTGCGATCAACCAGTACTTCCTGCACTCCAAGATGCAGGCCAATTGGGGCTTCACCAAACTGGCGGACAAGACTCGGGCGGAGTCCATCGAGGAGATGAATCACGCCGAGATCCTCACCGACCGGATCCTGTTTCTCGAGGCGCTTCCGAACTATCAGAAGCTGCTGCCGCTGCGCATCGGGCAGGACCTGCGCGAGCAATTTCATTCCGACCTCTCCATCGAAGTCGAGGTCGTCGAGCGTCTGCGTCCGGGCATCCAGATGTGCCGCGACAAGGGCGATGCCACGTCGGCGAAACTGCTCGAGACGATCCTCGAGGAAGAAGAGGATCACATCGATTACCTGGAGACGCAGATCGAACTGATGGACAAGATGGGCGACCAGCTCTACATGGCCCAGCTCGTCGATCAGCCGCCCACCGTCGGATAGGCCGAAAACGGGGTGACACCCCCGGCGTGGAGTGCGAAACTGGGCGCGTGAGATATCCCGCCGCCCAGCCTTGACCCAGTTCGCAGCGTTCTCTCGCCGTCCGCGTGGTCGGCTACGTGTCCACGCGCGACCTCATCCCGCTCTACGGTCTGTACGACCTGCTGTTCGCCGACCACGGACTGAGCGTCGGTCAGATCTCGTCCCTGTTCGTCATCTGGTCGGTCGTGTCCTTCGTCGCCGAGGTGCCGTCCGGCGCGTGGGCCGACACCGTGTCTCGACGTGGCCTCCTGGCGTTCGCATCAGTGCTGTACACGGCCGGATTCACGGTGTGGATCCTCATGCCGTCGTACGCGGGATTCGCGGCCGGATTCGTGTTGTGGGGCATCAGCGGCGCCATCCAGTCGGGCACGTTCGAGGCGTTGCTGTACGACGAACTCGTGGCGCGAGGCGCTGCCGGTGACTTCGCGAGGTTGCTCGGCTACGCCAACTCCGGCGCCATGGTGTGCAACCTTCTCGCGACCCTGACGGCGGCGACGCTCTACGTCCTCGGCGGATATCCGCTGGTCGGGTGGGTGAGCGTCGGTGCGACCGTGGTCCACGGGGGCTTCGCCCTGCTGCTGCCCGCGGCACCCGAGGCCGAGGAGTCGGACGAGACCCTCGCCGCCACGGACGCACGACGGGGACTCGCGGCCCGGTATGCCGCGATGCTGCGCGCCGGCCTCGGCGAGGTGACGCGGGAGGCGGTGGTCCGGCGCGGAGTGCTGCTGTCGGCGGTGCTGATCGCGTTCCTGGCGTTCGACGAGTACTTCGGGCTGCTCGCGCGCGACGGCGGAACATCGACGGCGTCCGTACCGCTGCTCGTCGCGATCACGGTGAGCGGTCAGGTGGTCGGCACAGCCCTCGCCGGACGCACGGCGTCGATGCGTGCCGTGACGATGGGGCGGGCCGTCGCCGTCGCCGCGATCCTGCTCGGCGGGGGCGCGCTGCTCGGCGGTGTCCCCGGATTCCTCGCGCTCGGCGTCGGCTACGGCATCCTCGGCAACGCGATGATCGTGTCGGAAGCGCGCGTACAGGATGCGATTACCGGTCCCGCACGCGCCACCGTCACATCGGTGGCCGGACTGCTCGGTGAGGTGGCCGCGGTGCTGATCTACGCGGGGGTCGCCGTCGGATCCCTGTGGCTGTCGGTCACGACGTTCGTCGCGGCACTGGCCGTTCCCGTGCTGCTGTCGGCGGTCCTGGTGCGTCGGTGGCTGCCGCCGGTCCGCGCCGACGCCGCTGCTGCCGGGTGAACGTACCCTTCGACGCCTCAGATGCGCCGAAGGGTACGTTCGCCCGCCGGGGTCAGAGCTTGGTGGACCGCAGTTCGTGTCCCTTGGACGTCTTGCAGCGACCGGATTCGAGGTCCCACTGCCAGCCGTGCAGGTTGCAGGTGAGGCTGGTGCCGTCGACGACGCCGAACTTCGACAGGTCGGCCTTCAGGTGCGGGCACCGACGCTGGATCTCGTACCCGCCGAGTTCGATCGACGCGGAGTCGTCGTGGGCCTCGGCGAACCAGCCGTCGGCGTACGCGATGCGCTCGTCGGTGAGGCACTTGAAGAACGTGTAGAGGAATTCGTTGTATCCGCCGACGCGCCAGGCCTCGAAGCGGGTGGACAGGAAGATGGTGTTCACCCAGTCGGGCTCGTCGTCGCGCAGCACCGTGCGCACCAATTCGGGGGCGATGCGGAAGCCGTAGCGGTACTTGCCGTCCTTCTCGCCGCGCGGACGGACGGTGCGCTGCGGGAAGTCGAGGACGACGGTCTCGTCGCCCATCACCAGGCCGACGGGGTAGCCGATGCCGTCGCAGATCAGGTCGGACTGCTTCATGATCGGCTCGAACTTCGCCTTGAGCGCCTCCAGCAGCGGCTCACCCTCGGCGGGGGCCCACGTGGCCTTCTCGGCGGCGAGGACCGGCGCCATGCGCTTCGCCATGTCCTCGATGTACGCGGCCTTGTCGGAGAAGATCTTGTCGACCTCGGCGTCCGGGATCGGGTGCGTGAGCGTCAGCTCGCCGCCCTTCAGGTCCGCGGTGGACCCCGGGATCATCAGGATGCCGCCGTCGTTGCCGTGGATCCGCATCTGCTCGAGGAACGTGATCTGGTCGGGGAAGATGTTGCCCTCGTCACCCCGGTCGTCGTTCAGGTAGCGCAGGGCGTCGTCGAGGAACACCGGCGGTCCGGCGGACGGCACCACCCACGTGGCCGCGACCTGCTCGATGTAGCTGCGGCAGCGGTCCATGCCTCGCTGCCGCTTCTGCTTGCCGAAGTTGGCCTTCGTCTTGGTGGGGATGTCGTAGACCATCGGGTACCAGATGGCGCCCGAGTACTGCAGCAGGTGGATGTCGATCTTGCCGAACTCGTCGTGCAGGACGTCCATGTCGACGGGGCGCGCGTCGTTCATGTTGAAACACGTGGTCTCGCCGTCGGACACCACGAGACCCGAGTCGCCGATCGGACCGTCCGCGGGGGCGCGCAGCGCGATGATCATGACGTCGAGGTCACCCTTGGGGCCGGTGACCTTGTGCTTGACCGAATCCTCGGTCTCGAAGAACGTGTGGAAGCCCAGCGCCTCGAGTTCACGCTTGAGGTCCGGCACCGGGTAGTCGGGGAGCAGCACCGTTGCGTCCTTGTTGACGTGCTTGCTCAGGTTCTCCGGGTCGAAGTGGTCCTTGTGCAGGTGCGACACGTACAGGTAGTCGCAGTTGCCCAGGGTGTCCCAGTCGAGCTGGGTGTTGTCCGGGAACGGGAACCAGGACCCGAAGTACGCGGGGTTCACCCAGGGGTCGCACAGGATCGAGCCTGCCTCGGTCTGGATGTGGAATCCGGCGTGTCCGACGCTGGTGACCTGCACTGGTATGCCTCCTGGGAGCTGAGCGACTGTTCCAGAGTAGGCGTTCCCCCCAGGTGAGTGGCAATGCGCGCTCCAGCACACCATGCCACTCACGTGCGGTCAGGTCACTTCGCCCAGGCAGTAGCCGTCGGGGCCGATGGACAGCGTGACCTGCCTGGTGTTCGTCACACCGGACACGTCGGTGACGGGAACGGACACTTCCAGGTAGTCGCCGCGGACCGGGGTGGCGGTCATCGCGTCGGCGGCGAACGCCGTGGTCCCGGCGAGGACGTCGGGGTCGAGCTGGAGCGGCGGCCTGCCGCCGGTGCCCGTGCCGGACGGGTCCCAGGGGCTGAAGCCGGGGCAGATCAGCGGGTAGGCGGTCTCGGTGTCCGCCCTGTTCACCGGCGCGCCCGACTCCCGAGACAGGAATCGGGTGACGGCGTACTCGGCGTCGGCGGGGGTGTAGAAGTCGACGGTCCCGGCGGGGTGGACGTGCGGGCAGGCGTAGCCGGACGCGATCTCGCTGCGTTTGACGGACACCGTGGTGCCGCCGCCTGTCCACGACACCGCGAACTGTCCGTCGACGCCGGGTTGCGCGAGCGCCCCGAGGATCGCGGACGTGTCGGCGTACTGGTCGGCGGCCTGGGCGGACGGCAGCGTCCAGCATTTCGCGGGGACGGTGTCGGGCCGGGTGACCAGGTCGGTGGCCCAGGCGCGGACGGCGTCGACCGCTGCGGGGTTGCCGGGCACGTCGCCGACGATCACCTGCGGCACCGGGGCAGGCGGCGTGGTGGTCGTGGGCTCGGCGGCGGATGTGGGCGCGGAAACGGTGTCGGCCGGGGGCTCGTCCGTCGGGATGCCGGACTGCGAATCGCACGCCACCCCCGCGCCGAGGATCACCGCGACGACCGGCGCGATGAGCGCCCTCCTGCCCCTGCCAGCCATCTCCAGCGCGCCCTTTCTGTCGACTCCCCACCGAATGTCCGTCCCCGACGGCGGGCCAGATCGCGGATACCCGGCTACGCTAGCCGATTGTGGAACCCGTCTACCGAACCGTCATCGGCATCGCCCGCACCGTATTCGCCCTCGAGGGGCTGAAGTTCACGGTCGAGGGCGATCAGCACATTCCGTCGACGGGTGGGGCGGTGATCGCGATCAATCACACCGGCTACATGGACTTCACCTACGCCGGACTTCCGGCCCGCAGGGTGAAGCGGTACGTCCGCTTCATGGCGAAGAAGGAAGTGTTCGACAACAAGATCTCGGGCCCGATCATGCGCGCGCTCAAGCACATTCCGGTCGACCGGGCCGCCGGCGCGGATTCGTACAAGGCGGCCGTCGACTTCCTGCGCCGCGGCGAACTGGTGGGTGTGTACCCGGAGGCCACCATCAGCCGGAGCTTCGAGATCAAGGAATTCAAGTCGGGTGCCGCGCGCATGGCGATCGAGGCGAATGTCCCGATCATCCCGGTGGTCATCTGGGGGGCGCAGCGGGTGTGGACCAAGGGGTTCCCGAAGCGGCTGGGCCGCACGAACACTCCCATCTCGATCGCCGTCGGTGAGCCGATCCAGCCATTCGAACCCGCGGCCGAGCTGACCGCGAAGCTGCATGCCACGATGACGACGATGCTCGCCGACCTCCAGCAGGGCTACGACCACCCGGCAGGCGAGTACTGGGTGCCCGCGCGCCTCGGTGGAAGCGCGCCGACACTCGACGAAGCGAACAAGATGGACGCCGCCGACGCCGAGGCGAAGGCACAGTCCCGTCGGGCCCGGGAGACCGGTAGCTAGAAGGTGGCGGTGGAGCCTGTCTACACGGCTGTCGAGTCGACGGCCAAGGCGTTGTCCCTGTTCCAGGGGTTGAGGATGACGCGAGTCGGCCTGGACAACATCCCCACCGAGGGTGGGGCGGTGCTCGCGGTCAATCACACCGGCTACCTGGACTTCGTCCAGCTGGCACTCGCGGTCGGTGCGGTGGACCGCAAACTGCGGCTCATGGCCAAGGCCGAACTCGCGAACAACAAGGTGATGGCGTTCCTGATGCGCGGGTGCGGGGTCATCCCGGTCGACCGGACCGCCGGCGCGGGCGCCTACCTCGCCGCGGTGGAGCGGCTGCGCGAGGGCGAACTGGTGGGTGTGTACCCGGAGGCGACCATCAGCCGGAGCTTCGAGATCAAGGAACTGAAGTCGGGTGCGGCGCGTATGGCGATCGACGCCCGGGTGCCGATCGTGCCCGTCATCGTGTGGGGTGCTCAGCGGATCGCCACGAAGGGGCAGCCGAGACAACTTGGGCGGCATCGGTTTCCGGTGACCGTCGAGGTCGGCCGGCCGATCGAGCCGCGGGAACCGGCGGAGGCCCTTACCGAAACCCTGCACACGGAGATGGACGCGATCCTGCGCCGGGTGCAGGACGGATTCGACCATCCGGCGGGCGAGTACTGGGTGCCCCGGCGACTCGGCGGCAGTGCGCCCACCATCGAGGAGGCCACCGAGATGGACCGCCGCGAAGCCGAGGAACGGCGGGCCCGGTAACGGCCGCCCGGTGGCGCCGCGGACTCGGCAGGCAGAATGGCTGGGTGAGCCCAGACCGACCGAGCCTTGTAGCGTCCGATGTCGACGGCACCCTGATCGGGGAGGACGAGCGCATCAGTGCTCGCACCCGCGACGCCGTCGCGTCGGTGGTCGCGTCGGGAACTCCTTTCGTGCTGGCCACCGGCCGGCCCCCGCGCTGGATCCATCCCGTGGTCGAGGGCCTCGGCTACGCGCCGCTGGCCGTCTGTGCCAACGGCGCCGTCATCTACGACAGCGACAGCGACCGCGTGCTCAGCGCCGCGACCCTCGACGTCGACACCCTCACGTGGCTGTCGGAGATCGCGCTCCGCGTGCTGCCCGGCGCGGGGCTCGCGGCGGAGCGTGTCGGGGTGAGCGCTCACGACGCCGCGACACCGCAGTTCGTGAGTTCGCCCGGCTACCAGCACGCCTGGCTCAACCCCGACAACACCGAGATGTCCGAGAACGAGGTCGTCGCGGCCCCCGCGGTGAAGTTGCTGATCCGGGTGCCGGAAATGTCCAGTCAGGCGATGGTGGACGCGCTGGCGCCGCACATCGGTCGCCGTGCGGACGTCACGTTCTCCACCGACAACGGGCTGATCGAACTGTCGGCGTCGGGAATCACGAAGGCGTCGGGTCTCGCGCTGGTGGCGGAACGACTCGGCGTGACGGCGTCGCACATCGTGGCCTTCGGTGACATGCCCAACGACATTCCGATGCTGAACCTCGCGGGCCGGGGTGTCGCCGTCGAGAACGCGCACCCCGACGCCAAGGCCGCCGCCGACGAGGTGACGGCCACCAACTGGGACGACGGGGTCGCGAAAGTGCTCGAGCGCTGGTGGTCCTGAGACCACCAGCGCCCGAGAGGTGAAACCCGATCAGCCGGCCGGAACCGGTGCCGGCTCGACGGGAGCGGGCGCGGGAGCCGGTTCGGGTGCCGGAGCCGGAGCGGGCTCGGCCGGAGCCGGCGGAACCTGTGCCGGGTCCGCGGGCGGTGCGACGGGCGCCGCGGCATCGACCGGGGCACCGTTCCTGTAGGCCTCCGCGTAGGTGTCGTTGTAGGTCTTCAACACCTTGGTGACGATGCCGGTGATCTCGTTGAAGATCAGCGAACCGTTCTCGAAGTCGGTGCGGAGACCGCCCGGGATCGGGTACTCGTCACTGGTCGGCAGGCCCAGTTCGCCGTTGTCGGCTCCGAGGTTCTGCCACGTCGTGAAGATCTGTCCGAGGACCGCCCACACGCCGCCGTTGGGCGAGGTGAAGATGGCGCCGTTGGCGAACTGTGCGCCCGAGTTACCGGCCTTGGCCTGCAGCAGTCCGGTGATGGCCTGGCCGAGCCGGCCGGTGTCGCCGCCTTCCGCCACCCACTTCTGGGCGACCGGCGACGGGTCGGTGAGCCGCAGCAGTTCGTTGACCAGGGCAGGGATTCCGGCGCCGAGGCTGGAGCTTGCGTCCGTGCCCGGACCGCCGGACGGCGCCGGAGCCTCACCCGAGGGTGCGTCCGAGGCCAGCGAGGCGTTGCCGCCGCCGAGGTTGGCCGCCGCGATCTGCCGGATCTCGTCCATGTGTGAGTACGCCGCGTCTCCGGGGCAGGACGTGTTGCCGACGTCGCGGTGCGCGAAGATCACCGGGAGATCGACGGCCTCACCCTCCGCATAGGGAGTGAATTCGGTGCCCTCGGAGTACATCGTCGTCTCGCCGAGTGGGTCGAGTCCGGCCTTGCCGAGCTTCCAGCCCAGGAACTTGCCGACGGCGTCGAGGGTGGCCTGCGGCGGATCCTCGGACGAGAAGTCGCCCATCATCGCGACTCCGGTGGTGTTCTCGTTGAACCCGCCCGCGTGCGCGCCCTGGACCGGACGGTCGAGACCGCCTGCGCGCCCCTCGAAGATTTGGCCGTACTTGTCGACCAGTGCGTTGTATCCGATGTCGCACCAGCCGAGTGTCTGCGCGTGGTAGGCGTAGATCGCCCGGACGATCTCGGCCGACTCGGCCTTCGAGTAGTCGTTGGCTCCCGCGGTGTGGTGCACGGTGGCGCCGCCGATGAAGTCGTCGTAGTCGGGGTCCTGGCACCGGATGGACTCGTCGGCGCCCCACTGCTGGCGGCTGATGACCTTGGGACCGCCGCTGTCGAGGGGGCTCGCGATGTCGCCGAGCGTCGCGTCGCCGGGACCACTGCCCGGTTCGATGAGCACGGCGGTGACGTCGTCGGCGCCCGCGCGTGCCGGTTGCTGCCGCAACGGCGTGTTGACGGCGGCAGGGGTGTAACCGAGCGGTGCGGCCCCGTCGGCGGCGGGAGCAGGGGCTTCGGGTGCCGGTGCGGGAGCGGGAACTGCAGCGGGTGCACCTGCCGGTGCAGGGAGCGAGGTGGGGGTCAGGATCTGGATCGCCTTCGTCAGCCCGACGTAGACGGGTTCGGTGGCGACCTTGCCGTCCGACGCCGTCTTGTCCGTGCGACGCGTGTCGATCATGTCGGGGGAGACCCACTGTCCCCACGTTCCATCGGCCTGCAGCGCCCGGACCTTCGACTCCGCGGACGCGAGGGTCTCGGAGGTGAGCGCCACCATGCTGAACGGGGTGTCGCGCGACAGTTCCTTGACGATCGTGCCGGGCTGCTGATCGGCCGGGGGCAGGATCGCGGGGTCGGAGACGTCGCCCGGGGCGGGGAGCTTCAGTGGGATCTGCAGGTTCGGGATCTGGATTCCGCCCGGGAGCTGCACGTTGCTGGGGATGTGGAGGTACGGCGGGATCTTCAGGTTCCGGAGGTCGCCGATGTTGACGTCGGGCAGGTTCAGCCCGGTCAGTTCCTTCAGCGGAATCACGATGTCGGGGATCTGCGACAGCACGACCTGCGCGATCTCGGTGGACACTGCCGAGTTGGAGGTTTCGTTCGTGGATTTGACGTCGGAGGGTGCGCTACTGATGCCGTAGACCGCGACGGGACTTGCGACAGCCAGAGCGGCGACAGCCCCGAGGACGATCGAGGGCTTCGGTCGACGGTGCGGCAAGGGGGACTCTCCTCAGTTGTAGTTTCCTGCGAGCGACCTCGCGTGTCTGCAACTCGTGATGCTCGTGTGACTGAAGAGACTGTTGTTGCTAACTCCAACCACTCTTGCCACACTAGTCACACAGGTCCATAACGCTCAACCTTACATTGAGACTTTATCCCGAATTTCTCGGACCCGCTGAGACGAGGTGCACGCCCCGTCTCAGCGCTCGTTGTTCAGCGATGAGGAGTGCAGTGATGGCGAAGACCGAATTCGGGGTTCGTGCAGGTAGGCCTGCCTGGACCCGCAGGAGGCGGTACATCGCGGGCCGTCCCGCCCCGCGCGGATTCACGGCCACACTTCTGCGCGCGTCGGCGCTCGGCATCGCACCCGTCCTCGTCGTCGGCGCCGTCACCGGCGTCGTCGTGCATCTGCGCTCCTCCGGTCAGGACGTCCGGGAAACCGTCGCCTCCGACACGCCGTTCACGCTCTCCGGGCACGGCAACGGCCACGGCCGCGGGATGGGCCAATGGGGTGCCTACGGATACGCGAAGGATCAGGGGTGGGCGGCCGAGCGCATCCTCGGTCACTACTACGGCGGCACCACCCTCGGCACCCTCACCGACGCACAGATCAGCGTCCGGCTGCAGGCACGTGACGATCAGCCGCTCGACGTCTACTCCGACGCCGGCGCCGTCGTCGCCGGCAAGCCCGTCGGACCGGGAGAGGCCGTCCACCTCACGCCGACCGCCGACGGCGGCGCCAACGTCGTGGTGACCCGCGGATGTGCCGGCGAGGTCCTGTGGCAGGACGCCACCGACCATCCGTGGGTGGACCCGGTCGACCTGGCCCCGGACCGTCCCGCGAACGAGCACTTGAAGCTGTGCGCCGGTGACACCCCTTACCGCGGCGCTCTCGGGGTCGCGCTCGACGGCGCCGCCGTCCGCACCGTCAACGTCCTCGACATGGACGACTACCTCCTGGGCGTCGTGCCCGCCGAGGCGAAAGCCGGTTGGGCCGACACCGGTGGGGCCGAGGCGCTTCGGGCGCAGGCCGTCGCGGCCCGCTCCTACGCCGCCGCCGAGAACCGGGAAGAGTGGGCGAAGACCTGCGACACCCAGAGCTGCCAGGTGTACGGGGGCTCCGCGAAGGAAGACCCCCGGACCACCGACGCCGTCCGTTCCACCAAGGGCATGATCCTGACCAAGGACAACAAGCCCGTCGCCGCCGAATTTTCCTCGTCCACAGGCGGATACACCGCGGGCGGCGAGTTCCCGTCCGTCGAGGACCAGGGCGACACCGTGTCGCCGAACCACGACTGGACCGTGACCCTCACCGCGGGTGACATCGCATCCGCGTTCAATGTCGGAGACCTCGAATCGTTCGAGGTGGTCACCCGCAACAACTTCGGAGTCGACGGCGGACGCGTCACCGGTGTGAAGGTGGTCGGATCGTCGGGCACCGCCGAGGCGACGGGCGCCGAGGCGCGGTCGAAGCTGAAGCTCAAGTCCGACTGGTTCACGGTCGGTGACGGACTCGGCGTCCCCGCACCGCCGGCCGCCCCCGAACCCGAGTCCACCCTCGCGTCCGCGGGTGAGGACGAGGACACCGTCGGCACCACCGAGGGTTCGCCGATCGCCGAGAAGTACAGGGAACTCGGCGGGGTCAACAGCACACTGGGAGCGCCGATCGGCCCCGAGTTGATGCTGCCGTCGGAGGCGGGGAAATTCCGGATGTACACCAACGGAACCATCATCTGGACCGAGAAGCTGGGCGCACAGGTGATCGACGCCAGCGTGCTGCGCGAGTGGTTACCGACGGGCGGCAGTTAGACGGAGCAGAGCGGACCGGCTCCCTCGAACACGGCGAGCATCCCGTCGACGGACTCGCCCCAGCCGAAGTCCTCGGCCCGCCGCCGGGCCGAGGCTCGGCGCGTGTGTGAGGGGATCGCGAGTATGGCGCTCACCGCTTCGGCGAACGCGGGACCCCGGTCCCTGGCCAGGGCGCCGCAGCCGGGTGTGATGATCTCGGTGAGCGCCGACGACTGTGACGCGACCACCGGGGTGCCCGCCGCCAGCGACTCGAGCGCCGACAGGCAGAACGTCTCGTGCGGTCCGGGCGCCAGCGACACGTCCGCCGACGCGAACAGCGACGCCAGGCGGCCCTTGTCATGGATGAACCCGGTGAAGTGCACGGGGAGCCCACGGGCCCGGTACTGCAGCGCCTCGCGCCGCGGGCCGTCCCCGGCGATGACCAGCCGGGCGTCGTGGCCCTGCCGCCGCAGCAGCCGGACGGCGTCGATGCTCCGTTCCACCTGTTTCTCCACCGACAGCCGGCCGCAGTGCAGTAGGAAACGCTGCGCCGGGTCGGCGAAGGAGTCGCGCATCACCTGGTCGTGTTTGCCGGGGTGGAACATCGTGAGGTCGACACCGAGCGGGACCCGGTGCAGGTTGCGGGCCCCGATCCGGGTGAACTCCTCGCTCGCGAAGTCCGTCGTGCAGACGACGGCGTCGTAGTTGCGGGCCATCCGGCGGTTCGCGACGTCGGCCCAGCCGCGGGCCACGCGGCGCGGAGCGAGTTGGCCGAGCAGCCGGTCGAGGCGTTCGTGTGACACGACCACACTGCGTACCCCGCGGGTGCGGGCCCAGCCCCCGAAACCGCGCAGAGTGAGCCGGTCGGACACCTCCAGGACGTCGGGTCGCAGACCGCTGACGACGTCGGCCACCCGCCGCGGATTGACCACGCGATAACCGCCGGTCGCGGGGATGGTGGGAGCAGACCGCGTGATCCGCAGGACCCCACTCGGAAGCAGCTCCTCGCAGTCGCGCTGACCTGGGACGACGAGGACCACCTCGTGCCCGCGTTCGACGTACCCCTGACCCCAGTTGTGGAGAGCGGTGCGAAGCCCACCCGACCGCGGTCCGTAGAAGTTCGCCAGCTGGACGATGCGCACCCGCTCATGAAGCGCGATCGCCGCGTCGGCGGGAACAACGAGGTCTGCAGAACCGGTGAATACAGGGAGAACTCCTCGTGCGTGCGGAAGGGGTCCTTGCCCCCCTTGGCCGCGCACGGGCGGCGGAGTCGCTTACCCTGGTTCATCGTGACCGCTGCAACCCCAGAGACAACCGCCCCTGGCCGGTACGACCTCATCGTCGTCGGCTCCGGATTTTTCGGACTGACCGTCGCCGAGCGTGCAGCAACACAGCTGGGTAAGCGTGTGCTGGTGCTCGACCGTCGTCATCACCTGGGCGGAAACGCCTATTCGGAGGCCGAACCCGAGACCGGCATCGAGATCCACAAGTACGGAGCGCACCTGTTCCACACCTCGAACAAGAGAGTGTGGGACTACGTCACCCAGTTCACCGAATTCACGAACTACCAGCACCGCGTGTTCGCGCTGCACAAGGGGCAGGCGTACCAGTTCCCGATGGGGCTGGGCCTCGTGTCGCAGTTCTTCGGGCGCTACTTCACCCCCGACGAGGCGCGGAAGCTGATTGCCGAACAGTCCAGCGAGATCGACTCGGCGTCTGCGTCCAACTTGGAGGAGAAGGCGATCTCCCTGATCGGGCGGCCGCTGTACGAGGCGTTCGTGCGCGACTACACCGCCAAGCAGTGGCAGACGGACCCCAAGAACCTGCCCGCGGGCAACATCACCCGCCTGCCGGTGCGGTACACGTTCGACAACCGCTACTTCAACGACACGTACGAGGGCCTGCCCGTCGACGGCTACACCGCGTGGCTCGAGAACATGGCGAAGGACCCGAAGATCGAGGTCCGGCTCGAGACCGACTGGTTCGACGTCCGCGACGACCTGCGTGCCGAGAGCCCCGACGCCCCCGTCGTCTACACCGGCCCCCTCGACCGCTACTTCGACTACTCCGAGGGCGAGCTGGGCTGGCGCACCCTCGACTTCGAGACCGAGGTGCTCGAGACCGGCGACTTCCAGGGAACCCCGGTCATGAACTACAACGACGCCGACGTGCCCTTCACCCGGATCCACGAGTTCCGCCACTTCCACCCGGAGCGGGACTACCCGAAGGACAAGACGGTCATCATGCGGGAGTTCTCGCGGTTCGCGGAGAGCAAGGACGAGCCGTACTACCCGATCAACACCCCCGACGACCGCGCGATGCTCGCCGCCTACCGCGACCGCGCGAAGGAGGAGATGGCGTCGAACAAGGTTCTGTTCGGCGGCCGTCTCGGCACCTACCAGTACCTGGACATGCACATGGCGATCGCCAGCGCGCTGTCGATGTTCGACAACTCCCTGCGTCCGCACTTCGAATCCGGTGCGGCCCTGGTGGGGGATGCCGAATGAGCGCCCGACATCTGCTCGAATCCGAGAAGGTCACCGAGGACGCCCCGTTACTCGGCAAGTCGCTGCTGCAGCGGGTGATCCTGCCGCGTGCCGGCGAGCCGCTCGACGTCCGCACCCTCTACCTGGAGGAGGCGAAGACCAACAGCCGTCGCGCGCATTCGCTGTCGCGCACCTCGCTGTCGGTCGGCGCCGAGGCGGAGGCGTCGTTCTGCACCTACTTCAACGCGTTCCCGGCCAGCTACTGGCGCCGGTGGAGCACCCTGAACTCCGTGGTGCTGCGTCTCGAGCTGTCGGGGCACTGCCGCATCGACGTGTACCGCTCGAAGGCCGACTCGTCGCGCATCCACGTCGAGGGCCGCGAGTTCCAGGACGGTGACGCCGCGCTGGAATTCGAGATCGAACTCGCCCCGTTCGAGGACGGCGGCTGGATCTGGTTCGACATCACCACCGACACCGAGGTCGTGTTGGAGAGCGCCGGCTGGTACGCGCCGGTCGACGCCCCCGGTGAGGCCACCGTCGCCGTCGGCATCCCCACGTTCAACCGGCCGACCGACTGCGTCAAGGCGCTGACGGCGCTGGCGTCCGACGAGCTCGTCATGGACGTGGTCAAGGCCGTCATCATCCCGGACCAGGGCACCCGCAAGGTCAAGGACGAGCCCGGCTTCACGGAGGCCGCCGAAGCGCTCGGCGACCGGCTGGCCATCCACGACCAGGCGAACCTCGGCGGGTCCGGCGGCTACAGCCGGATCATGTACGAGGCGCTGAAGACCACCGACTGCCAGCACATCCTGTTCATGGACGACGACATCGAGATCGAACCCGACTCGATCCTGCGCGCGCTGGCGATGTCGCGGTTCGCGAAGTCGCCGATGCTCGTCGGCGGGCAGATGCTGAACCTCCAGGAGCGCAGTCACCTGCACTCGATGGGCGAGGTCGTCGACCGGTCCATCTTCATGTGGACGGCCGCCCCGAACGTCGAGTACGACCACGACTTCTCCCGGTACCCGCTCAGTGACCGCGAGAACTCCCGGCTGCTGCACCGCCGGATCGACGTCGACTACAACGGCTGGTGGATGTGCATGATCCCGCGGCAGGCCGCCGAGGAACTCGGTCAGCCACTGCCGCTGTTCATCAAATGGGACGACGCCGAATACGGCCTACGTGCCCGTGATGCCGGCTACCCGACCGTGACCATGCCCGGTGCCGCGATCTGGCACATGGCGTGGAGCGACAAGGACGACGCCATCGACTGGCAGGCGTACTTCCACCTCCGTAACCGGCTCGTCGTCGCGGCCCTGCACATGCCGGGCAACGGCCGCGGACTCGTGATCAACACCGTCAAGGCCACGATCAAGCATCTGCTGTGCCTCGAGTACTCGACCGTCGCGATCCAGAACCAGGCCATCGCCGACTTCCTGCAGGGCCCCGAGCACATCTTCGAACTGCTCCCGACCGCGCTCGGCAACGTCCACGCGATGCGCAAGGAGTACCCGGACGCCGTCGTGCTGCCGTCGTCGACGAGCCTGCCGCTGCCCTCCGGTGAGGAAGTCGGCGCGGTCGGCCTGCCGACGAACCCGCTCGCGAAGATCGTGCGTCTCGGCAAGGGCCTGGTCCACAACGTGAAACCCGCGCACGAGCAGCACCACGAGCGTCCCCAGCTCAACGTGCCCACCATCGACGCGCGGTGGTTCCTGCTGTCCCAGGTGGACGGCGTCACCGTCACCACCGCGGACGGGCGAGGAGTCGTCTACCGCAAGCGCAACCCCAAGCTGGCGCTCGCGCTGCTGAAGGAAGCGATCCGGCTGCGCCGTGAACTGGCCCAGCGGTTCCCCGAACTCAAGCGCGAGTACCAGGACGCCGTTCCTGCCCTGACCAGTAAGGAGAGGTGGGAACGTGTCTTCGGCATCCAGTGAGATCCAGATCCTGCACACCGTCCAGTCGACGATCGCGAGCCGTCCCGGCGTCGTCTCGACCGCCCGGGGAATGTCGCACTTCGGTGAGCACGCCCTCGGGTGGGTGGCCGTCGCCGGCATCGGCGCGGCACTCGACAAGCCTCGTCGCCGGCAGTGGGCGGGAGTCGCGGTGGGTGCCGTCGGCGCCCACGCGGCCTCGATCGTGATCAAACGCATCGTCCGCCGCCCCCGGCCGAACGACCCGTCGATCCAGGTCAACGTGTCGACGCCCAGCAAATTGAGCTTCCCGTCGTCGCACGCGACGTCCACGACAGCGGCTGCCGTGCTGCTCGGCCGTCTCACCGGGCTACCCTTGCCTGCGTTGTTGGTACCGCCGATGCTGCTCTCCCGGCTCGTTCTGGGAGTGCACTACCCGACCGATGTGCTCGCCGGATCTGCCCTGGGGGCCGCCTCTGCGGTCGCGGTGCTGAAGGCCGAGCAGAAGTTTGGAGAGAAATGAGCGAGGAACCGGCCGTCGTCACCGGACCCCCGACATCCCTGGCGGCAGGCATCGTCAAGGCCGTCCGCCCGCGTCAGTGGGTCAAGAACGTCCTGGTCCTCGCAGCTCCCGTCGCCGCGGGCACGGCGACGGAATCCGACGTCCTGCTTCCCGTCGCACTCGCCTTCGTGGTGTTCTGCATGGCAGCGTCCGGCATCTACCTCGTCAACGACGCGATGGACGTCGAGGCGGACCGCGCGCACCCCACCAAGCGATTCCGCCCCATCGCGGCCGGTGTGCTGCCCGTCAACCTGGCGTTCGGCATGGCGGTCGTGCTGCTCGGCGGGTCCATCGCCCTGTCGTTCCTCGCCAACTGGCAGCTGGCGGTCGTGATGGCCGTCTACATCGGCATCCAGCTGGCCTACTGCTTCGGTCTCAAACACCAGGCCGTCCTCGACATCTGCATCGTCTCGTCCGGGTTCCTGCTGCGCGCCATCGCAGGCGGTGTGGCCGCCGAGATCGCGCTGTCGCAGTGGTTCTTGCTGGTCATGGCGTTCGGTTCGCTGTTCATGGCGGCCGGTAAGCGGTACGCCGAACTGCAGCTCGCGGAGCGCACCGGCGCGAAGATTCGCAAGTCCCTCGAGAACTACACCACGACGTACCTGCGTTTCGTCTGGACGCTCAGCGCCACCGCGGTCGTGCTCTGCTACGGACTGTGGGCGTTCCAGCAGGACGACCTGAAGGCCACCAACTGGTACGCCATCTCGATGGTGCCGTTCACCATCGCGATCCTGCGTTACGCCGTCGACGTCGACGGCGGCGAGGCGGGGGAGCCCGAGGAGATCGCGCTGGGCGACCGCGTGCTCCAACTCCTCGCGATTGCCTGGATCGGAGTGGTGGGTGTCGCTGTCTACCTCGTCTGACTTGGTAGGAGGCGCCGAGGACTCGGACGCCGCCGCGGAGCGGACCACCGAACGCCACCGGAAGGCCATCCTCTCGAGGGTGGTCTTCCTCGGGGGTGTGGCCATCTCGGCTCTCCTGATGTTCTGGGGTGCCTGGGAACGGCGATGGATTGCCGACGACGGTCTGATCGTGCTGCGCACGGTCCGCAACCTCCTCGCGGGCAACGGTCCGGTCTTCAACTCGGGCGAGCGTGTCGAGGCCAACACCAGTACCGCGTGGACGTACATCGTCTACGCGTTCAGCTGGCTCTCCCAGGCCCGGCTCGAATACGTCGTCCTGACGATCGCGCTGATCCTGTCCACGGCGGCGATCGTGCTCGCCATGTTCGGCACCGCGCGCCTGTACCGCGGTGGGTCCTTCGCCGGCGGCGGCACGCTGTTCCTGATGCCCGCCGGTGTGCTCGTCTACATCGCGGTGCCCCCGGCCCGCGACTTCGCGACGTCGGGTCTCGAAAGCTGCCTCGTCATCTTCTGGATCGCGCTGCTGTGGCTGCTGCTGGTCCGATGGAGTCAGGCCACCACCCCGTCGACCACGTCGGTGCTCGTTCTCTCGTTCATCGCGGGCATGGGGCCCCTCGTGCGCCCCGAGCTGGCGATCCTGGGTGTGCTGTCGCTGGCCATGATCTTCCTCGCCCCCGGTCTCACCTGGGTGGTGCGCGTGGCGATGGTGTTCGTCGCCGGCATAGTTCCGGTGGGATACCAGATCTGGCGCATGGGCTACTACGCCCTCCCGTACCCCAACACCGCGGTGTCGAAGGACGCCGGCGGCGCCAAGTGGTCGCAGGGTTTCGCCTACCTCTGGAATCTGCTCGGCCCGTACCTGCTGTGGCTGCCGCTCGTCTTTCTGTTCGCCGGCGCCGTGATCGCCTGGCGCGGCCGGGACAAGTCCATCGAAGATGGTGTTCATCACATCGAAGGGAATCGGCTGACGCGCCTGCGTGGTTGGTTGCGGACGCAGAATGCCGTCGTCGTCTTCATTCTCGCGAGCGGGCTGATCCTCGGTCTGTACTCGTTGCGCGTCGGCGGCGACTTCATGCACGGCCGCGTTCTTCTCCCCGTTCTGTTCTGTTTCATCGTTCCCGTCGCCGTAATTCCGGTGCGAATTCCGGATCGGGCGGCGTGGGGGCGTAATAGGGAATCGTCGATTTTCCTCGCAATGGCTTTCCTGTGGGTCGGCACCGTCGTGTGGGCATTTTTCGCGTCGAACACGACGGGAATGCCGGAAGGTGTCGTTATCGGACGTTCCGGAATTGTCGACGAACGCGCCTTCTACGTTCTCAACACCGGTCATGCGCACCCGATTCGCGCGGACGATTATCTGGACTACCCGCGGATGCGCGCCATGGTCCAGACCATCTCGGACACTCCCGACGGCGGCCTGCTCATCCCGTCCGCCGACTACACGTACTGGTTCGTCGTTCCTCCGCCCCTTCCGATCCCGGACGGCGGCGCAGGCCACACCGTCTACTTCCTGAACCTCGGCATGACGAGCATGAACGTCGGCCTCGATGTGCGAGTGCTGGACCAGATGGGTCTCGCCTACCCGCTCGCGGCGCACACCGAGCGGTTGGACGACGGCCGTATCGGGCACGACAAGAACCTGTACCCCGACTGGGTCGTGGTGGACACGGGAATGATCGACAAGCACCCGTGGATGCCCGGATTCCTCGACGAGGAATGGGTGACCGAGGCGCGGGTCGCGCTCACGTGCCCCGAGACGCAGGACCTGCTGACGTCCTATCGGTCGGAACTGACGTGGCCGCGATTCAAGCAGAATTTCAAGGATGCGCTGCATTTCGCGAGTTACCGATTCGAGCGAGTGCCCGCATATGAAATTCAGCGGTGCAATCTCGAGCCGCCGTTCCCGGAACCGGCCAAATAGGGCGAACCGGGCGGGGCGTGGTCACCGGGGCGTCCCGGGCAGATCTCGATGTCGGAACATCAGATCTCGTTTGTGTAACGCTGGAACTGTCGGCGACGATGTACGTCGATGATGAGTCATCGTGACGGTGGTCTGGAAGTTCCGTGGAAAACGTTCCGTGAGCGTTTGTCAGGGAAGTTCGTGTGACATACAGTCCACCGAGCGCAGTGTGACTTGGAAGAGGTCCGCTGCCGACCCGGCTTCATGCCCGGGCCGGCAGGTCGCCTGTTCCCCGACGGAATCCGCCGGAGCCGCCTAGTGGCGGAGTCCGCAGACGAAGAGAGTGAGCAGTATTCATGCGTTTTGCCAGACCGAGGTTGTCTCAGCGCCTCAAGCAGCGTGCGATGGCCATCGGTGCCGTCGCACTGGTACTGCCTGTGGGCGCAGGAATCGCTGGTGGAGCCGTCGCCGCAGCAGCACCGACGCACGCGGGTCCCGCCAAGACCGCGCCGGCCGGTGGCTACGAGGAACTGTGGGTTCCCTCTTCGATGGGACCGATCAAGGTCCAGGTCCAGTGGGCAGCCCGCGGCGGTAGCGCCGCGCTGTACCTGCTCGACGGACTGCGCGCCCGCAACGACCGCAACGCGTGGAGTTTCGAGACCAACGCGTTCGATCAGTACCGCAACGACAACGTGACCCTGGTCATGCCCGTCGGTGGCGAGTCCAGCTTCTACTCCGACTGGTACTCGGCGAGTAACTTCAACGGCCAGCCCGTCACGTACAAGTGGGAGACGTTCCTGACGAAGGAACTGCCCGACTTCCTGGCCAACTACGGTGTCTCGCGCACGAACAACGCCGTCCTCGGCCTTTCGATGGGTGGTAGTGCCGCCCTGACCCTCGCCGCGTACCACCGCGACCAGTTCAAGTTCGCCGGTTCGCTGTCCGGGTACCTGAACATCTCGGCTCCCGGCATGCGTGAGGCGATCCGCGTCGCGATGATCGACGCCGGCCGCTACAACGTCGACGCGATGTGGGGCCCTCCGTGGAACCCGGCGTGGCTGCGTAACGACCCGTTCGTGTTCGCCCCGCGTCTGAACGGCCTGTCGATGTTCATCTCGGCTGCCAGCGGTCTGCCCGGCGAGTTCGACCACCCGCGCGCTCCGATCGACTACTACAACACCGCCAACGGCATGGGCCTCGAGGCTCTCGCCCTGGCCAACACCCGCGCCTTCCAGGTGCGTCTGGCCACCCTCGGTGTCCCGGCCACCTTCGACTTCCCCGCCAACGGCACGCACTCGTGGCCGTACTGGGGTGCCGAGCTGTGGAAGGCACGCGGCCAGATCCTGGACACCCTGGGCGCCTGGTGATCTGACACCACCGTCGTGACGACTGCCGCCCCGCCTCTCCGGCGGGGCGGCACTCGTGCGCTCCGGGGCGCCCGGGCCTTGCCCGGGGACGTGAGGGAAAACCCAGGATTCCCTTCCCCCGGGAGTGCACAACGGAACGTTTTGTCAGTAAGGTGATCCCGTCGAGACGCCACCCGCGCAGCGAGCGCTGCGCGGGTGGCGTCTGTACGTGAGATTTTCACGAGAGTTATCGAGAGGTTGCCGCGGCCGCGGCGCGAGACGGATCAAGCGGAGGGAAGACGAGTTCATGCGTGTTGGGGGTTCGACGAGAACAAGCGGATGGGCCAGGCGTACTGCCGCCGCAATTGCTCTGGCGGTCGCACTGCCGCTGGGCGTGACCATGGTGGGCGGCGGCGCAACCGCATCCGCCGCCTTCGATCCCGCCGCGCAGGACTTCTGGGTCGATTCCGCCATGGGACCGATCAAGAGCCGCGTCTGGCGGGCCGCCGACGGCAACACCAACCGGGTCGTCTACCTGCTCGACGGTCTGCGCGCGCAGGACGACCTGAGCGGCTGGGAGGTCAACACCGACGCGGGCCCGTTCCTCGCCTCGCAGAACATCAACGTCGTCCAGCCGGTCGGCGGGCAGTCCAGCTTCTACTCCGACTGGATCTCGAACTCGAACCTCAACGGCCAGAAGACCCCGTACAAGTGGGAGACGTTCCTCACGCAGGAACTTCGCGACGCACTGGCGAACCGCCTCGGGTTCCAGTCCACCCGTAACGGCGTCATCGGCCTGTCGATGGGTGGCAGCGCCGCCCTGACCCTCGCCGCCTACCACCCCGATCAGTTCAACTACGCGGGCTCGCTGTCCGGTTACCTGAACATCTCGGCTCCCGGCATGCGTGAGGCCATCCGCATCGCGATGCTCGACGCCGGCCGCTACAACGTCGACGCGATGTGGGGCCCGCCGTGGAACCCGGCGTGGCTGCGTAACGACCCGTTCGTGTTCGCGAACAAGCTTCGCGACAACAACACCCGCCTGTGGGTGTCGGCCGCCAACGGCATCCCCGCCCCCGGCGGAGCCGCGCCGACCGGATTCATGGACGTCTTCAACGCGAGCACCGGTGCGAGCCTCGAGGCGCTGTCGCTGGCGAACACCCGTGCCTTCCAGGTCAAGATGGCGACCCTCGGCGCGAAGAACGTCACCTACAGCTTCCCGCCCCGCGGCATCCACACGTGGCGTTACTGGCAGCAGCAGATCCACGATCTGGCCGGCGACCTCGGCAACACGATCGGGTAGCTCGGAAGTAACAATTGCACCAGCTGTAACAGCGCGGCACTCCCACTCGTCTGTCGTTTGCGTGTAGAAAGAACCGGAACGCGAGGCCGTGCTCCGTGTTGGCCTCGACGCGCAGAGAGAGAGTGACGTCATGCGAGTAGGCCTGTTCAAGGCAGAACGTCAGCGTTCGTCGGCCGGAAATGTTCGAAGGCGGACGCTGGCCTCGCTTGCCGCTGTGCTCGTGGTGCCGGTGGCGGTCGGGTTCACCCAGACCGCCACCGTCTCGGCTGCGCCGGTCGCCCATGCGGCGCCCGTCGCCGCGCAGGCTCCGGTGGCCACGCAGGCTCCGGGCGGCGCGACGATCCATCACGTCGACTGGCTCACCGACCGTCGCGTGGCGATCTGGATCAACTCTCCGTCGATGGGCGTGCCCATCCAGGTGCAGATGCTGCTTGCGCGCGACTGGAACTCGAAGCCGACGGAGAAGTTCCCGTCCGTCTACATGCTGGACGGTCTCCGCGCGCAGGACAACGAGAACGGCTGGACACTCGAGACCGACGCCGAGTCGTTCTTCGCCGACAAGAACATCAACGTCGTCCTCCCGGTCGGCGGCCAATCCAGCTTCTACTCCGACTGGGTGGCCCAGGACAACGGTCAGAACTACCAGTGGGAGACGTTCCTCACGAAGGAACTGCCCCCGATCCTCGAAAGCGACTGGCGCACCACGCAGACACGTGGCGTCATCGGACTCTCGATGGGCGGCACGTCCGCGATGTTCCTCGCGGCCCGCAACCAGGGATTCTTCAAGTTCGCCGCGTCGCTGTCCGGCATGCTCACCACCACCGCGCTCGGCATGCCGCAGGCCGTCGCGTACGCGATGAGCGACGCAGGTGGATTCGACGCGGACGCGATGTGGGGTCCCCCGACCAGCTCGGCGTGGGAGGAGCACGACCCCTACCTGCTGGCCGACAAGCTCAAGGGCGTCAGCCTCTACATCTCCAGCGGTAGCGGAACCACCGGCCCGTACGACCAGCCGTCCGGAATCCCCGGCGTCAGCACCAATTACGCCGGTATGGGGCTCGAGATCCTCTCTCGGCTCACGTCCCAGACCTTCGCGACCAAGCTCAACAAGCTGGGCATCCCCGCCCAGGTCAACTACCGGCCGTCCGGTACACACTCGTGGCCGTACTGGCAGTTCGAGCTCCACCAGCTGTGGCCGCAGCTGGCCGGCGCCGTCGACGTCGAACCCGACAAGCCGGTGTGCGCCACAGGCGGTTCCATCGCCGGGGTCGCCGGCGCGAACCCGTGGATCGGCGACTGCCTGACCCCCGAGTACAGCCTCGCGGGCGGAACTGTGCAGGACTTCCGCAACGGCCGGATCTTCGCCAAGTCCGACACCGGTGCGCAGCCGGTGGCCGGCGCCATCGGCGGCGTCTATCAGGCGACCGGTGGTCCGGGTGGGCCGCTCGGCTACCCGACGACGCCCGAATTGGCCACCCCCGACGGTCGCGGCCGCTTCAACCACTTCGAGCACGGGTCCGTCTACTGGTCGCCGCAGACCGGGGCGCACGCCGTCCGCGGCGCGATCCGCGACGAGTGGGCACGTCAGGGCTGGGAGGGCGGACCGCTCGGATACCCGGTGGCCGAGGAAGTTCCGACGCCAGGCAAGGACGGCGCGGTGCAGGGCTTCGAGATCGGCGCCATGTACTTCAGTCCCGCGAACGGAACACACCGCGTGCAGGGAATGATCATGGGCAAGTACGCCGAACTCGGTTACGAGGGCGGATGGCTCGGATTCCCGAAGACCAGCGAGATCGCGGTCAAGGACGGCGGCCGGTTCAACCAGTTCGAGGGCGGCAACATCTACTGGAGCCCGCTGTCGGGTGCGTGGGCCGTCGAGAACGGACCGATCTTCGACGCCTGGAAGAGTGCCGGCTACGAGGGCGGCCGGCTCGGCTTCCCGATCAGCGACAAGTTCGCCATCCCCGGCGGCGTCCAGCAGAACTTCCAGACCGGTTACGTCACAGTGATCGACAACAAGGCCGAGATTCACTGACGGCCGGATCGCAGTAGAAATCTCACACGCAGCGGGCGGGGCCGGGTCCGGCGGACCAGGGTTCCGCCCGATCTGCGTCTGTACCCTGTCGAGAGACAACGACTTGGAAAGCAAGGACGGAAATAGATGCCGCAGCACTCCCGTATCAGCACCACCTTCCGACGGGCGATCGCCGTAAGCGCGCTCGCCGTCGCAGCGAGCGGATTGTTGGTCGGGTGCGGCAGCGACGATTCCACGGCGACGTCGAACCCGTCCACCAGCGCCACGACGACCGCTGCGGCGTCCAGCTCCGCCGAGAGCTCGGCGTCCGCCGCGCCCAGCGCGAGCGCCTCGGCCCCGGCCTCCGCGCCGGTGACGAGCCCGGGTGAGGCGGCGACGGCGCCGCCGGAGCAGCCCGAGGAAGTTCCGGGTGACTTCCCCGGCCCCAGCGAGGTCCCGGTCAGCGCCGAAGGTCAGAAGTTCCTCGATGCGCTGAAGGCCAAGGGCATCGAGCCGGCCGCCGACGGGACCATGGCCGTGAGCACCGCCGACTTCATCTGCCAGGCCAAGGCCGAAGGCAAGAGCGACGCCGAAGCGATGGTGTTCGTCACAGCGATGGTCGGCACCGAGGCGTCGGCTGCGGGTCAGGAACTGACCCAGGAGCAGGCGACGGCCAACGCCCAGACCTACATGGATGTCGCCCACGCGACCTACTGCAAGTAGACGCCGATGTCGTTGACCGGGCGCGGAACGCGGAAGAAGAAGAGCAGCCTCCTGCGCAAGCTGGCGGTGCTGATCGTGATCCTGCTGGTGATTCTCGTCGCAGTGATCGCGCTCTGGTATCTCCTCGCAGGGCGGCTGCCCAAGCCGATCCCGACCCCGCCCGGTCCCGAGCGTCCCAACGCCCAGCCGGCGAGCTGCCCCGACGTCCAGGTGGTGGTCGTCCCGGGCACGTGGGAGTCCAGCGCCGCCGACGACCCGTACAACCCGTCGGCCAACCCGGCGTCGCTGATGCTCAATGTGTCGCGGCCGTTGCAGGAGCAGTTCGAGTCGTCGCGCGCCGACGTGTACACGGTTCCGTACGTCGCGCAGTTCTCCAACCCGGTCGCCTTCCCGCCGGACGGGCAGCAGTCGTACAACAACAGCCGCGGCGCGGGCACCGCCGCCACCAACGACATCCTGATCCGTCGTCACGCCGAGTGCCCGCTGACCAGCTTCCTGCTCACCGGCTTCTCCCAGGGCGCGGTCATCGCCGGTGATGTCGCGTCGAGCATCGGTGCAGGTGACGGTCCTGTTCCGGCCGATCTCGTGCTGGGTGTCGGGCTCATCGCCGACGGTCGCCGCGACCCGGCCGCCGCCACGAATGTCGGGCAGCCGGTCGCCGGTGTCGGCGCCGAACTGTCGCTGGCCGGTCTGCAGATCCCGGGAATCACGATGACCGGTCCCCGCCCCGGCGGTTTCGGTGATCTCACCGACCGGGCGGTCGAGATCTGCGCCCCGTCGGACGGAATCTGCGACGCCCCGGCGCAGGCGTTGAAACCGAGCAACTGGATCGGAAGCGGTCTGCGTCTGCTCGAGTACAACAACAACCCGGTCCACGCGATGTACAACTCGTACGTCGTCGACGACTCCGGCACGACGGCCACGCAGTGGATCGCCGGATGGGCGGCCGAGAAGATCGAGGCCGCCCCGACCCCGGCGCACAGTTGATTTTGTGGCGGGTGGGTTCACCGTGGTCGGTGAGCCGTGAAACGTCCCAAACAGATAGGCGAGACGCGTACTGGCCGGTAGTGTGCGTTTCTCGGCACCGGTAGAGTGCTGCACTGTTGCGGCATCACCGGTGCCCGACCCCACCGATGTTCACGTCCTGAAACGCGGGCGTTTCACCACAGGAGAAGCTATTCATGAGTTCCGACGCCAGCTCGTTGCGTAAGTTCCGATTCGCGGCAGGCGGAGAGGGCAACGCGGACGAGGGCGGCGCGCGTCGGTTCGTCAAGCTCGCGCAGAAGGCCGAGGAACTCGGGTTCGACAGCTTCATGATCCCCGACCACCTGGGTAACCAGGTGGGACCGATCGCCGCGCTCGGTGCACTCGCGATCGCCACGGACAAGATCCGGCTCGGCACCGCCGTCCTGGCCAACGGATTCCGGCACCCGGCGATCCTCGCCAAGGACGCCGCCACCATCGACGTGCTGTCGGGTGGCCGCCTCGAACTCGGCATCGGCGCCGGCTGGATGAAGGAAGAGTTCGACAAGGGCGGCATCGACTACGAGCGCCCGGGCATCCGGATCGCCAAGCTCGAGGAGACCCTGCAGATCCTCGACGTGCTGCTGCGCGGCCAGGAGTGCAACTTCGACGGCAAGTACTACCAGATCAAGGGCCTGACGGGCAGCCCGCGACCGCGGCAGGGCCCGCGTCCCCCGATCGCCGTCGGCGGCGGCGGCCCCAAGATGCTGGCGCTCGCGGCCAAGTACGCCGACATCATCTCCGTGGCGACGCCGACCAGCAAGGAAGGCAAGCTCCTGCTCTCGGGTGTCACGCTCGAGAAGACGATGGAGCGCGTCGACCGGATCCGGGAAGCTGCCGGTGACCGATTCGACGACATCGAACTGAACTGGACGATCACCACCATCGTCATCACCGACGACCGTGAGCAGACCGCCGAGATGGCGCTCGCCGCACTCGATCAGGGCTTCCCGCCGAACATCGAGGTCGACACGAAGCTGTCCGTGGAAGACATCCTGAGCTCGCCGTATCTCGCGATCGGAAGCTTCGAGGAGATCGCCGATCAGATACGCATGGTGCGAGAAAAGACGACAATGTCTTACGTCGGTGTGTTCCCCACACAGATGGATGCGTTCGCGCCGATCATCTCGCAACTGAAGGGCGAGTAGACGCAGCGTACCGAGGGCGGCGATGCCAATCTGTAACATATCGATGGTTTGGAATCGATGAACTTATTCGGGTGAGTGGCGTGTTACGTCATTCCCCACGAGTTGTACAAGATCCGATTCGGCGAAGGAAGTCTGGGGCGCAGTCATGCCGGTGGCATGCCTGTGTGATCGCTTCGGAGGAGATGGAATGAACGCGAAGTTCGATGATTTTATCGACGAGAAGGGCCATATCAGGCTCGACTCGGGAAGCACGCTGGTCGACTACGTCCAGCGGCACACCCGGGAGAACTCGGACGAGCTGGCATACCGCTACATCGACTATTCGCGGGACCGAGACGGCGAAGCGCAAGAGCTGACCTGGGAACAGTTCGGCCACCGCCTGCGCGCCGTCGCGGCGCGCCTCCAGCAGGTCACGAAGCCCGGCGATCGTGTCGCGGTCCTGGCGCCGCAGGGTCTCGACTACGTCATCTCCTTCTTCGCCGCCATCCACGCCGGAACGATTTCGGTGCCGCTGTTCGACCCCGACGAACCCGGCCACACCGACCGTCTGCACGCCGTCCTCGGTGACTGCACACCTGCCGCCATCCTCACGGCCACCTCCTCCGCCGCGGGTGTTCGACAGTTCTTCCGGTCCCTCCCCGCCGCCCAGCGCCCCCGCATCATCGCCGTCGACGCCATCCCCGACAGCGTCGGCGAGTCCTGGGTGCGCCCCGAGATCGATCTCGACGACATCGCGTACCTGCAGTACACGTCCGGTTCCACCCGTGTGCCCGCCGGTGTGGAGATCACGCACCGCGCCGTCGGCACGAACGCGCTGCAGATGGTCGACTCCATCGAGCTCACCGAGAACTCGCGCGGCGTCACGTGGCTGCCGCTGTTCCACGACATGGGCCTGCTGACCGTCATCCTGCCCGCCCTGGGCGGCAAGTACATCACCATCATGAGCCCGCGCGCGTTCGTGCAGCGGCCGTACCGGTGGATCAAGGAACTGGCAGCGGTGTCCGACGGTGCGGGCACGTTCGCGGCCGCACCCAACTTCGCGTTCGAGCACGCGGCCGCCCGCGGTCTGCCGAAGAACGGTGAGAGCCTCGATCTGAGCAACGTGATCGGTCTCATCAACGGCAGCGAGCCGGTCACCACGTCGTCGATGCGCAAGTTCAACGAGGCATTCGCGCCGTACGGCCTGCCGAAGACGGCGATCAAGCCCTCGTACGGCATGGCCGAGGCCACCCTGTTCGTGTCCTCCACCCGGCACTCGGACGAGGCCCGCGTCATCTACGTCGATCGCGACGAGCTCAACGCCGGTCGCGTCGTGAAGGTGGACCAGGACGCCGAGAACGCCATCCCGCAGGTGTCCTGCGGTTACGTCGCGCGCAGCCAGTGGGCCGCCATCGTCGACCCGGAGTCGCGCATCGAGCAGCCCGACGACCGGGTCGGAGAGATCTGGCTGCACGGCGAGAACATCGGCATCGGCTACTGGGGTCGCACCGACGAGACCGCCGAGACGTTCCACAACAAGCTCACCAACCGGCTCGCCGAGGGCAGCCACGCGGAGGGCACGCCCGAGGACGCCAACTGGATGCGGACCGGCGACTACGGCGTCTACATCGACGGCGAGCTGTTCATCACGGGCCGCGTCAAGGACCTCGTGATCGTCGACGGCCGCAACCATTACCCGCAGGACCTCGAGTACTCCGCGCAGGAGGCGAGCACCGCGCTCCGCCCCGGCTTCGTCGCCGCGTTCGCGGTCCCGGCCAACCAGCTGCCCGCGGTTGTGTTCGAGAACACGCACTCGGGTCTGAACTACGACGCGGGCGACTCCTCCGAGCAGCTCGTGATCGTGGCCGAGCGCGCACCGGGTGCGGGCAAGGCCGATCCCCAGCCGATCGCCGACACGGTGCGGGCGGCGTTGTCGAGCAGGCACGGGGTCACCGCGCGCGACATCCTGCTGGTGCCCGCGGGCTCGATTCCTCGTACGTCGAGCGGCAAGATCGCCCGCCGCGCGTGCAAGGCGAGCTACATCGAAGGCACCCTGCGCGGCGGATACACGCAGACGGCCTTCCCCGATAGCGTTTCCGAATAGTCCACTTCCTGACGGGTAGCTTGGTGAGTTGATGGCTGAAAAAGATGATGACCGGACCAGCAGCACAGGTGACCTGACGGTCGCGCAGCTGCGCGAGTGGCTGCGTAACTGGATTGCCGACGCAACCGGGCAACCGGTCGGTCAGATCACCGACGACCGTCCGATGGAAGAGTTCGGTCTGTCGTCTCGCGACGCCGTCGCGCTCAGCGGTGAGATCGAGGAACTGGTCGGCGTCACGCTCACCGCGACGGTCGCCTACCAGCACCCCACCATCGCGTCGCTGGCCACCCGCATCATCGAGGGCGAACCTGAGCAGCCCGACGACTCGGCGGACGCCGCGTACTACGCGTCGGTGCCGACGTCGGACGCGCACGACATCGCGATCGTGGGTCTGGCCTCCCGCTTCCCCGGTGCGGGTAAGACTCCCGCCGAGATGTGGCAGATGCTCGCGGACGGCCGCGACGGCATCTCCGACCTGCCCGCGGGTCGCTGGGAGGAGTTCACCTCCGACCCGCAGATCAAGGCGGCCGTCGAAAAGGCCAACACGCAGGGCGGCTACCTCGACGACGTGAAGACCTTCGATGCGGAGTTCTTCGCGATGTCCCCGCTGGAGGTCGCGAACGTCGACCCGCAGCAGCGCCTCGCGATGGAACTGACGTGGGAAGCCCTCGAGCACGCCCGCATCCCGGCCAGCGACCTCAAGGGCGAGCAGGTCGGTGTGTTCATCGGCAGCTCGGCCAACGACTACCAGTTGCTCGCGGTCAGCGACCCCGTCCACGCGCACCCGTATGCGCTGACCGGTACGTCGACGTCCATCGTCGCCAACCGGGTTTCCTACTTCTACGACTTCCGCGGACCGTCCATCGCCCTCGACACGGCGTGCTCGTCGTCGCTCGTCGCGGTGCACCAGGCGGTGCGCTCGCTGCGGTCCGGTGAGTCGGACCTCGCGCTCGCCGGTGGCGTCAACATGCTCGTCGCGCCGCCCGCCACGCTGGGCTTCGACCAGCTGGGTGTGATGGCCCCCAACGGCCGCATCAAGGCGTTCTCCTCCGACGCCGACGGCATGATCCGCGCCGAGGGCGGCGGCCTCGTCGTCCTCAAGCGTCTCGAGGACGCCGAGCGCGACGGCGACGAGATCCTCGCCGTCATCGCCGGTAGCGCGGTCAACCAGGACGGCCGCTCCAACGGTCTCGCGGCTCCGAACCCCGACGCGCAGGCCGACGTCCTGCGGCACGCGTACCGGGACGCGGGCATCAACCCGGCCGGCGTCGACTACATCGAGGCGCACGGCACCGGCACCATCCTCGGCGACCCCATCGAGGCCGATGCGCTCGGACGCGTCGTCGGTCGTGGCCGCGCCGACGACAAGCCTGCGCTGCTCGGCTCGGCCAAGACCAACTTCGGTCACCTCGAGGCCGCCGCAGGCGCCGCGGGTCTGATCAAGGTCGTGCTGTCGATGCGGGAGGACACGCTTCCGCCGACGCTGAACTTCGCCGGACCCAACCCGTACATCGCGTTCGACAAGGCGCATCTGCAGGTCATTCCCGAGGGTGCGGCGTGGCCGCGCTACACCGGCACGGCCGTCGCCGGCGTGTCCGGGTTCGGCTTCGGTGGCACCAACGCGCACGTCGTCGTGCGTGAGTACACCGGACCTGCCGCGGACGACGCGGCCGAGGTCACCGAGCCCGCTGTTTCCACCGAGGAATCGGTGTCCGAGGCCGTCGAGCCGACGGTCGTGCTCGCGGTGTCCGGCGCTTTGCCGTCGCGTCGCCGCCGGGCCGCCGCCGATCTGGCCGACTGGCTGGAGACCGAAGAGGGCAGCACCACTCCGCTCGCCGACGTCGCGCGCGCTCTCGCCCGCCGCAACCACGGCCGCTCGCGTGCCGTCGTCCTGGCGAAGACCCGCTCCGAGGCCGTCACCGGGCTGCGCGCCATCGCCGCCGGAAAGCCCGGGCAGGGTGTGTTCTCGGCGGATTCGCCGTCGTCGAAGGGCGCCGTCTGGGTCCTGTCGGGCTTCGGTTCGCAGCACCGCAAGATGGCCAAGCAGCTCTACCTGGAGAACCCGGTGTTCGCCGCCGCCATCGACGAGGTCGACGCGCTGATCGAGGACGAGGCCGGCTACTCCATGAAGGAGAAGTTCCTCGACGACGCGATCGACTACGACGTCGAGACCTCCCAGGTCGGCATCTTCACCATCCAGATCGGTCTGGCCGCCCTGCTGCGTCACCACGGCGCCGAGCCCGAGGCCGTGGTCGGACACTCGATGGGCGAGGCTGCCGCTGCGTACATCTCGGGTGGTCTGCCGCTCGAGGACGCGGTGCGGGTGATCTGCGCCCGGTCCCGCCTCATGGGCGAGGCCGAGGCCACGCTCGAGGGCGACGACATCCGTCTGATGGCGCTCGTCGAGTACAGCGCGTCCGAGATCGAGACCGTCCTCACCGACTTCCCGCACCTCGAGGTCTGCGTGTACGCGGCCCCGACGCACACCGTGATCGGTGGCCCCGAGCCCGAGGTCAACGCCATCGTCGCGCGCGCCGAGGGCGAAGAGAAGATGGCCCGCGTCCTCAAGACGAAGGGTGCCAGCCACACCTCCCAGGTCGATCCGCTTCTGGGCGAGCTGGCCGCGGAACTGGCGGGCATCGAGCCGACCAAGCTGAAGCTGGGCGTGTACTCCTCGGTCGACCAGGACACGTACTACCGCGCCGGCCACGAGCCGATCCACCGCGAGGAGTACTGGACCAAGGGTCTGCGTCACAGTGTGTACTTCACCAACGCCGTCCGCCTCGCCGTGGGCAGCGGGCACACCACGTTCGTGGAGTTGGCGCCCAACCCGGTGGCCCTGATGTCGGTGGCCGCCACCGCGTTCGACGCCGGCCTGCACGACATGCAGCTCATCCAGACGCTCAAGCGCAAGGAGGACGAGCCGCTCGGTGTCCTCGCCGCGCTCGCCCAGCTGTACGTGCACGGGCACGCCGTCGACCTGTCGTCGCTGCTCCCCGAGGGTGACTTCGCGTCCGTTCCGCGCACTGCGTGGATCCGCAAGCCGTACTGGGTGGAGACCCGCATCGATTCCAGCGGCAACACCCGTGTCCCCGGTGCGCACGTGTCGCTGCCCGACGGCCGCCACGTGTGGGAGGTCCAGGCCGGCGCGGTCACCGACCTGCCGGCACTGGTCACCGTCGCCGCGTCGCAGGTGTTGTCGGACGTGACGCTCGCCGCGTCCGTTCTGCACGCCCACGCTCCCGCGGAGGGAACGCTCACCACGACGCTCAACCCGCATCCGGGTGGCGCGTCGCTGCAGGTGCACGCGAAGAGCGGCCCGAGTTTCACGCTGCTGTTCGATGCCGCCGTCACGTCCGGTGCGGCGCTGCCCGAACCCGTCGTCGCGCCGCCGGTGCAGTCGACCTCCCCGGTGGAGGAGCTGCCCGAGGTCGTCGAGGACATCGGCGAGAAGTGGGACCCGAACGGGTCGCAGACCCTCGAAGACCGTCTGGCGCTGATCGTCGCCGAGTCGATGGGCTACGCCCCGGAAGACCTGCCCGCCGAGATCCCGCTGATCGAGCTGGGCCTCGACTCGCTGATGGCGGTCCGCATCAAGAACCGCGTCGAGTACGAGTTCGATATCCCGCAGTTGCAGCTGCAGGCGGTCCGGGACGCGAATCTGATGGAGGTCGGCAAGTACCTGCGTTACGCGGTCGAGAACCGCGAAGAGGTGCAGGCGCTGGCAGACAAGCAGAAGGCCGAGAAGGAAGCGGAGGAGGCCGCGGAGGCCGACCGTGACGCGGAGGCCGCTCGTGAATCCGAGGCTTCCGGCTCCCCGCTCGACGCCGAGGACACGTCCGTGGAAGCCGAGGCCGAGGCGATCCTCGCGGCCACCCCGGTCCCGGAGACGGCCGCTGCTCCCGAGGCAGCCGCCGTGGACAGCAAGGAAGCGTTCGCCGACGCAACAGGTTCCGACGTTCCGCCGCGCGACGCCGCCGAGCGTCTGACGTTCGCCACGTGGGCCGTCGTCACCGGCGAGTCCGCGAAGGGAATCTTCAACACGCTGCCGATCCTGAACGACGAGACGGCGGAGAAGCTGGCGGCTCGGTTGTCGGAACGCGCGAACGGTGAGATCACGTTCGACGACGTCCTCGACTCCACGACCATCGAGGAACTGGCCAATGTGGTGCGCGGATTCCTCGAGGATTCCGGCAAGATCGACGGGTTGGTCCGCGCGCTGCGGCCCCGCCCGGAAGGATCCGACGCCGTCCCCGTGTTCGTGTTCCACCCGGCCGGTGGTTCGACGGTCGCGTACGAGCCGCTGCTGAAGCGTCTGCCCGAGGGCACGCCGATGTACGGGTTCGAGCGCACCGAGGGTCCGATCGAGGTCCGGGCGGCCGAGTACCTGCCGCTGATCCGTGAGATCCAGGGTGACGGACCGTACGTGCTGTACGGCTGGTCGCTCGGCGGTGTGCTGGCCTACGCGGTGGCGAAGCTGCTGCGTGAGTCGGGCGCGGACGTTCGGATCGTCGGCCTGATCGACACGGTGATGGCCGGGGAGAAGGTCGAGGACACCCCCGACGAGATCCGTAAGCGCTGGCAGCGGTACGCCGCGTTCGCGAAGAAGTCGTACAACGTGGACTACCCGCTGCCGTACGACAAGCTCGCTGCGGCGGAGAGCGACGAAGAGCAGATCAAGATCCTGACGGAACTGCTCAAGCTGAGTGGTACGAAGATTCCGGGTGGAATCATCGAGCACCAGCGCACGTCGTGGCTCGACAACCGGGCGATCCAGACCGCCGAGCTGGAGCAGTACGACGGCGACGTCGTCCTGTACATGGCCGACCGCTACCACGACGACGTGATGAACCTGGAGCCCGCGTTCAAGACCCGGAAGCCGGACGGCGGCTGGGGCGACGCGGTGAAGAACCTGGAGATCATCCACGTGGGTGGCGACCACATCCAGATCGTCGACGAGCCGTACATCGCGAAGGTCGGTGCCGACCTCACCAAGAAGCTGGCGGCGATCCAGGCCGCCGGAACCGGAGCGCATCAGTGACCACCACGACCGCAGAGAAGCTTGCCGAACTGCGCGAAAAGCTCGAAACGGCAAAGGAACCCGCGGGCGAACAGGCTATCGCCAAGCGCGCGAAGAAGGGTATTCCGAGCGCGCGCGAACGCATCGACATGCTGCTCGACCCGGGAAGTTTCATCGAGGTCGGCGGCCTGATGCGCCAGCCCGGTGATCCCAATGCCCTGTACAGCGACGGCGTCGTCACGGGCCACGGGACCGTCGAGGGACGCCCGGTCGCGGTGTTCTCGCACGATCAGACCGTGTTCGGCGGTTCCGTCGGCGAGATGTTCGGCCGCAAGGTCGCCGCGATCATGGAGTTCGCCGCCAAGATCGGCTGCCCCTGCGTCGGCATCAACGACTCGGGCGGTGCCCGGGTGCAGGACGCGGTGACGTCGCTGGCCTGGTACGCGGAGCTCGGCCGTCGGCAGGAACCGCTGTCGGGCATGTGCCCGCAGATCTCGATGATCCTCGGCAAGTGCGCGGGCGGCGCGGTCTACGCGCCGATCAACACCGACGTCCTGGTGGCCACCGAGGAGTCGTACATGTTCGTCACCGGACCCGACGTGGTCCGGAAGATCACCGGTGAGGACGTCAGCCTCGAGGAACTCGGTGGCGCCCGGAACCAGGCCCAGTACGGCAACCTGCACCATGTGGCTGCCGACGAGAAGGCCGCGTTCGAGTGGGTGCGCAAGTACCTCAGCTTCCTGCCGTCGAGTTGCATGGAGAAGCCGCCGGTGGTCAACCCGGGTCTCGAACCGGAGATCACGGACTCCGACCGCGACCTCGACACGTTCATCCCGGACGCCGACAACGCCGGCTACGACATGCACGACATCCTGCTGCGGATCTTCGACGACGGTGAGTTCCACGAGATCGGCGGGCAGGTGGCGCTGAACATCATCACCGGCTTCGCCCGCGTGGACGGGCGCACGGTCGGGGTGATCGCGAACCAGCCGCTGGTCGCGGCGGGCGCGCTGGACGCGCAGGCCTCGGACAAGGCCGCACATTTCATCCGTATCTGCGACGCTTTCGACATCCCGCTGGTGTTCGCGGTCGACACGCCCGGGTTCCTTCCCGGCCTCGAGCAGGAGCGGATCGGCGTCATCAAGCGTGGTGGCCGGTTCATCTTCGCGTTCGTGACGGCGACGGTGCCGAAGGTGACGGTCGTGATCCGCAAGGCGTACGGCGGCGCGTACGCCGTCATGGGCTCGAAGCAGCTGGGCGCCGACATCAACTTCGCGTGGCCGACCGCCCGCATCGCGGTGATGGGCGCGGAGGGTGCTGTCGACCTCATCGGGCGCAGGCAGATCGAGGCCGCGGGCGAGAACGCTCCCGCGGTCCGCAGGCAGCTGATCAACTTCTACAACGAGAACATCGCGACGCCGTACATCGCGGCGGAGCGTGGCTACATCGACGCCGTCATCGAGCCTGCCACCACCCGGCTCGAGATCCGTAAGGCGCTGACGATGCTGCGCGACAAGAAGGTGCAGCGCAACCCGCGCAAGCACGACCTGATGCCTCTGTAGGTGACTCATGCCGACCGCAGCTTCGGTTCGGTGTGGACGAACACCGGCGGCCGTGGGCGTGACGCCGCCAGCGTGTGCGCCGCGCGGAGGTCCGCGAGCACCGTCGCCGGATCGGCCTGAATCTGCTTCGGCAGGTGCGTCACGACGATGATGCCCTCGCGCTGCATCCGCGCCCGCCGCGTCATCGTCGCCTCGTGGAGTTCGGGTGAGAAGTGGTACTTCAGCGAGTCGATCTCCCAGGCGACGGCGACGTCGTCCAGCCAGCCGTCGGGACGGGCGATCCACAGGCCGGCGGCGGACAGGACGTCCACGTTGTACCGCATCGGCGGAAGACCGCTCGTCGCATACAACTTCTGAGCGTGGACCTCGGCGACGGAATGCGCGTCGTCGCTGAGCTCGCGTAGGACCGCCCGGGGCAGGCGGCTTCCGCGGTCGCTGCCCTGCGCGAGCTCACGAACGAGTTCGTCGACCGTCACGTCGCCGCGCTGGACGCCGCCGGCGAGGAGCGCCCGACAGCTGTCCGCCTGAAGCGTGCGGCGTCCGGCGTCCAGGAGGCTGCGCACCGGGGGAGCGAGCCGCAGGAGCCCGCGATGGACCGGTGCGGGCATGCGCCACGTCCGCTCGACCTTCACGTACGCCCAGTCCCGGCGATGCCGGGTGGACGGGATGAGCAGCAGCACGTCGTTCCGGGACGCCGACGAGGGGTAGCCGAGCGCGGCGAGCGCGGCGTGACCCGACAGTAGCGCGTCCGGACCGCCGTATTCGAGCGCCGCCAGATTGCGCTGCAACGTCGTCGGCGGCCCGTTGTGGAGCAGGACGACGCCGGGGAGGATCCGCTGCCAGGGACCGCCGTCGGTGCAGCGTGCGGAGATGGTGCCCTTCGCGACACCCAGCCGTTCCAGGGTGGCCGCGCGGACCACACCGTCGCGGCTGACGGCGGCTGTCGCAGAGAGATCTTCGGCCCAGGTTCCTCGTCGCATGGGTCAGAGCATGCCCTGGGCGAATCGGGACAGTCGCCGGAAAGCCCACGTCGGAAATTGCCCTGTGGATGGACGGAAGGTTGTGGACAACTCCGCGGGCGACGGAGCTTTTTCGCCGTTTCGGACCACCCGGCGCGGCGCCCGATGTGACATTCGTTCAGTCAGAGTGAACGCGTGTGACATCGGGCGCCGCAAGCAAGGCGCACGCAGAGCAGGCGCGAGCAGGACCGGCTACGGGCTGCTGTACACCCGCAGGGTGCCCGGCTTCCATAGTCCGGACCGGGTGGCGGTCTCGGTGTCGACCGTGGCCGCGGTGGCGTCCGGGTAGTACCGGTCGAAGCGCTCGAGGGAGCCCCAGTCGCGGCCCCAGTCGTCCCGCATGTAGGTGGGGATGGCGGTGGCGCTGGCGAGTAGTTCGGTGAAGCCGAGGGGGCCACCGTTCTCCGGGGACTGCCAGGTGTCGGTGGAGCTGACGGCCAGCGGGCGGTCGGGGAGGATGCGGTAGTTCGGCATCTCCGCGACCCCGTACTGGTGGTCGAACGGGCGCTGGCACGGGAACTGCAGTCCGACGGCCCAGTCCAGCAGCACCGGCTGCGAGCTGCCGATCGTCGAGTTGAGGGTCTCGAGCTTCGGAACCCGCGGCGGGGTGAAGGCCAGCCACTGGTCGCCGGTGAGGTTGGGGTCGTTGGCGACGATCCGCACGGAGTCGGCGTCGGGGGACAGTTCGCTCATCGGGACGCGCAGGTTTCGCCAGGACGGCGCGGGCCCGATGTCCTTGGGCAGGTAGGTGCCCTGGGCCTGGACGGTGCCGTCGGGCTGACGCTTGCCATATTCGAGGAGCAGCGACTGACCGTAGGTGAGGGCACCGGTCGAGTCGACCGACCAGATGCGGCCCGCGGCGGACATGACGATCAGCGGGGTGTCGTCGCTGCGCTCGGGGAGTGCATACCAGCTGGACGACAGCGTCGCCGGTTCCTGCACGCCTTCCTGGTAGCTGCCCATGACGGGTGTCGTGCCGGGGTCGAGTCCGAACGGCAGCTTGGCGGTGCTGCCGTTGACGCCGACGTTTCCGGTGCCGCCGCTGGTTCCGGCGCTCGATCCGGTCTCGAAGCTGGGCCCGACGCTCTGGTTGTCGGTGTTGCCCATGCCCTGCTTGACCTCGACGTAATCGGCGGTCAGGTCGGACGGCACCCCGTTGGGGGAGAAACCGACGGGATCGGCTCCACCGAGCGGGTCGGCGGGGTTCGCCAGCGGCTGCGCGGGATCGTTGATGGGTGTGAGGTTTCCGCCGTTGGTGTCGCCTTCGACGAGGACGTCCTCGGCGAGTCCGCACGTCTGCCCGGTGAGGGAGTCGAAGTTCGAACGTGCCAGCGAGTACGCCGGGTACTGGGAGACGGCGCCCTTGAGGAGTGAGAGGACTTCGAACAGCACCATGATGCCGGCGATGACGGTGAGCGGGGCGGCCGCGAATTTTCGGATCCGCCTGCCCTTCTCGGTGTTGGCGCGGGCGGGTGGCGCGGCGAATCCCTCACGCAGGTACTGCCAGGCGGCCAGCGCGACGGCCAGCGCGAACAGGACGAGGAAGAACGTGTTGGACTGGCGGCCGCCGATGGAGACGGTCTTGTCGAACCACGGCACGCCGTAACTCGAGACGTACCAGTAGCCGTTGATGCCCGCGAACGTCAGGGCCAGCATGAGCAGCAGTCCGGCGAGGAAGATCGTGCGGTTGCGGCGCGACCGCAGCGCGGACGCCGACACCGCGACGGCGGTGAGTGCTGCCAGGGAGCCGGCGATGCCCGCGTACGCCCCGAAGTGGTGGGTCCACTTGGTGGGGTTGAACATCATGAAGAAGATCGTGCCGAACACGACACCGAGCAGACGCCACGACGGGCCGGTGGCGGCACCGGGAATCCGTTTGCGGCGCAACAGGATGAACAGCGTCGTCAGCAGGCACAGGATCATCGTCAGGAACGCGAAGCGGCGAGCAACCGAACCGTCGACGGTCGGGACGAAGAGGTAGTAGTAGCGCAGGAAGTCCTTGTACCACTCGAGGTTCGGGCCGATCAGGGTGCGGACCCGGGTGGCTTCCATCACCGCGGCGACGGTCTGGTCGGCGAACACCACGACCAGGACGATCGTGCCCGCGGCTGCGATCGGAGCCAGCAGCGGCAGCGTCCCCACCTGGCGGTGGCGCTTGACGACGATCCGGACGAGCGGACGGGCGCCGGCGAGCAGGGCGGCCACACACATCAGTCCCGTCGGGGCGGCCGCGAGCGTGAACGCGCCGATCAGGACGGCGACAGCCGCGGGGAGGAGACGTCCGGTCGCGATGGAACGCTCGATGGAGCACCAGGTGAGCAGAGCGCCGAGCGCCACGATGGGCTCGGGCCGCAGGCCGTTGTTGTAGGGCAGCCAGAACGCGAGGAAGACGAGGCCGCCGGTCCACAACGCGACCTTGTTGCGCCGGACGGACCGGCCGAGGCGGGGAGCGACCTCCCGGCTGATCACCATCCAGCACAGGATGCCGGCGATGAGGGCGGGCAGTCGCATGAACGGGCTGGCCGTCGAGATCTTGGCCATCGCGGCCAGGACGTCGTAGTACCAGCCGAACGGTGCCTCGGGGACACCGAACCAGCGGAAGTAGTTGGCCATGTAGCCGGCGTGGTCGGAGACCCGGGCCATGGTGAGCAGGTAGCCGTCGTCGGACGTGTTGGCGCCGATGAAGTGCCACAGCACCAGCGTGCCCACGACGATCGTGTCGAGTCCGGTGAACTTCCACCAGTGCGACGGCAGGAAGTTGCGGTGCCCGCGCCCGTCCGTGCCGTCGAGGCGGCCGAGGGCGACCAGGGCAATGGCCGTGGCGAGGAGGGCCACGATCATGGCGACGAGCTTGATCAGTGTGGGGCTCGACGAGAACCGGGAGTCCACGTTCATCGTGAACGACAGGCCCGCCGGTGCCGCCCCGTCGCGGAGGTCGCTGAACACGCCCACCACCTGCGGGCGGAGGTCGCCGGTCAGGGAACCGGCGATCGGGTCACCGGTCGGAGTGGTCAGACCCACGAACTCGGCGGACGTCGCGTCGATGTTCGACGTGATGCGGATCTCGGCACAGGCGCCCGACTGCACCTGTTCGCGCGGTGCCGTCGCGATGGTGACGTTGCGGTCGAGCACGTCCACGGACTTGTCCGACACTCGTACGAACATCGCGTTCAGTGCCGCACCCTCGCCCTGCGCGGGGGCCGTGGCCAGCAGGATTCCGCCCTGCGGGGGCAGCCCGGCTACCGCGGAACACGGGATCGCCGCCGACAGGTCGACCGGCACCTGTGACATCAGCGGTGCCTCGAGGTCGCCGATGACGCCGTTCTCCGGCCAGTTCACCGCTGCGGTGGTCTGCTGCACCGGCATGAACGGAGTGGCCACTGCCAGCACGAACCCGATGAGGCCGGTGACGATGGCGATCAGACGAGCGGTCCGGTACTCACTCCGCCGGTCCTGGCGAGCAGGCGGCGAAGTGGATTCGGGATCGGAGACGGAAGTTGTCAGAGCATCGGGCACGGTTGTCGATGGTATGTCAGGAACCTGAGTAGGCATATTGCCGCCTACCAGAGGGTAGGGACACTTCTAGTAGTAACGCACCGGTCCGGCCGACCAGGTGCCCGACCTGGTCACCTGTTCGGATTCGACCTGCGCGGGCGTCGCCGACTCGTCGAGCGGGGTGTACCGCTCGAGCGAGCCCCAGTCGCGGTCCCAGTCGTTCGACAGGTAGGTGGCCAGGGTGCTCGCCGACAGCAGCTGGTCGGTCCAGCCCAGCGGGCCGCCGCCGAACTTGTCCTGCCAGGCATTGGTGGACTCGGCGCCGATGCGGTCGGGGAGGACACGCCACTGCGGGACCTCGGCGACGCCGTAGCGGTGGTCGAAGGGCCGCTGGCAGGGAAACGCGAGCCCGACGGCCCAGTCGAGGAGCACGGGGTCGCTGGACCCGACGACCGTCTGCAGTGTCTGCATCGTCGGCACCCGGGGCGGCGTCACCGCCAGCCACTGGCCGGGATCGGTGTCCGGGTCGTCCGCGACGAGCCGGACCGTGTTCGCCTCGGCGGGCAGCTGGTCGAGCGGCACGCGCAGGTTGCGCCACGACGGGGACGGTCCGATGTCGATCGGGTCGACGGTGCCGAGCGCGGTGACGGATCCGTCGGGACCGGTGACCCCGTACTCGACCTTCAGGCTCTGGCCGGGGGTGACGACGCCGTCCGCGTCGACCGACCGGATGCGTCCGGCGGCCGAGATGGTGAGGATCGGTGCGTCGTCGCTGCGGTCGGGCAGCCCGTACCAGCCGGTGGTGAGGGAGGCCGGCTTCTGCTCCCCGCCCGGCTGGTAGCTGCCGAGGACCGGGGTCCGGGCAGGGTCGAGGCCGAACGGCAGCGTCACGGTGCTGCCGTTGACTCCGGCGGTGGCCTCGGTGCCGCCACCGGTGCCGGAGCTGGTGCCCGTCGTCGTCTCGTCGGTCTCGGTGTCGACGGTGTTCGCGCCGCCGGTGGCGATCTTCTCGGAGTCGGCGGTGAGGTCGTCGGCGATGCCGTTGGGGGTGAAGCCCTCCGCGGCGGTCGTGCCGAATGCGCCTGCGCCGTTCGGGTCGGTGACCGGGGTGAGCGGCTGCAGCTGGGCGGCGGTGGGGTCGGTCTCGACGAGGACCTCGTCGGCGAGCGCACACGAGTTGCCGGTCACCGACTCGATGTTGGCTTTGGCGATGGAGTAACCGGGGTACTGCGCGACGGCCCCCTTCAGCAGCGACAGCACCTCGAACAGGACGACGGCACCGGCCGCGACGGTCAGCGGCGACGGCGCGAGCATCCGGGCACGCTTGCCGTTGGGTTTCTTGCCGTTCTCGTACGGTTCGCGGACGTGGTACCAGGCGGCGAGGAGCAGCGTGAGCACCGTGAGGCCCAGGAACAGCGTGGAGAAGCCCTTGCCCGCGATCATCGGCGGCTTGTCCCACCACGGGACGCCGTAGCTGGACACGTACCACCAGCCGTTGGAGCTGGTGAACGCGACCGCGAGGATGAACAGGACCCCCGCGGCGAACAGGGTGCGGTTCCGTTTGGAGCGGATGCTCGCGGCCCCCACCCCGACCGCCGCGAGCACCGCGACCGAGCCGGCGAGCCCCGCGTACACACCGAAGTGGTGGGTCCACTTGGTGGGCGTGAACATCATCAGCAGCAGTGACGCGAACACGATGCCGAGAATGCGGCGGGACGGTCCGATCGCGGTCCCGGGCACCTTCCCCTTGCGCAGGATCAGCATCACGCAGACCACGACGCACAGCAGCATCACGAACACGCCGAATCGGCGGGCCAGCGAGCCGTCCGGCGAGATCCCCATGAGCGAATCCCAGCGCAGCCGTTCGTCGAACCAGGCCACGTTGGGCCCGAGGGCGGTGCGGACGCGCGTCGACTCGAGCACCGTCGCGAGTGTCTGATCCGCGAAGACGGCCACCATCACGACGGTTCCCGCGGCGAGGATCGGCAGGATCTGGGACGCGAAACCCACTCGGTGGCCGCGCGCGATCACGATCTGCAGGATCGGCCGCGCGCCGGCGATCAGGGCGGCGATACAGATCAGGCCCGACGGTCCGGCCGCGAGGGAGAACGCGGCGATGAGCACGGCGACGGCGCCGGGGAGTAGTCGTCCGGTGGCGATGGCGCGCTCGATCGAACACCACGTGAGGAGGGCGCCGAGCGCGATGACGGGTTCGGGGCGCAGCCCGTTGTCGTACGGCAACCAGAACGCCAGGAAGACCAGTCCGCCGGTCCAGAGGGCAGTTCTGTTGCGGCGCACGGCCACACCGAGGCGGGGAATGACCTCTCGGCTGATCACCATCCAGCAGAGCAGGGCGGCGAGGAGCGTCGGCAGTCGCATCCACATGCTCGCGGTGCTCACCTTCGCCAGCGCCGCGAGGAGCTCGTACGACCATCCGAACGGTGCCTCGGGGACACCGAACCAGCGGAAGTAGTTGGCCATGTAGCCGGAATGCTCCGACACCCGGGCCATGCCGAGGAGGTAGCCGTCGTCGGAGGTGTTGGCACCGACCACGTGCCACAGCAGCAGCGTCCCGATCACGACCGCGTCGACACCGGTGAACTTCCACCAGTGCGCGGGCAGGAAGCGGCGGGCGCGACGACCGTCGATGCCGTCCACACGGTGCAACGCGTACAGCGAAGTCAGTGTTGCGAGGACGCACACGATCATCGCCAGCAGTTTGAGCAGGGTGGGGCTGGACGAGAATCGGGAGTCGGGGTGGACGTGCACGTTCAACTCCGCCGGCGCCGCGCCCTGCAGGTCGGTGAACAGGCCGACCATCTGCGGGCGCTGGTCGCCCTCGACGGAACCGGCGAGGGGTTCGGCGGTTCCGGTGATCTCGGCCGACGTCCGCTGATGGTCGGATGTGACGGTGAGAGCGGTGCAGCCCTGGAGGTCCGCGGCGTCCGCCGAGATCAGGGAGATGCCGCGAATCGTGACGTCGACCGTGCCGCCGGCGCCTCCCTTCACGACGAGACCGTTCTTCTCGAAGTCGGGCGCGCGATTCGGGAGGGTGGAGACGACGGTGCCGCCGTCGGGTCCGAGTTGCGTGAACACCGAGCACGGCACGTTCACCTGCATGTCCAGCGGTGTGTACGAGACCAGCGGCGCCTCGACGCTGTTCAGGGTGCCGTCCTGCGGCCAGTCGATCGACGCGGCGTCCTGCTTCACCGGCAGGAACGGGGTGGCCAGCGCGAGCACGAACCCGATCAGGCCGGTGACGATCGCGATGAGCCGGGAAGTGCGGATGGTCCGAAGGTCAGGCGGCGGGGGTTGGGACGGCACAGAACGATGTTAGGCGATGGTGGCTCCGCCACCTGTGAGTACTTGTTAACGCGCGGCGGTTAATAAGTACTCACGGGACCGAAGGTCACGACCGCGGCGACGTCGTCGAGGGAGAGGTCGAGAACCCGGGCGACCGCGGCGATCGTGAAGAACGCGGGTGTCGCGATGCGTCCGGTCTCGATCTTGCGCAGGGTTTCGACGGAGATGCCGGCGTCGAGTGCGACCGTGACCATGCTCATGTCTCCTCGCGCGGATCGCAGGAGCTCACCCAGCCTCTGCCCGCGTTCGAGTTCTTCTGCTGTCAACGGCACACGCACCATGTGCCATATGATAATACCGGTATAGAAATTGGATTCAGTCGTGGAGGGTGTTGTGGTCGAGTTGAAGACGGCGGCCGAGGTGCAGGCGATGCGCGCGGCGGGCCGGGTGGTGGCCGACGCTCTGGCCGCCGTGCGTGAGGCAGCCGCGATCGGGGTGACGCTCCAGGGCCTCGATGCGGTGGCCGCCGCGGTGATCCGCGACGCGGGGGCGGAGCCCGTGTTCCTCGACTATCACCCGAACTGGGCGCCCAGCCCGTTTCCCGGGGTCATCTGTGCGAGCGTGAACGATGCTGTGGTGCACGGCATTCCCGGGGAATATCAACTCCGCGACGGTGACCTCGTCAGCATCGACTGCGGCGCCAGGCTCGCCGGCTGGTGCGGGGACGCCGCCGTGAGTTTCGTCGTGGGAACGGCGGACCCGGCGGACATCGCACTCGTCGAGGCCACCGAAGCCGCTCTCGCGCACGGCATTGCAGCCGCCCGGCCGGGAAACCGGTTGGGAGACATCGGTGCCGCCATCGGACTGTTCGCGCGCGGCGCGGGATACGGGATGCTCGCCGACCACGGCGGGCACGGCATCGGCAGGCAGATGCACGAAGATCCGCACGTGCCCAACGAGGGACGCGTCGGGAAGGGAATGCTGCTGCGTCCGGGGATGGTGATCGCGATCGAACCCATGCTCATCGCCGACGGCACCGACGACTACCGGCACGAGGCAGACGGCTGGACGCTCCGCACGGCGACGGGTGCCCGTGCCGCGCACAGCGAGCACACCGTCGCCATCGGTGAGGACGGTCCGGAAGTGTTGACGCGGTAGGTCTTTCCTACGTCAGTGCTCGCACGTCCCACACCCACACGCCGTCGACCGGCTTTGCGGGCGCCCCGACGAGCTGCTGGACCGTCTCGCGCAGAACGCGATCGTTCTGGGTGTGCGGCAGGACCAGGACGTCGGCGTTCCAGAATTTCAGGTCCGTCAGTGCCTGGGCTTTCGTCGCCTCGTCGATGGCAGGCACCTGGCCCGACGATTGTGCGGACGCGAGCAGTAGTGCGGTGGGGCGATCGTCGGGCCCGTACTTTCCCTGGTCCTCGCTGCCGGCTGGGCCGACGAAATACCCTCCGGCGATGGGGAATGCAAGATCCTGCTCGGTCTGCCAGCGCAGCATCCGCGCGTTCTCCGGGGAGGGGAGCGGCACCGTGACGACGGAGCCCTCGGTGACGTACTCCCGCCACGTGCCGTCGGCAAAGAAACTTGGTGCGGTGTCGCGCTGCACGACGGCGAGCGGCGTGGGTGTCAGCGGAAGCAGCGCCACCGCGAGCCAGCCGACCCAGAGCAGGGTGGTGGTCCGCTGGCCCTCGCGGGCGGACGCCAGGGCGCGGTCGGTGCCCAGCGCGAGCAGCAGGGCAGCGGCGGGCAGGCAGCCCATCGCGAAGCGCGATTCGAGAACGGACTCGAGGAGCGGCAGGTGTGAGATCAGCTTCCACGGCAGGGGAATTCCGGTGTCCCAGCCGCCGATCGTCAGCGATGTCCCGAGTGACAGGACGCCCATCACGGCGACGGTCGCGGCCGCGGCGCGAGCCAGCGGCATGCGCCACAGCCACAGGGCCGACAGGCCGAGGAGGATCAGCAGGGGCCAGCCGAAATACGCGTTCTCCTCGGTGGCGTTCATGCTGAACTCGGCGGACCCGGGCTCGCCGGCCAGCGAGGAGGTCGGAAAGCTGGTGAACGCCTCGGTGTCGTTGCCGACCGGGCCGTGTTCGATCGCCCGGTAGCTGTCGGGTCCGAAGAACTGCCACCACAGGGGTACGGCGGCGATGGCCAGCGCGATGCCGCCCGCGATCGCGAATCCCTTGATGCTGCGCTTGGCCGCCGCGAATGCCGCTCGCGGGCGCGACGCGGCGAAGGCGGCACCGAAGACCGCGAACGCCAGAGCGTAGATCAGCAGCGGTTCTTCGCCGAGGAATATCTGATAGGCGATCAGCAGGCCCAGAAGGATGCCGTCGCGCACCGGGCGCGCCCCGCTGCCCAGCCTGATCACGGCCAGCGCGATGAAGGGCAGCAGGAACAGGGCGACGAAGTTGGGGTGCCCGTTGGTGTGCGAGATCAGGGCGGGGGCGAAACCGCACAGACCACCGCCGACGGCGGCCGCGAGTCGCGACGACACCACATGCCGCGAAAACACCCAATACCAGGCAATTGCCGTGCCCGACAGGCCAAGTGTGAGCGCGAGAGTGAATGTGACGTTGGGTCCGAACAACAGCGTGACCGGCGCCAGCGGAATGCTGATGCCGAACATCGCCGTGTTACCCATGAGGTTGACGCCCAGCGGATAGTTCTGCAGGTCGCTGGACAGCGGATTCTCCAGATGGACCAGTGAGCGTGCCGCGACCGCGAAGAACCATTCCCACATCGTCTGGTCCTGGCCGCTGCGCACCAGATAGCCGGTTCCGAGGTGTTTCCACTGGCGGGCCAACACGAATGCGGCGAGGCCGACATAGAAGACGATCGCCGCGACGTCGGCCGGGTGCGGCCGGAGGCGGGAGCGGAGAGGGCGAGCAGTGGTGCTGGTGCTCTCTGCCTGCCGAGTGGTCTCGACCTGGGTGAGTATCTCAGTCACGCAGCTGCGCCTCCGGTTCTCGGGTCGATGTCAATCGACCGAGGGTACCGGAGGTCGCTGAGAGCTTCCTGGGTTGCGATCGCGTGATTGTTGCGTGTATCACATCAAGTTGATTTGTGAACTTCTGATCAATACAGGGATATTCTCCTGCCCCACTGGTTACGCTCAGCATGCTTTTTCGTATCGGTTGCAGTGCACTCTGAATGGGGTCGGCATGACGGACATCAGCACATCTCGATTTGGGTACAAACGGTTTACACGCTCGGTGGCAGTCGCAGGCATCGCCGCGCTCGCCATGGTCATGGGTAATGGCTCCGCGTCGGCCGGCGTGGACAATTCCAGCTCCGTGATCGATGCAAGGGGAAATCGCATCGAAGTCGTGCAGGGCGACACGGTGTATCAGACGGTGCCGCCGCTGGACGGCGTACCCACCAGCGTGGAGTTCTTCCACAACGGTTACGCGGGGGTCGCCATTACCGGCCCGAACGCGGAGGAGTTCGAGGGAACTCAGCTCACCGTCGGTTATCAGATCGGTTATCCGGTCGCATTGGCCGGCGCGACGATCGTTCTCAATTCGCCCGGACTCGGGTTCGCAATCGGGTCGAGCAATGGAATCGACATCGGTTTCGGCACGATGGGGTTCGAAAGTCTGAATCTCAACGCGGGGACCAACGCGGAACTCGCCGGTGACATCATTCCGTCGCAGGAACTCGACATCGACCTGGAGCCCGGTGGAATCACCACCGTTCCGCTCCTCGAGGGTCAGGAGTTCGACGGATCGGCCGCTGTGGTCAGGATGCAGGGAGTTCATGGCTCCATCTCCGGTGCTATCGGGCCGGTCACCATCCGTCCGTACGCGATGGCCGTGACGGAGAACGGTGACACCGTGATGACTTACGGTGTGCCGCAGAAGCTCAACTAGGCAGCCCGCCCGACAGGGTGCCTGACAGGGGTCGCCGGACTGATGTCCGGCGACCTTTGTCGACTGACATGGACGACGATGTCGCCTGTGATCCACACGGCGGCGCCGAGCAAGGCGATCACGAAAAGCACCCAGTGCCCGACGTAGACACCGACGATCGCTCCGATCGTCACGACGAGTCCGGCATGCACGACCACCTCACCGCCGGCGGTGCCGAGAAGATAGTTCTCGGCACCGCTACCGGCACGTCGAGGCTCCACTGCATCCGGCATGACCGCTCCTCGCGACGACCCGACAATTCCCCTCGGGGCGCGGAAAATTCCCGCCTCCCTGATTGGGTGCGGGGTTCCCGCGGGCAGGGTGAGGTAAACGTGAACAGACCGATCAGTTTCTTGTGACGACCACGAACGGTCCGGTCTCCGATACCGTGAATCGAGGGTCGTCGAACAGTTCCTTCGGGAACGTGACGGTGTAGCGGCGCACGTTGGGGTCGTTGGGATACACGTCCTCGGCGAGCCGCAGCGTGTACCCGTCGGGGCCCTGGCGGAACACGAACGCGTCGGGGGCGCGCCACGGCGCCGTGTCGAGTGCGGTCACCAGTTGGTCGGGCGTCTCGAGCTCGCTCCACTCCGAGATGGTCCGGGCGCGTCCGGCGAAGTCCGCCAGGGGATTCGAGTAGTGCGACGTCAGCGCCTGGAACCCGAGGTAGGGGTAGAAGCTGAGGAAACTGGTGTCGGCGGTGAGGACCACCGTGTCGTCGCGGGCGCGGGGGACCTGCGCCTGGATCAGCTCGTCGACTGCCGTGTAGTGGGCGGCGGCGCCGGGTGGGCGCTGGTCGGCGCGTTCGCCGTTGCCGTCGGTATCGGTGTAGGCGACAGCGATGTCGGAGTCGAGGAACTTGGGGATGTTCTGGACGAACGACAGCGCGCCCAGCACCCCGATCACCAGGACCGCCCCCTTGACCCGAGGGTTGTCGCTGGTCGCGAGCACGAGCCATCCTGCGAATTCGACGAATCCGAAGACACCTGCCGCGCCGAGCAGGACGATCAGCACAGGCTCGAGCCGGAACGAGAGGAGGGTGCTGCCGAGCACGGTGAACGCCATCGACAGCAGCGACCACAGGTAGATGGCCACCACTCCGACGCCGAGTGCCTGCGCGCGCCGCGACGTCGACGCGCGGGCGACGAGCCAGATGGTGCCGAGCAGGCACAGTGCCCCGGTGAGGGAGAAGTGGATCATCGGCAGCGGCAGATGCGCGCCTGCCTCGGGCAGATAGTGCAGTGCTGTTCCCGACGCCGCGGGCGAACCTCCCACGACCTTCAGCAGATACGGCAGCCAGACGGTCAGCGCGAGAAGGCCGGACACGGCGGCGATCACGATCAGCCGGACGAGCGGATCGATCGCCGCCCGCCACGACTTCTGGGCGCGAATCCGCAGGGTTGCGGCCAGCAGTGCGAGCAGGGTGATCGCGAAGGCGGCGAGTCCGAGATACAGCGTGTAGAACGTGGCGGCGAGACCGAGGAACAGACCGGTGCCGATCACGGCGCCCCAGCCGCCGCGACCGTCGACACGGTGCAGCCCGCCCCAGGCGAGGACGAGTGCGGGACCGATCAGCAGGGTGATGACGGCGCCGTACGGTTCGGGTGACCCGTAGGCCAGGACGAGTGCCGTGGTCGCGAGGGACGCCACGATGGCCAGGTCGTGGCGGATCAGGTTGCTCCACAACACCAGTGCCACGACGGCTGCGACGGCGAGCGATCCGATGGCGTACGGCTTGAAGGCTTCCCAGCCGTCCATGCCGAGGAGGTTGGCGACGCGTCCGCCCACCCAGAACCAGCCGGCCGGGTAGTACGGCGGCAGGTCGGCGTACGTCATGTCGCGCAGTGCCGCCGAGTCGGTCAGCCGCGTGAGGTACTCGGTGCGGAACTCCTGGTCGACGGAGACGCCGTGGAGATAAAGCCTGGTGGCCGCGAGAGGCAGGCCGAGGGTGACGGTCACGAACCCGGACAGGCTCGCCCACGACAGCAGCCGGGCGAACCGCGGAGCCCGGTGCAGTCGCACGAGCAGCACCGACACCGCGATTCCCGCGATGGCCACGACCTGGCCGACCGTGGTGACGGCCTGAGTCACGTTGGACGAGTTGAACGCCGGCCACTGCACCCGCGCGAACGCGAACAGTCCGACCGCCGCCACCACTGCGGCCACGACGGCCCCCAGCAGCATTTCGAGAGCTGTCGACAGGGACCGTCGGGCCGGTGCTACGTCTGCTTCCGTCACGAGGGCGAAGCTTAGATGGGCAGCTTCTTGAAGATCGGTCGCGGGATGTGCCGCAGGATCATCATCACGTAGCGGAAGGCGCCCGGCGCCCACACGAGATCCTTGCCCTTCTCCGCCGACGTGACGGCGAGCTTGGCCACGTCTTCCTTGTTCACGGTGAGCGGGGCTTCCTTCACGTCCGCGGACATGCGGGTGCGGACCTGGCCGGGTCGGATGACGAGGACGCGCGGACCGAACTCACGCAGTGCCTCACCGAGTCCGAGGTAGAAGCCGTCGAGTCCGGCCTTGGTGGATCCGTACACGAAGTTGGAGCGCCGCACGCGCTCGCCTGCGGCGGACGACATGGCGATGATCTGGCCGAAGCCCTGTGCCTTCATCTTCTCGCCCACGAGCACGCCCACCGACACCGCGGCCGTGTAGTTGACCTCGGCGATCTGGACGGCCTTGCGCTGGTTCTGCCACAGTTCCTCGGCGTCGCCGAGCAGGCCGAACGCGACGATGGCGACGTCGACGTCGCTCTTGGCCCACGCCTCGTCGATGACCTTCGGGTGGCTCTCGGTGTCGACGGCGTCGAAGTCGATGACGTCGACGGCGTTGGCGCCGGCCGCCTTCAGCTGGGCGACGGCGGCATCGCGACCGGGATCACCCGGCAGCGCGGCGAGGATCACCCGCATCGGCGCCTTCTTCAGGTACTCCTCGCAGATTGCGAGACCGATCTCGGAGGTGCCACCGAGCAGCAGGAGAGTCTGGGGGTTCCCGACAGCGTTGATCACTAGAGTTCCAACCTTCTGGACATATCGGAGGCGAAGACATTGGTGGGGTCGTACTTGCGGCGGGTGGCGATCCACTCGTCGATCCGCGGGTACATGGCGTGGAAGGTCTCGGCGGTGGTCCGCGAGTCCTTGGCCGTGTAGAGGCGGCCGCCGAACTTCAGGACCCGCTTGTCGAGTTCGGTGACGAACTCGTTCAGGCCGGGCTTGATGCGGAAGTCGACGCAGATGTTCCAGCCCGGGATCGGGAAGCTCAGCGGGGCCTGGTTGCCCTCGCCGAACAGCTTGAACACGTTGAGGAACGAGTAGTGCCCCGACTTCTGGATGTCGCGGATGATGGCCTTGAATTCCTCGACCGCGGTGGTCGGCACCACGAACTGGTACTGCAGGAATCCGTTGGATCCGTAGGCGCGGTTCCATTCACCGAACATGTCGAGCGGGTGGTAGAACTGCGTCAAGTTCTGAACCTTGTCGCGGTACGTGCCGGACTTCCGGAACCACAGCTCGCCGATCATCGAGAAGTTGAACTTGTTGGCGAGACCGTTCGGGAAGACGTCCGGGAACGTCAGCAGCTGCGGCGCGTCGAACGCGAGGGGGTTCTTCTGCAGCTTGGCCGGCAACTGGTCGAGCTTCGCGAGCGAACCGCGGGAGATCGCGGCGCGACCCAGCTTCGGCGGCGCCGCGATGGCGTCGAACCAGGCGCTCGAATACTCGTAGTTGGATTCGCTGCCGTCGCTGTGCAGCGCGATGGTCTCGTCGAGCGTCTGGGTGACGTCGCCGTCGGCGATGAAGTACGCCGTCTCGGTGGGCGTCATCTTGATGGTGGCCTTGAGGATGATGCCCGTCAGGCCCATGCCGCCGATCGTCGCCCAGAACAGCGCGCCCTTGGGGTCGTTGCGGCCGCCCTTCGGCGTCAGCGTCCGCACCTTGCCGTCGGCCGTGAGCAGGTCCAGGGACACCACGTGGTTGCCGAAGCTGCCGGCGCTGTGATGGTTCTTGCCGTGGATGTCGGAGCCGATGGCGCCGCCGATGGTGACCTGCCGGGTGCCGGGCAGCACCGGAACCCACAGACCGAACGGCAGGGCCGCCTTCATCAACTGGTCCAGGTTGACGCCGGCGTCGACCTCGACCAGGTGGGTGTCGCGGTCGATGCGGTGGATCTGGTTCAGCGCGTTCATGTCGATGACCAGGCCACCGGCGTTCTGCGCCGGGTCGCCGTAGGAGCGGCCGAGGCCACGGGCGATCACCCCACGCTGCAGGTGAGCGGGCTTCGACTCGTTCTGCTCCGCGACCTGGGCAACCGCTCGCGCGATCACTTCCACGTCGGGAGTGGACAGCACCTGCGCGGTGGTGGGCGCGGTGCGTCCCCAGCCGGTGAGGGTGCGGGTCTGTGTGGGGAGCGCCTGGGTGGGCGTCTCTTCTGCTGTCGTGGACATCGAGGTAGAGGGTACCCGGAGGCCGGCCCCGCGGGCCCGTGCGTGCTTATCCACCGCGGGCGGTCGACAAGTACTCACGGGGCGCTAGCCTCGTCGTCGTGTCAGAAACCCAGCCGAGTCACGAGCACGAACCGCACGTTCCGCTCCCCGTCGAGATCCCCGTCACCGAGAACATCGCGGACGACGCACTGGACCTGAAGACGCAGATCATCCGTTTCGTCCTGACCGGTGGATTGTCGGCCATCGTCGACTTCGGGCTGTACTTCCTGCTGTTGGAAGTGGTCGGGCTCCCCGTGAACGTGGCGAAGTCGATCAGCTTCATCGCGGGCACCACCACCGCATACCTGATCAACCGCCGGTGGACGTTCAAGGCCGAACCGAGCCGCGCCCGCTTCGTGGCCGTCGTCATCCTCTACGCGGTCACGTTCGCCGTGCAGGTGGGCCTCAACTGGGTGATGTACCACGCATTCCCCGACGAATGGTGGCGTCTGCCGCTCGCGTTCGTCATCGCCCAGGGCACGGCGACGGTCATCAATTTCGTCGTGCAGCGCGCGGTGATCTTCAAGATCCACTAGGCGCTGCCGGGGCAACCACGCGGCAATGCCCCGCCGGGTGCTGCGATGCCCTATCCGGGTGTTTCGGTAACGACTCAGCAACTTCTCTGGTGTGGCGGGTGTGTTCGGTGAGAATCGATCAATGCTGATTGTTCTCGATACCTCGGCCGTCACTCGAGACGTGCGCTTCGAGACGTTCGTCCGCGGCGCCCTCGAGCAGGGGAGCCGGCTACTCGTGCCGCGCCTGGTCCTCGTCGAGGTCGCGCACCGGTACCAGCGCGAATCGGTCGCGATGATCGAGGCCCTCACCGTCCAGGCGCGCATGTACGACCGGCTCGGGCTCCGGGAGGATCTGTCGGTCTTCGTGGATGCCGCCCGGGCCAAGGCCGACGGGTACGTCGACTCGCTGGCCCGGCAGCTCGAGGCGATGGGCTGCGACGTGATCGAGCCGGCGCACGCGTCGCACCTCGAGATCGCCGGTCGCGAGTTGCAGCGTCGCCGCCCCTATGTGGACAAGAAGCGGCACGGCTACACCGCCACGGTGAACTGGCTGACGGTCCTGGACATCGCCGATCGCCGCCCGTCCGAGGACGTGGTGTGGGTCAGTGCGAACTCCCGGGCGTTCGGTAGTGGCGAGCCGTCGACGTGGCATGACGAGATCTGGGCCGAGCTGCAGGAACGTGGTCTCGATCACCGGGTGCGGTGGGTGGTCGACCTGGACGACGTGGACCTCCGGGAAACCGGCCTGCCTCGCCGCGAACGGGTCTTCGAGCCGGTCGTCACGTCGCCGTCCGTGGCCGCCGTCAAGGCGCCACTCCCGCCCCGGCCTCCCCTCCCGCCCCGAGCGCCCGTCGCGGCTCCCGAACCCGTGGAACCTCCGGCTGCCGCCGCGGCCGTGCCTCCCGTGCACGTGGCGCGACCCCGGGTGGCGCCGCAGCGGATCCTGCCCTCGGGCAACGCGGACACCGGACGCCGCGGCATCGGCAGGGTGATGGGCGGACGCAAGCGAAAGGTCACCGTCGTGGAGGAGCTCGACGACCTCGATTTCGGCTGAGCCGGACGCCCGATGTCCCACTTGGCACGCCCGCGATAACGATTCGGGCAAAGGGGATAACGACTTGGGGCCGAAGCCACCATGAGTGACACACGATCGCGGCGGGTACTCCAAGGTTGAAGTTACGTATCCGTCAATGGCGACGGGTATCGGCGACCAGGGGAGAAGGCATGAAATCTGTGCCGAACGACCGCAAGCCGTCCGCGCAGCAGCGGAACGGGACACCGATCGTCCAATACCGTTCGGGTGCGAGGCTCGCGGGGCCGAGTATCGAATCCCAGGTTCTCTACCAGGCATGCAGGTGGTTTCTCCGGCCGGTGGTGCGGATGGCCCCGATCAACGAGTCGGCGATTCGCAGGGCCGCGCTGCTGGACATGGCGGCGGGGATCCGTCCGGCTTCCGGTATCCGCCGCCAGAAGGTGCGACTGCCCGGATTCGACGCGGAGATCGTGCGCGCGCCGGGGGTGTCACCGGATCTCGGTGACGGCGTCGTCCTCTATCTGCACGGCGGCGGGTTCCTGTGCTGCGGGCTGAACACGCATCGGCCGGTGGTCGCGACGATCGCGAAGCTGACCCGGCTGCCGGTGATGCACGTCGGCTACCGGCAACTGCCCGACACGAACATCAGCGGTTCGGTCGACGACTGCCTGACGGCGTACAAGTGGTTGCTGGAGAACGGAGCCCGCGCGGGCGGGACAGTGTTCGCCGGTGACTCGGCGGGTGGGTTCCTCGTCTTCGCGACCGCGCTGAAGGCCCGCGAGGAGGGCGTCGATCTGCCCGCGGGCCTGGTCGGACTGTCTCCGCTGCTGGACCTGGACTGCGCGGACAAGCTGGTGCACGCCAATGCCGCCCGCGACGTGTTCGCGCCAGTGGAGGCGCTCGTCACCATCGGCAAGCTCGGCGGCGAGGTGGACGGCGTGCTCGACCCTGCGCTGTCACCCGTGAACGGCGCTCTCGAGGGTCTGCCGCCTGTGCTGCTGGTCGCTGCGGAAGGCGAGGTGCTGCGGTCGGATTCGGAGCTGATGGCGTATCGGCTGAGCGCTGCGGGTGTTCCGACGACGCTGCAGATCTGGGACGGCCAGGTGCACGCGTTCCCGGCGCTGTGGCCCGGTCTGCCGGAAAGCCGTGCGGTGCTTCGGCGTATCGCGCGTTTCGTCGCGTCGCGTGTGCGGCCGGAGGACGGTGTGGCCCGGGACAAGACCGCCTGACTACCGCGGCGGGCCCTTCTCGAGCACGATCGTCGTCGATCGCTGTCGGCCGGTGTCGTCGAACCAGCGCACCGCGACCTCGTCGCCGGGGTGCCGTGCGATCATGCGTTCGCTGAGATCGTCCGAGGACCGGATGGGTGTTCCGTCGAATTCGGTGATGACGTCCCCGATCTCGATGCCTGCGTCGTCGGCGGGAGTACCGATGCTGACCCAGAGCACTTCGGCGCCCCGATCGTCGTCGGTGACGCTGATCCCGAGGAGAGGGGTGTCGCCGATGTGCACGGTGGCGGACGTGGTTCCGGCGCGGACCTGATCGACGATCGTCATCGCGGTGTCGATGGGCACCGCATACGATCTCGGCTGGGTGGGAGCGGGTTTCGCGGGATCGGAGTCGGCGTTGCCCGCGGTGTTGACGCCGATGACGGCGGCGGTGGCGTCGACGAGGGGGCCGCCGGAGTCGCCGGGACGTACCGCCGCATCGATCTGGATCAGCCCGTTCAGCCGGTTCCGGGAACCGTCGGTGGAACTGCGGGCGGTGATCGTCTGCTCGACGTCGGTCACGAACCCGCGGGCCGCCACCGGAACTCCGCCTCCCTCCGCGTTACCCACGGCGGTCACCGGGTCACCGATGCCGACGGCGGTGTCCTTCGCGAGGGTCGCCACCGGGAGGTCGCCCGCGCCCTGGAGCCGGAGTACCGCGACGTCGCGCGAACTGTCGTACCCGAGGACGTCCGCGACGTACTCCACACCGTTGCCCAGGCTCACCGCGCTGATGTCGAGGGCGCCGTCGATCACGTGATGGTTGGTGAGGACGACGCCGTCGGGGGTGAGCACGATCCCCGTTCCCGCGGTTTCGACGAGACCCGAATCCGCGACGAGCGTGACGATCGCCGGGATCACCGTGGCCTCGACCTCCGCCGGGGTCAGGACCACGGGCGGCGGCGGAGGAGGCGCGGCGGGCTGGGCGACCGTCGCCGCCGGCGGTCCCGGTTCGCGGACCGGTGGTGCGCTCAGCAGCAGGCTGCCGATCACCGCCGTGGCCACGGCGAGGACCGTTGCGGCGCGGGGCGTCGTCATGCCGGTTGTCGTCGTCGCGGAGTCGGTTCAGGACTGTTTCAGCGACCCCCAGCCGTGCCAGGTGTCGATCTCGATCCAGGCGCTGACCCGTTTCCGGTCGCGGACGGGGTACGGCTTGCCGGTGTAATGCGTGGCGAGGCGGTCGATGTCGGCCAGTTCGCCGTCGTCGACGAATTCGCTCACCCGGCCCTGGACGCTGACGTGGGTGATCCAGTCGTCGGGGTCCATCGCGGTGAGGCTGACGCGGGGGTCGCCGCGCAGGTAGTCCAGGCGTCGGCGCTCGGCATCCATGTTGACCAGCACCTTGCCGTCCTCGAACAGGTACCAGGTGGCCACGGACACGGGCTGGCCGTCGGGTCGGACGCAGGCGATGGTGGCGTAATTGGGCCGAGCGAACATCTCGGCGGCTTTCGGTGTCAGAGGTGGCTTCGACATGTCCGAAAGATACTCCTGAGGCCTTCGGCCCTGTGCGTGGTTGGCGAGTCCAGGCCCGCGTCAACCCCGCACGGGGCAGGCGGCCGTGGACTCGCGGACGACGAGCGTCGGGGTGAACGAGAGCTGCTGGTGCCGGTGGGTGTCGGGGTTGTTCACCTGATCGAGCAGGAGCTCGGCCGCCGCTCGTCCCAGTTCGTTCCGCGGCTGGGCGACGGAGGTCAGCGGCACGGCCGCACCGGCCGCGTAGTCGATGTCGTCGTACCCGACGATCGCGAGGTCTTCGGGCACCCGCTTGCCGTGCTGGATGAACTCCTGGAGCACTCCGAGCGCGAGCAGGTCGTTGGCGCAGAACGCCGCCGTGGGCCGCTCGTCCCCCGCCATCGCGAGGATCTCGCGGGCCGCCTGGGCGCCGGCCTCGATGCTGAGGGACGGGGTGGCGACGGTGCGCATGCGCGTGCTCGCCGATTCCGCGACGGCGCTGAGCGCCCCGTCCCGGCGGTCGCGGACCTGCCGGATGGTGTCGGGCCCGCCGACGAACACGAGGTTCCGGTGCCCCTGCTCCATGAGGTGGCGGGCGGCGATCCGGCCGCCGTGGACGTCGTCGACGGCGACGGAGGATCGGCCGGGTGTGCGGGACCCGCGGTCGAGCAGGACCACCGGTGTGCCCTGACGGTCGAGGTTGGCGAGCATCGGGGTGCTCTCGCCGGTGGGGCAGAGCAGGATTCCGTGGACGCGTTGTTCCATGAGCTGACCGAGCTGCCGGTTCTCGCGTTCTTCCGATTCGCCGGTGCTGACCATGACCATCAGCAGCTCGTTCGCCTCGGCGACTTCCTCGGCGCCCGACGCGACGTCGACGAAGAAGGGGTTGCGCGCGTCGAGGACGACGACGGCGAGCATCCGCGATTGGCCGGCGCGGAGTTGGCGGGCGGCGTCGTTGCGGACGAAGCCGAGCTGGGTGATGGCCGCATGCACTCGCTGACGGGTCGCCTCGGACACCAGTTCGGGGTGGTTGAGCACGTTGCTGATCGTTCCCATCGAGACGCCCGCGAGTGCGGCGACCTCGCGCATGGACGCTGCCATTCGATTCCCCCTTCAGCCGGCTCGTTCGACAGCGCACATTGTCGCGTCGGCCGGTGCCTGAGAACAATCCGGCGGTTTTGAATCGCTTCAGACCCAGTATCGCCGTCCGCGGGGGCGGAATCAAGACCGACTGCCAGGCGTGACGATGCGAGGCGGTCAGTAAAGGACCTGGCGTGCTTTTATAACGATAGGGTCACGGTGGTGACGGGCTATGCCGAACCTCTTGACTTGTGGCGCCTATCACTCCTAGCTTCATGAACGAGAAATGAACCGTTTCAATCGGAGGTGCTGAATGAGCGTCCCCCCTGCGGTGCCGTTGCTGGAAGTTCGGGACGTCACCAAGTCCTTCGGCAACGTCGCTGCTGTTCAGGGTGTGTCGTTTCCGCTCTACGGCGGCGAGGCACACGCCCTCGTCGGAGAGAACGGTGCAGGCAAGTCGACCATCGTGAAGATGCTCGCCGGCGTGCACGGCCCCGACACCGGATCGCTCCTCGTCGGCGGCGAGGAAGTGTCGCTCGGGTCGCCCTCGGATGCCAAGGCCCGGGGTATCGCGGTCATCTACCAGGAGCCGACGCTGTTCCCCGACCTCACCATTGCGGAGAACATCTTCATCGGCACCCAGCCGCGGGCCCGGTTCGGAATGATCGACCGCGGCGCGATGAACACCGCCGCCCGCGCGCTGTTCGACCGTCTCGGTGTCCCGATGGACCCGGACCGGCTGGCCAGCGGGCTGTCGATCGCCGACCAGCAGCTCGTCGAGATCGCGAAGGCGCTCTCCACCGACGCCAACGTCATCGTCATGGACGAGCCGACCGCGGCGCTGTCCGGCAACGAGGTGGAGCGGCTGTTCAAGGTCGCCCGGTCCCTCTGCGCGTCCGGCGCGGCGGTCATGTTCATCTCGCACCGCTTCGAGGAGATCTTCGCGTTGTGCCAGCGGGTCACCGTGATGCGCGACGGACGGCACATCTCCACGTCGGAGCTGGCGGGACTGACGGTCGACGACCTCGTCCGCAGCATGGTCGGCCGCGACCTCGGCGCGCTGTTCCCGAAGATCGACGTGGAACCGGGTGCCGTCGTCCTCGAGATCGAGAACCTGTCGCGTGCAGGGGTGTTCTCCGACATCAGTTTCCAGGTCCGGGCCGGTGAGATCGTGGCGCTGTCCGGGCTCGTCGGGGCCGGCCGGTCCGAGGTCATGCAATCGGCGTTCGGTGTGGACCCGCGCGACAGCGGCGACGTCCGGGTGCGCGGCAAGAGCCTGCGCAAGGGCAATCCGAAGGCCGCGATGCGTGCCGGAATGGCGCTCGTCCCGGAAGATCGTCGCCAGCAGGGCCTGATCCTGGACATGTCGATCGAGCGCAACGCCACGTTGACGCGGTCGTCCGCCCTCGCGCGGTTCGGCTTCCTCGTCGGCGGACGGGAGCGACGGTCGGCATACGAGTGGACGAAGAAACTGCAGACCAAGTACGCGCGCATCACCGACCCCGTCGGGGTGCTGTCGGGTGGCAATCAGCAGAAGGTCGTGCTCGCCAAGTGGATGGCCACCGCACCGAGCGTCCTGATCGTGGACGAACCCACTCGCGGAATCGACGTCGGCACCAAAGCCGAAGTGCACCGGATCATCTCGACGCTCGCCAGTGAGGGCGTCGCCGTCGTGATGATCTCCTCCGAACTGCCGGAGGTGCTCGGGATGGCCGATCGCGTCCTTGTGATGAGGGAAGGACGAATCGTGTCGGAACTGAGCAGGTCCGAGGCCGACGAGGAGAAGATCATGTTCGCTGCAACGGGTTCGGAGGCTGCCGCATGAGCGCACCCACCCGCGTCGCGCCGTCGGGCGCCGCGAAGCCGTCGGTGAAATCGGACGAGGGGCCGTCCCTGATCGAGAAGGTGTTGCAGGTCCGTTCGCTCGGCATCCTCGCCGCGCTGATCGTGCTGGTCGTGGTCACCACGATGCAGAACAGCAATTTCCTGTCCTCCCAGAGTATTCGCGACATCCTGCTGGCGGCATCGATCGTCGGAGTTCTGGTGGTCGGGCAGACCGTCGTCATGATCACCAAGAACATCGACCTGTCGGTCGGCTCGGTTCTCGGCCTGTCGGCGTTCGCCGCGGGCAGTGTCATGAAGGGCGCCGACGGCGCACCGATCGTGGTGGGGATTCTCGCGGGTATCGTGGTCGGCGCGATCTGCGGACTCGCCAACGCGCTGCTCGTGCGGTTCGGCGGAGTTCCCGCCCTGGTCGTCACGCTCGGCACGATGTACATCTTCCGGGGCATCGCCTACCTGTGGGCGGGCGGCGAGCAGATCACCGCCGACGAGATGCCGTCGAACTTCCTGAAGCTGGGCACCGCAACGCTTCTCGGTGTCCCGGTGCTCGTCGTCGTCGCGGTCGTGGCGGTGGTCCTCGCCGGGGTGTATCTCCGTCGGTACCGCAGCGGCCGCGACCTCTACGCCATCGGGTCGAACGGCCACGCCGCCGAACTCGCGGGCATCGCCGTCGGTAAGCGCATCCTGCTCGCCTTCGTGTTCTCCGGGGCCATGGCCGGAATCGCTGGGGTCATGTTCGCGGCGCGTTTCGGCACCGTCGACGCCGCCGCCGGATCCGGCTACGAACTCAACGTGATCGCGGCCGCCGTCGTGGGCGGTGTGGCCGTGGTCGGTGGCGTCGGCACCGTCTGGGGCGCCGCGCTCGGCGCGCTGCTCCTGACCACCATCAACAGTTCGCTGCCCGTTCTCCAGATCAACCAGTTCTGGCAGCAGGCCATCGTCGGTGCGCTGATTCTCATCGCCATCGCGGCCGATCGGCTGCTCGCGGTGCGTGCCGCACAGCAACTTCGGAAGAGGAGCGCTCATGTCGACTGACACCATCGAGCCGGCGACGACCGCACAGCCGGACACCGCAGGTCGGACGTCGACGGTCGGCCGCGTCCGTGAGGTGCTCGCCGGCTGGGATTCGGCGATCATCGCCATCACGGTCGTCGTGCTGGTGGTCGCCTCGGTCACCAACCCCGACTTCGGGAGCAGCCGGAACTTCACGTTCCTCGTCCTCGATCTGGCGCCGATCTTCCTGATCGCGCTGCCGATGACGTTCATCATCATCACCGGGGAGATCGACCTGTCGGTGGCGAGCGTCCTGGGGCTGAGCGGTGCCGCGATGGGCTGGATGTGGAACAACGGCTTCGCCATCGAGATGATCATCCCGATGTGCATCCTGCTCGGCTGTCTCCTCGGTGCCCTCAACGGTTTCCTGGTCGCCAAGCTGGGCCTGCCGTCCCTGGCCGTCACGATCGGCACCCTTGCCCTCTTCCGCGGGCTCGCGTTCGTCCTCCTCGGTGACCAGGCGGTGTCCAACTTCCCCCGGGCGTACACGTCGTGGGTGACGGGAACGGTCGGGGGCACGTCCATTCCCAATCTCGCCATTCCGCTGGTCGTGGCGGCTGTCGTGTTCGCGGTGATCCTTCAGGCCACGCCGCTCGGTCGCGACATCTACGCCACCGGCGCGAGCGACACGGCCGCGCGCTTCGCCGGTATCGACGGGGCGCGGCTGAAGTTCTGGCTCTACGTGGTGTGCGGGGCGGTCGCCGCCCTCGCCGGAGTGCTGTGGAGTCTGCGGTACTCGAGCGCCAGGGCCGACAACGGATCCGGTCTCGAACTGGCCGTGGTCGCCGCGGTGCTCCTCGGCGGTGTGTCGATCTTCGGCGGCAAGGGCCGGTTGGCCGGCGTGCTCGCCGCGGTGGTGCTGCTCGCCACGCTGCAGAATGCGCTGCGGCTCGAGGACATCTCGAACGAGGCGCTCACCATCGTCACCGGCGTTCTCTTGATCGTGGCCGTTCTGCTTCCGAATCTGCTGAAGACCGTGCGGACGTCCGCGCAGCGTCGAAAGCTGCAGAACGCCTCCTGAATTCCCCTGCTCCACAGCTCTTTCTCACTTCAGCGTTCGCAGTGACGCGAACACGAGGAAAGGATCCACCATGACCCGATTCCGCCGGACCTTCGTTCCCCTGGCGGGGATCGTCGCAGTCTCGATCGGACTGACGGCCTGCGGCGGCACCACCCAGGATTCGGCGTCGAACTCGGGCGGTGGCGACCGTGCCACCGGTACCGCGAACCCCGACGCGCCGATCCAGGACGGTCTGCAGGTCGCGTTCCTCCCCAAGCAGCTCAACAATCCCTACTCGGACATCGAGGTCGGGGGCGGCAAGACCGCAGTGGAGGAGTTCGGCGGCGAGTACAAGCTCGTCGGCCCCAACGATGCGAGCGCGTCCTCGCAGGTGTCCTACATCAACACGCTGATCCAGCAGGGCCAGAACGTGATCAACATCGCGGCCAACGATCCGAACGCCGTGTGCCCGTCGCTGAACCAGGCCCGCGACGCCGGCATCAAGGTCGTGACGTTCGATTCCGACGCGGCCGAGGACTGCCGCGACCTGTTCATCAACCAGGCCACCACCCAGGGCGTCGGTGAGACGCTCGCGAAGATGACGAGCGAGCAGATCGGCGGCACCGGCAAGATCGCCGTGCTGTCCGCGACCCCCAACGCCACCAACCAGAACGCCTGGATCGAGGTGCTGAAGTCCGAGCTCGCGAGCAAGCCGGAGTACCAGAACATCGAACTCGTGGCCACCGTGTACGGCAACGACGACGACCAGAAGTCGTTCCAGGAAACGCAGGGCCTCCTGCAGACCTACCCCGACCTGAAGGCGATCGTGTCGCCCACGACGGTCGGCATCGCCGCCGCGGCCCGCTACATCTCGTCGTCGAGCTACAAGGGCAACGTCGTCCTCACCGGCCTCGGTACCCCCAACCAGATGCGGGAATATGTGAAGAACGGCACCGTCAAGGAATTCGCGCTCTGGGACCCGACCAACATCGGCTACCTCTCCGCCTACGCCGGTGCCGCACTGGCGTCCGGTCAGATCACCGGCGCCGAGGGGCAGAAGTTCACGGCAGGCAAGCTCGGCGAGTACACGATCGGCGCCGGCGGTGAGGTCGTGCTCGGCCCGCCGACCGTGTTCGACGCGAACACCATCGACCAGTACGACTTCTGAACCGACCGATGAACAAGTACTGCTTCACCTTGCAGCTCCGGCCGGACCGGATCGAGGAGTACGTTCGCCGTCACGCCCGCGTCTGGCCGGAGATGCTCGAGGCCCTGAAAGCCAGCGGCTGGCACAACTATTCGCTGCACATCCGGCCGGACGGGCTGATCGTCGGCTACGTCGAGTCGGAGAATCTCGAACAGGCGCAGGCGGCCATGGCGCGCACCGACGTCAACCGCCGGTGGCAACACGACATGGCGCCGTTCTTCGAACTCGACGGAGTGGCGCCCGACGAGGGATTCACGCTCCTCACCGAGATCTTCGACCTGGACGCGCAGCTTCACACCCATCTCGACCACACGATCTCCACCGAAGGATGATTCACCATGACGGCAACTGACACTCGGCGCACGGCCGGCGACATCTCCGCCCTCGCCGACTTCGGGATCGAAGTGCCCAGTTGGGCTTACGGGAATTCCGGAACCCGATTCAAGGTGTTCGCCACGGCCGGCGTCCCACGCGACCCCTACGAGAAGATCGAGGACGCCGCCCAGGTGCACCGGGTGACCGGTGCGGCGCCGAGGGTGTCGCTGCACATCCCGTGGGACCACGTCGACGACTTCGGCAAACTCGCCGCATTCGCCGCCGATCAGGGGGTGTCGCTGGGTGCGATCAACTCCAACGTATTCCAGGACGACGACTACAAGCTGGGGTCGCTCACCAACGCCGACCCGAAGATCCGGGCGAAGGCGGTCGCCCACCACGTCGAGTGCATCGACGTCATGCGGGCCACGGGCTCGAAGGATCTGAAGCTGTGGCTGCCCGACGGCACCAACTACGCCGGCCAGGATTCGATCCGCGCCCGGCAGGATCGGCTCGCCGATTCGCTGCAGAAGATCTACGCCGAACTCGACGACGATCACCGCCTGCTGATCGAGTACAAGTTCTTCGAGCCGTACTTCTACACCACCGACATCCCCGACTGGGGAACGTCGCTGCTGCACTGCCTGGCACTGGGCGAGAAGGCACAGGTGGTCCTGGACACCGGTCATCACGCGCCGGGCACGAACATCGAATTCATCGTCGCCCAGCTGATTCGGCAGGGACGGCTCGGGGCCTTCGATTTCAACTCCCGCTTCTACGCCGACGACGACCTGATCGTCGGATCCGCGGACCCGTTCCAGCTGTTCCGGATCATGCACGAGATCGTCCGGGCGGGCGCGCATCTCCCGGACTCCGGGGTGAACTTCATGCTCGACCAGTGCCACAACATCGAGCCGAAGATTCCCGGCCAGATCCGGTCGATCATGAACGTCCAGGAAGCCACGGCCAAGGCACTGCTCGTCGACGGGGACGCACTCGAGGCGGCCCAGCAGTCGGGTGACGTGCTCGGTGCTCACGCCGTGCTGATGGACGGGTACAACACCGACGTCCGGCCGCTGCTGGCCGAACTGCGCGAATCGCAGGGCAGGGACGCCGACCCGGTCGGCGCATTCGCGCGCTCCGGATACCTGGAGCGGATCGAGCGCGAGCGGGTCGGCGGAAACCAGGCGAGCTGGGGCGCGTGATGACCGCGACGACGGCAGACACCGTGCCCGCCCGCCTCGAACGCGTGCGTCCCAGGAAGACCCGGCTGGGGCTGGTGTCAGGTGGGCTCGGCGCCTACTGGCCGCAGTTCCCCGGGCTCCGGGGCGTCCTGCAGGAGTCCGTCCGGTACGTGACGGGCCGATTCGAGGAGCAGGACTGTCAGGTCGTCGACGCCGGCTTCGTCTCGGACCCGCAGGAGTCCGCGGCCGCGGCCGAGACGCTGAGGCAGGCCGACTGCGACCTGGTGGTGATCTTCCTGACCACCTACCTGACGTCGTCGATGGTGCTGCCGATCGCGCAGCGGACCAACGTACCGGTGCTGCTGATCGATCTGCAGCCGACCGAGGCGATGGATCACGCGAACACCGACACGGGAACGTGGCTGGCCTACTGCGGGCAGTGCCCGCTGCCGGAGGTCGCGAACGTGTTCCGGCGCAGCGGCATCGACTTCCGGTCGGTGTCCGGTTACCTGCACGACGAGAACGCCTGGCGGCGCATCGACGCCTGGGTGAGTGCCGCCTCGGCACGAGCCGCCCTGCGGCACGCCCGTCTGGGGCTCATGGGTCACCTGTACCCGGGGATGCTCGACATCTCGACCGACATGACCCTGTTGTCGTCGCAGTTCGGCGCGCACGTGGAGGTGCTCGAATTCGACGACCTCCGGGTGCGGGTCGATGCGGTCTCCGATCGTGAGACGGCCGACCGCGTCGCACTCGCGAAAGAGGTTTTCGCGCTCGACAGTTCGGTGAACGCGGACGATCTCGCATGGGGAGCCAGGGTCTCCGTCGGACTCGACCGCCTCGTCGCGGACTTCGCGCTCGACGCCATGGCGTACTACCATCGCGGGCTCGACGGTGAACTGCACGAACAGCTCGGCGCCGGAATGATTCTCGGAGCGTCCCTGCTCACCGCCCGCGGTATTCCGCTGGCCGGGGAGTACGATATTCGCACCGCGGTCGCGATGCTGGTCGCGGACCGGATGGGCGCCGGTGGATCGTTCACGGAACTGCAGGCACTGAACTTCCGCGACGGGGTCGTCGAGATGGGTCACGACGGACCGGCGCATCTGCAGATCTCTTCCGCCGAACCGCTGCTCCGCGGTCTCGGTGTCTATCACGGCAAGCGGGGGTACGGCGTCAGCGTCGAGTTCGACGTGACCCACGGGCCCGTCACGACCTTCGCGGTCGGGCAGAACCGCGACGGTTCGTACTCGTTCATCGCGTCCGAGGGCGAAGTGGTCTCCGGACCGCTCCTGGCGATCGGCAACACCACGTCCCGGGTCGACTTCGGCCGGGATCCGGGGGAGTGGACGGACGAGTGGAGTGCCACCGGGACCGGTCACCACTGGGCGTTGTGCGTCGGGCACCGTGCCGGCGCGATCAAGGCCGCAGCAGAGCTGCTCGGCATCGAATTCATCCGGGTCTGAACTCAAGAACCTCGAGGGAGAAACTAGAAGTGAACGCCACGAGCACCATCGCCGAACTGATCGCACGGTCCAACAGACTGGGCGCCGACGCTCGGAACACCAACTACGCCGGCGGCAACACCTCCGCCAAGGGCACCGACGTCGACCCCGTGACCGGCGCCGAGGTGGAACTCGTCTGGGTGAAGGGTTCCGGCGGTGACCTCGGCACGCTGAAGCCCGCCGGTCTCGCCGCGCTGCGCCTCGACCGGGTCCGCGCCCTGACCGATGTTTACCCGGGACTCGACGCCGAGGACGACATGGTCGCCGCGTTCGACTACTGCCTGCACGGCAAGGGCGGCGCCGCGCCGTCCATCGACACCGCCATGCACGGTCTGGTGAACGCGCCGCACGTCGACCACCTGCACCCCGATTCCGGCATCGCGTTCGCGACCGCCGCGGACGGTGAGGAGCTGACCCGCAAGTGCTTCGGCGACCGTGTGGTGTGGGTTCCGTGGCGCCGCCCCGGTTTCCAGCTGGGCCTCGACATCTCGGCCGTCGCTGAGGCGAACCCGCAGGCGATCGGCTGCATCCTGGGAGGTCACGGCATCACCGCATGGGGGTCGACGAGTGAGGAATGCGAGCAGCGTTCGCTCGAGATCATCCGCACCGCCGAGCAGTTCATCGCCGACAACGGCCGCGAGGAGCCGTTCGGTCCCGCGATCGCGGGCTACGGTGCACTGCCCGCAGAGGAGCGCCGCCGCCGCGCCGCCGCACTGTTCCCGCTGCTGCGTGGACTGGCCTCCACCGATCGTCCGCAGGTGGGGCACTTCACCGACAGTGACGAGGTGCTGAACTTCCTGGCGGCGCAGGAGCATCCGCGTCTCGCCGCGCTGGGCACGTCGTGCCCCGACCATTTCCTCCGCACCAAGGTCCGGCCGATGGTCCTCGACCTGCCGCCGACCGCGTCGCTCGAGGACGTCACGGCGCGACTGCGTGCCCTGCACGCGACCTACCGCGAGGACTACGCCCGGTACTACGCCGAGTACGCGGAGCCGGACAGCCCGGCGATGCGCGGCGCCGACCCGGCCATCGTCCTGGTCCCCGGCGTCGGGATGTTCTCGTTCGGCGCGAACAAGCAGACCGCGCGGGTGGCGGGCGAGTTCTACGTCAACGCGATCAACGTGATGCGCGGCGCCGAGGCCATCTCCACGTACCAGCCGATCGACGAGCGGGAGAAGTTCCGCATCGAGTACTGGGCCCTCGAGGAGGCGAAGCTGGCGCGGATGCCGAGACCGGCGCCGCTCGCCACCCGCATCGCCCTGGTCACCGGTTCGGCGTCGGGAATCGGCAAGGCGATCGCGCAGCGCCTCGCCGCGGAGGGCGCGTGCGTCGTCATCGCCGACCTCGACCAGGCGAAGGCCGCAGAGGCCGCCGCCGAGATCGGCGGCAGCGACGTCGCCGTGGGCGTCGCAGCGGATGTGACCAGCGCCGACCAGGTCGCCGCGGCGTTCGAGGCCGCGGTCCTGGCGTTCGGCGGAGTCGACCTCGTCGTCAACAATGCCGGACTGTCGATCTCCAAGCCGCTGCTCGAGACCACCGAGAAGGATTGGGACCTACAGCACGACGTGATGGCGAAGGGCTCGTTCCTGGTGTCGAGGGAGGCGGCGCGGGTGATGACCGCCCAGGTGATGGGCGGCGACATCGTCTACATCTCGTCGAAGAACTCGGTGTTCGCCGGGCCCAACAACATCGCCTACTCGGCGACGAAGGCCGACCAGGCGCACCAGGTGCGGCTGCTCGCGGCGGAGCTGGGCGAGTACGGCATCCGCGTCAACGGCATCAACCCGGACGGTGTGGTGCGAGGCTCGGGCATCTTCGCGGGCGGCTGGGGCGCCAAGCGGGCCGCCGTGTACGGCGTCGAGGAGGAGAAGCTGGGCGAGTACTACGCGCAGCGCACCCTGCTCAAGCGGGAGGTGCTGCCCGAGCACGTCGCGAACGCGGTGTTCGCGCTCACCGGCGGCGACCTCACGCACACGACCGGACTGCACATCCCCGTGGATGCCGGTGTCGCTGCGGCGTTCCTGCGCTGATGGACGCATTCGCCGCGATCGACCTGGGCGCGTCCAGTGGGCGGGTGATGCTGGGCCGCGTCGCCGACGGCGTGATCACCCTCGACGAGGTCGCGCGCTTCCCGAACCGCCCGGTGCGGCTGGACGGGTCGCTGCACTGGGATCTCGCCGGCCTCTACCGGGGTGTGGTCGACGGACTGCGGGCCGCGGCAACGGAGGCCGAGGCCCGCGGTGACGTCCTCGTGTCGATCGGAATCGACACGTGGGCGGTGGATTACGGGTTGCTCGGCGGCGACGGCTCCCTCCTCGGGATGCCGTACCACTACCGCGACCAGCGGACGTGGGGCGTCGCGGCCGGGGTGCGATCGTCGATACCGGATCGGGAGTTGTTCGAGCGCAACGGCATCGCGCAACTGCCGTTCAACACGGTGTACCAGCTGCTGGCCGAACGGGAGAGCGGCGCGCAGCGGCTCGACGTCGCGGAGCAGCTGCTGATGATCCCCGACCTTCTGGCATACTGGCTCAGCGGGATTCGCGTCGGCGAGGTGACCAACGCGTCCACCACTGGTCTGCTCGATCCGGTGAGCCGCGACTGGGACCGTGCGCTGGTCGCCCGGCTCGGTCTCGACGACCGCGTGCTGCCACCGTTGGCGGAGCCCGGTTCGGCGATCGGACCGGTCCGGCCCGACGTCGCCGAAGAGATCGGGGCCACGCCGGTGGTGGTGGCCGTCGGCAGTCACGACACGGCGTCCGCCGTCGTCGCGGTGCCCGCGGCGAGCACGCGGTTCGCGTACATCGCGTCGGGGACGTGGTCGCTGGTGGGAACGGAACTGCCCGGCCCCGTGCGCACCGAGGACGTGCGGGCGGCAGGGTTCACCAACGAGGCCGGCGTCGACGGCACCACCCGGTTGCTGCGGAACGTGATGGGCATGTGGCTGGTGCAGGAGTCGATACGGCAGTGGCAGGCGGACGGGCTCGAGGTGTCGCTGCAGGAACTGCTGGAGGACGCCGCAGCGCTGACCGACCTCGGTTCCGTCGTGGACCCGGACCTGCCGGTGTTCCTGCCGCCGGGCGACATGCCCGCCCGCATCGCCGCCGAATGCGCGCGGACGGGTCAGCGCGTTCCGGACGGCCCGGCCGAGGTGATCCGATGTGTGCTGGACAGTCTCGCGGACGCGTACCGGCGGTCGGTGCAGTCGGTCGTCGAGCTCACCGGCACGCCGATCGACGTGGTGCACATCGTCGGCGGCGGATCCCAGAACGCCCTGCTGTGCCAGCTGACGGCGGATGCCACCGGGCTGCCCGTCGTCGCCGGACCCGTCGAGGGTTCCGCCCTCGGCAACGTCCTGGTGCAGGCGCGGGCGGCCGGTGTGCTGTCGGGGGGACTCGCCGAACTCCGTGCGGTCGTGTCGAACTCGTTCACCCTGCGCGAGTTCGCACCGTCGGCCGCTTCGCTGTCCCGGGCCTGACGCCTGGCTCTGCCCTAGCGCCGGTCCCGGAACCGGGGTTCGCGCTTGTCCTTGCGTGCGGCGGTGGCCTCTTCGAAGTTGTCGGTCAGCAGCCGCACGAGCAGCTGCCCGAGACCCTCCTGGTGGATGTGGGCTTCGAGTGAGGCGGCATCGAGCCCGGACCACAGCGTGCGCTTCGTCAGTTCCAGGCCGGGCCGGGAGAACCGCGACATGCGCTCGGCGAGGTCGAAGCATTCGTCCAGGAGGTCCTCGCCGGGCACGCACCGCGACACGAGTCCGATCCGCTCGGCCTCGTCGGCGTGCACGTCCCGCCCGGACAGCATGATCTCGAACGCCCGGGACGAACCGATCGCCCGCGGCAGCAGGTAGCTCAGGCCCAGTTCGCTCGCGGTCAGGCCGTTGTTGATGCCCGCCGCCCGGAAGTAGGCGTCTTCCGCCGCGATCCGGATGTCGGAGGCGAGCGCCAGGCACAGGCCGCCGCCGATGGCCGCGCCGTTGACCGCGCTGATCACCGGCTGGTGCATCCGGCGGAGCGAGAGCACCACGTTGTCGAGCATCTCCATGGCCCGCAGGGCGACGGTCGGCGGGGTGAGGCCGTCCACGTGGGGGAGCGTGCCCGCGGACCTCTGGTCGGCGCCGGAGCAGAAGCCGCGGCCCGCGCCGGTGATCACCACCGCGCGCACCGCGTTGTCGTTGCTGATCTCCTCGAGTGCGTCGCGGAACGGGATCATCACGTCGAACGCCATCGCATTCATGCGTTCCGGGCGGTTGAGCGTCACCAGGGCGATGCCCGGCCGGGGATGGTCGACGACGACGAAGTTCACGCACTCGATACTAGAACACGTTTCAATTCTCTGGATCGATTTGCGGTCGTGGACGCCCGGGGGCGACCGTGCGCGCGAGGATGCCCAGTGTCGCGCGCAGGGCGGTTTCGGAAATCACCGGGAAGATCCCGGACTCGCGCCACACCGGGTCGATGGACGACCAGTCGTAGAACGACGTCACCATCGTTCCCTCGTCGATCGGCTCGAGTCGGTAGCCGTACACGTGCCCGATCTGCGGCCGGATCTGCCCGAGGACCTTCCAGGAGATCTCCCGGTCGGGCACGAACGTCTCGATCGTCACCGTCACGTCGTAGAGGCCGAGGTCGAAGTCGTTCAACGCGTCGCGGTCCATGTGCACGACGAACGTGTCGCCCGCCGCCGTGACGCGGTCCCCTTCCGCGGACATCAGCATCCCGGAACTGTCGATCGCCACATGTCCCTCGGGATCGCAGAGCAGGCCGAAGATCGTCGCCGGGTCCGCGGCGACAGCCCGCCGGACCTCCAACCGCTCGCCGGTGTCAGTTGTCATGTCCGCATCCTGCCACCCCATGTGAGTGCCATCGAGTGCTCGGGCACGCAAAAACACTCACATGGGGAAGGTGGGCAGCACTCCGGCGTCCATGGCCTGTTTCAGAGACGGTGCGGCCGAATCCTTCTCGGACAGCTGGAACGTCAGCGGGCTGCCGTCCCGGCCCACCGTGGGCCAGTCGATTCCCAGTTCGGGATCGAGTGGATGGAGGTCGTGATCGAGGGCCGGGGTGTACTCGATCGAGCACAGGTACATCACGGTCGACGCGTCCTCGAGGGACAGGATCGCGTGGCCGACACCGGCCGGAAGGTAGACGGCGCGGCGGTCGGCGTCGTCGATGAGCACCGAATCCCACTGCCCGAACATCGGCGACCCGACGCGCAGGTCGACGATCACGTCGAGGAACGCGCCCTTGACGCACGTGACGTATTTCGCCTGCCCGGGCGGGTTGTCGGTGAAGTGGATGCCGCGCAGGACACCGGCGGCGGACACCGAGCAGTTGGCCTGCGCGAGTTCGAGGCTGTGCCCGACGGCGGCCTCGAACTCCGAGCCCTTGAACCATTCGAGGAACACGCCGCGGTCGTCGCCGAACTGCCTCGGGGTGATCTCCCAGGCGCCCGGAACCTTCAGTTCCCGATACTCCACGTCACCAGTCCTTGCCGCGTTCGAGAAGTTCGAGGAGATAGTCGCCGTATCCCGACTTGCCGAGAGTCTCGGCGCGGGCACACAATTCGGCGTCGGTGATGAACCCGCGGCGCCACGCGACCTCTTCCGGGACGCCGATCTTCAGCCCCTGCCGGTGTTCGAGCGTGCGCACGAAGTTCGACGCCTCGAGCAGTGAATCGACGGTGCCGGTGTCGAGCCACGCGGTTCCGCGGGGAAGCACCTCGACCTGCAGCCGTCCGGCCTGCAGGTACGCCTGGTTGACGTCGGTGATCTCGTACTCGCCGCGGTCCGACGGCTTCAGATCGCGCGCGATCGAGACGACGTCGTTGTCGTAGAAGTACAGGCCGGGGATCGAGAAGTTCGACTTCGGGGTGGCGGGCTTCTCCTCGATGGACATCGCCCGGCCCGTGTCGTCGAATTCGACCACACCGTACGAACTGGGATCGGACACCCAGTAGGCGAACACGGCGCCGCCGTCGATGTTCTCGAACCGGTTCAGCCGGGAACCGAGACCGGGGCCGTAGAAGATGTTGTCGCCGAGCACGAGGGACACGGACTCGTTGCCGATGTGGTCGGCGCCGAGCACGAACGCCTGCGCCAGGCCGTTCGGTTCCTCCTGCACCTTGTACGTGAGGTTCACCCCGAACTGGGAGCCGTCGCCGAGGAGCCGGCGGAACTGCTCGGCGTCGTGCGGGGTGGTGATGACGAGGATGTCCCGGATGTTGGCCAGCATCAGGGTGGAGAGCGGGTAGTAGATCATCGGCTTGTCGTAGACCGGGACCAGTTGCTTGCTCACTCCGAGAGTGATCGGGTGCAATCGGGACCCGGTGCCCCCTGCCAGGATGATTCCGCGCATGTGCGCAGTGTTCCAGTGTTCGCGTCGGATAGAAACTCGGGCGCGCCACTAGGGTGGGTGCACATGAGGCTTCTCGTGACAGGCGGCGCCGGGTTCATCGGTGCGAACTTCGTGCACCAGACGGTCGCCGAGCGCCCGGACGTGCAGGTGACGGTGCTCGACGCGCTGACGTACGCCGGCAACCGGCAGTCGCTCGACCCGGTGGCCGACCGCATCGAGTTCGTGCACGGCGACGTGGCGGATTTCGCGCTGGTGGACCGTCTGGTCGCGGGCTCGGACGCGGTGGTCCACTTCGCCGCGGAATCGCACAACGACAATTCGCTGGCCGATCCGACGCCGTTCGTGCAGACGAACGTGATGGGCACGTTCTCGCTGTTGCAGGCCGTCCGCGCCCACGACGTCCGGTATCACCACATCTCCACCGACGAGGTGTACGGCGACCTCGAACTGGACGATCCCGAGCGCTTCACCGAGTCGACCCCGTACAACCCGTCGAGCCCGTACTCGGCCACCAAGGCGTCCAGCGACCTGCTGGTGCGGGCCTGGGCGCGGTCGTTCGGGGTGCGGGCCACCCTGTCGAACTGTTCCAACAACTACGGCCCGTACCAGCACGTCGAGAAGTTCATTCCGCGCCAGATCACCAACCTGATCGACGGGGTGCGTCCCCGTCTGTACGGCAGCGGGAAGAACGTGCGCGACTGGATCCACGTCGACGACCACAACGCGGCCGTCTGGACGGTCCTGGAGAAGGGGAGTCTCGGTCAGACGTATCTGATCGGCGCGGACGGCGAGGTCGACAACCGGACCGTCGTCGGAACGCTGCTCGAACTGTTCGGCCGCGACGCCGACGACCTCGACTTCGTCACCGACCGCCCGGGCCACGACCTGCGCTACGCGATCGATTCGACGCGGCTGCGCACCGAACTGGGCTGGACGCCGCAGTACAAGGATTTCCGTAGCGGACTCGAGGCCACCGTGCGCTGGTACCGCGACAACGAGTCGTGGTGGCGGGCGCAGAAGGAATCCGCGGAGAAGGCGTACGCGGCCACGGAATCCGTCATCGGCTGACGGTTCCGCGAAACGCCCACGCTCTCGCCGTCAGTGCGATGCGGCCGGCCTCGTCGCGCCGCGAGCGGGCATCGAGCAGGTCGCGAAGCTCGTCTCGACGCACGGCGGGCAGGGACGCGCAGTATCCGGGTGCCGGTCCCTGCCCGCCCAGAAACGGCCGCCAGAAATCGTCGAAGTCGGCGAACACGGTGGGCACGTCGAGTGGGTGCACCTCCGCCGCGGCCAGCCCCGCGGTGGACAGTGCGTCGCGGAGAGGCTGCGGCCGGCAGAGCGGGAAGCGGACGCCCTCGTCGAGGTCCGCGGCCGCCTCGTCGAGTTCGCGGGCGGCGTCCCAGAACGCGCGAATCATCTGCATTCCCTCGGCGTAGTCCCACACGTACCCGGCGACCGTCCCGCCGGTTCGCGTGACTCGGCGCATCTCGGCGAGCCCGTCGATCGGATGGGGAACGAAATTGAGGACGAGCCCGGACACCACGCGGTCGAACTCGCCGTCCTCGGCGGGGATGGATTCGGCGGTGCCCGACCGGACGTCGAAGCGGGGATCGTCCGTGCCGGCCCGAGCCGCCGCCGCGAAGGGCTGCGACGGTTCGACGCCGACCACCCGGGCCGGATCCGCCGTGCGGAGAACGGCGTGTGCGAGGGCGCCCGTCCCGCAACCCACGTCGCACCATGCACCGCCCGGGCCGGTGGCCAGCCACCGCAGGAACTGCGTCGCGACCGGCCGGCTCCAGCGGCCGATGTAGCGCTCGTACGCGGGATCGATCTCCCAGGCGTCCGTCATCGCGATCTCCTCAGGACGGCTGCGGTACCCGGGAATCCTCGTGGACGAGGGCGTTGCGCAGCGAACGCGAACCGGCGATCGCGGCGACGAAGCCGGCGAGCACCTCGCACAGCGTGAACACCAGGCGTGACGCGAGGGCCAGCCCGAGCGCGACCCCGCTGTCCATGAACGGGGACAGAGCCGCGACGACGACGGCCTCGCGGACCCCGATGCCGGACGGCGCGACGACCACCAGCACGCCGGCGCACATGCCGAGGGCGATCGCGCCGATGCACTGCACCAGGGTGCCCGCCTCGAATCCCGCCGAACTCGACGCGAGGAACCACAGATGCACCCCGTAGAGGACCCAGCTGACGGCGCACCAGCCGAGGGCCAGCCCGATCTTGTGCATGGTCAGCTGCCGCTGCAGCGGGGCGCGCCGCAGGATCCGCAGGGCCAGGTTCACGAGCCGGGTGAGGACCGGTGGGTAGCAGCAGACGAGCGCGATCGGGACGAGAACGATCACCGCGACCGCCGCGACGGTGCTGATGTGGAACAGGGCGGGCAGCGCCAGCAGCCCGACGACCAGCGCCGACGTGATGCTCAGCCCGACGGTGACGAGGACGGCGACGAATCCGTTGGCCCGCGACACCCCGGCCCGGCGCACGAGCTCGGTCTGGAGGACGAACGCCCACACGCTGCCCGGCAGATACTTGCCGAGCTGACCGACCAGGTAGCAGCGGGCGGCGTCGAAGGCGGGGATCGGGTGTTCGAGGGCGCCGAGCGCGTGCTGCCACGCGCGCACCGCCGCGCCCATGCCGAGGAAGACGAACACCGCGGAGACGGCGAGCGCCCACCAGTCCAGCTGGGTGATCGTGTCCCTGACCTCGGCCCACTGCGATTTCACGGCGAACACGACGGCGACGACGATCGCGAGGGTGACGAGGATCCGCAGCGCGTTCATCAGGACGGCGCGACCGCCGCGGTCCGGGACGATCTCGGGATCGGTGTCCACGAGAACCACCCCCTCACCGGCAGTGCGCTGCGGCAGCGCAGCGTTCGTTTCCGACGATAGCAATCGGAGGGCGCCGGATCAGGAAACGAGCGGTTTCACCGCCAGCTCCCGCCACCAGGCGAACGCGTCGGCGAGCGAGTTCGGGAGTTCCGCGTCGGCGTCGAGCCGCCCCGAGGCATACACCTTCGCCACCGCCGCGATGTCCCGGTCGGCGATCCCGGCGCGGCTCATGCCCACCCGGTTGGTGCCGCGCAGGGCGGCGGGGTTGCCGAACACCGTGGCGAACGGCGGAATGTCCTTGGCGACGACCGATCCCATTCCGACCATCGCCCGCGCACCGATCACCCGCCGCTGATGCACCACCGCGCTCATACCGAGATTGACGCCGTCGCCGAGAGTCACGTGACCGCCGAGGGTGCTGGACGGCGAGAGGACGCAGTCGTCGCCGATCCGGACGTCGTGCTCGACGGACGTGTGGTTCATGACGAATCCGCCGCGCCCGATGGTCGTCGGCCGCTCGGCTCCCTGCTGGACGGCGCTCATCTCCCGGATCACGGTGCCCGCGCCGATCACGACACCCTGATGCGGACTGATCTCTGTCCACGTGCGCGGATGCGTCTTCCCGATCCACTCCGGCGGCGCCCCGAGCGTCGCGTGCGCGCCGATCCAGCAGTCGTCGCCGATGTCGAGCGGGCCGGTGAGGACGGCATATGGTCCGATGCTCACGCGGTCCCCGATCGTGACGCCGTCGCCTATCACGACGGTCGGGTGGATCTCGCAGTTTTCACCGATGGTCATGAAAGTTGGCGATTCCTTCCAGGAGCCGTGCAGACCGTGGGAACCTTCAAGAGGGTGCAATCTGTGAAGACGGTGTGAACGCACGTCAATCTATCGGAGGAACCGTGATCGCGATCTCGAGTATCTCTTTCGGAGAGGACGTCGAGCGCGAGGTTCTCGACACCCTGCGATCAGGGATGGTCGTGCAGGGACCGAAGGTCGCGAGGTTCGAGGAGGGGTTCGCCGCACTCGTCGGCACCCGGCACGCCGTGGCCGTCAACAGCGGCACCACCGCGCTGATCGCGGCACTGCGGGTGCTGGATCTCCAACCGGGCGACGAGGTGCTCACCACCCCGTTCACGTTCGTGGCCACGCTCAACGCGATTCTCGACTCCGGCGCGACGGCCCGGTTCGCGGACATCGGGGAGGCTGATTTCGCGCTCGACCCCGACGCCGTGGCGCAGTGCGTGAACGAGCGCACCCGGGTGCTGATGCCGGTGCATCTGTACGGGCAGACCGCGGACATGGGGGCGCTGATGCCGCTGGCGGAGACCCGGGGACTCGCCGTCGTCGAGGACGCCGCGCAGGCGCACGGTGCCACGTTCGACGGCAAGGGTGCGGGCAGTTTCGGGCTCGGCTGCTTCTCGTTCTACGCCACGAAGAATCTCACCACCGCCGAGGGCGGCATGGTCACGACGGACGACGACGCGGTGGCCGACCGGTTACGGGTGCTGCGGAATCAGGGCATGCGACGCCGCTACGAGTACGAGATGGCGGGCCAGAACTTCCGGATGACGGATCTGCAGGCCAGTCTCGGGTTGCCGCAGCTGGGTTCCTATCTGCAGCAGGTGGAGTCGCGCCGGCGTAATGCCGAGGCACTGCGGACCGGTCTGAAGGACGTCGAAGGTCTCGTTCTGCCTTCGGAACTCGCGGGCCGCGGACACGTGTGGCACCAGTTCACCGTGATCCTCGCACCCGATGCGCCGATCGACCGCGACATCCTCGCGCAGCGTCTGGGAGATCGGGGAGTCGGCAGCGGTGTCTACTACCCGAGAACCGTCTACGACTACGACTGCTACCGCGAGCATCCCCGGGTGATCGCCTCGCCCACGCCGGTCGCGACGTCCGTGGCCCGCCGGTGCCTGAGCATCCCCGTCCACGCCGCGCTCTCCGCCGACGAGGTCGACCGGATCGTCGCCGCGGTGCGCGAGGCGATGGAGGTGTGATGACGTCCACGCGACCACGGATCGCGCTCATCGGATCCGGCAGGATGGGTTCGCTGCACGCCCGCGTGCTCGCGCAGTCCTCGCTGTGTGACCTCGCCCTGCTCGTGGAACCGCGTGAGGAACACGGGCGGGAGGTCGCCGCACGGTTCGACACCGCATGGGCTGCGGATTTCGACGAGCTGGACGGCATCGACGCCGCCGTCGTCGCGGCGGCGACACCCGCCCACTACGAGTTGGCGGGCCGCGTCCTCGACCTCGGCAAGCCGGTGCTCGTCGAAAAGCCGCTCGCCGCAACGTACGAGGAGAGCACGGATCTGGTGAAACGCGCCGCCGCGACGGGTGTCCCGCTGATGTGCGGCCTGCTCGAGCGATTCAATCCGGCGGTCCGGACGGCACGCGAATTCGCCGGCGACGTGTGGCAGGTCAACGGAATCCGGCACTCGCCGTTCGTCTCCCGCATCCCCACCGGCGTCGCGACCGACCTGCTGATCCACGACGTCGACCTCGCAATCGGTTTCGTCGGATCACCGCCCGTCGGCGTGAAGGCCGAGTTCGGGTACTTCCACGACCGTTCGCGGCGGAACGAGGCCGAGGACTGTGCGGAGGCGGTGCTGCGTTTCGAATCCGGTGCGGTGGCCACCATCTCGGCCAGCCGGGTGAGTCAGCGGAAGGTCCGGCAGCTGTCGCTGCTGGAGCCGGACCGCCTGATCGAGATCGACCTCCTGCGCCGCGACATCACCATCTACCGGCACATCGACGACGACCTGCCCGCCGACCGCGACGGCTACAAGCAGCAGACGGTGATCGAGATCCCCACCCTCCGCTACAGCGACGAACCCCTCGCCGCCGGATGCCGACGCGGAGCGCGACTCGATCCTGCCCGCGCATCGGGTGGTCCACGAGGCGACGGTGTCGGCTACCGGCTGAGCGCCCCGGCGACCGCCAGGCGGGTGTCTTCCATGATGAGGTCGGCGTTGATCGCTGCCGCGGCGCTCAGGCCGGCTCCGGCGGCGACGATCACTTGCGCCTTCGGGTCTGCGACGTTGCCTGCCACCCATACCCCCGGAACCGCGGTGGCGCCGGTCGCGTCGGAGGCGACGGCGGTGCCGATCACGTGGCCGGCCATCTCCATCTCGGTGGTGTCCAGGCCGAGGCTCGTGAGGAACTCGGCGCGGGCCCTGAACAGGGGCGGGACCACCACGGCGGTGAGGGGGATGACCTGACCCGTGCGCAGCCGGACACCGGTCAGCCGGTCGCCCTGCACCTCGAGCCCGGCCACGCCGCCGTCGATCACGGCGATGCCGCGTGCGGCGAGCTGCTCGTACTCCTCGCCGGTGGGTTCGTCCGCGTCGTTCAGGAACAGCGTCACGTTCTCGGTCCACTGCCGCCACATCAGCGCCTGGTGCACCGCCAGCGGACTGCCGGCGAGGACGCCGACCGGCTGGTCTCGGACCTCCCAGCCGTGGCAGTACGGGCAGTGCAGGACGTCGCGTCCCCATCGCGCGGCCACCCCGGGGATGTCGGGGAGCACGTCGACGAGGCCGGTGGTCACGAGCAGTCTCCGCGCCCGCACGGTCGCGCCGTCCGCGAGCGTCACCCGGAACTGTCCGTCATCGACCTTGTCGGCGGACGTGACGGTGCCGGTCACGATCTCACCGCCGTACCCGGCGACCTCCTCGCGTCCGATGGCCAGTAGTTCGCCGGGAGGGGTGCCCTCTCGGCCGAGATAGTTGTGAACGTGCCCGGCCGGTGCGTTGCGCGGGGCGCCCGCGTCGATCACGAGCACCGAGCGGCGTGCCCGCGACAGGGCCAGTGCCCCGCCGAGTCCGGCCGCGCCGCCACCGACGACCACTACGTCGTAACTGTCTTCCATCGCGTTCTCCTTCGTTCGTCGACCTCGTGACGTCCACTGTCCGGGGAGGCCGCAAAACTGGCAAGCAAGTTTGCCGCTGTGGCAACATGGTGGGTGTGAACGACGACGTACCCGATCTGGACGGCGTCCTCGACGCCGTGGGACCGCGGCTGAAAGCACTCCGTCAGCAGCGCGGCGCGACCCTCGCCCAGCTCTCCGAGTCCACCGGGATCTCGGTGAGCACCCTGTCGCGGCTCGAGTCCGGCCAGCGGAAACCCACCCTCGAGCTGATGCTCCTACTGGCCCGCGCTCACCAGCTGCCCCTGGACGAGCTCGTCGACGCACCCGCCACCGGCGACCCTCGCGTCCATCTGCGACCCCTCGAGCGGAACGGCTCGACGATCATCCCGCTGACGCGCAGGCCAGGCGGGATCCAGGCGTTCAAGCACGTGATCCCGCCGGGCGACCCGAACGGCATCCCGAACCTGCAGGTCCACGAGGGCTACGAATGGCTGTACGTTCTGTCCGGCCGGCTGCGACTGCTGCTCGGCGAACACGACGTGATCCTGACGCCGGGGGAGGTCGCGGAGTTCGACACCCACGTCCCGCACTGGTTCGGCAACCCCGGACCGCAACCGGCGGAGATCCTCAGCCTGTTCGGTCCCCAGGGCGAGCGGGCGCACGTCCGCACGGTCCCGCGGGGAACGGCAGCCGAGCGCGACCGTCGGTAGAATTCGTCCGGACCGGTGACGAGCGCTCCCTCCGAGGCGCAGGACGTGATGGGGAGGCCCCGTGCGACGCTGGATTCTCGGTGTTCCCGTAGCGGTCGTGATTCCGGTCCTCGCCGGCTGTTCCACGACGGTGGCACCGCCCGTCGCTCAGCCGCAGCCACAATCACCGCCTGCGGGTGCGACTCTGGTGGGCCTGGGGGATTCGATCCCGGCCGGTGACGGATGCCCCGGCTGCACGCCGTTCGTGGAACTGTTCGGTGATCAGCTGTCCGGCGACGACGCGCTGCCCGTGCAGGTGGCCAACCTGGGTGTCGGGGGCTGGACCAGCACCGACCTGCTCGACTCCCTCGATCCCGGCGAATACGACGCCGACGCCGTCCGCGACGCCGACCTCGTCACCGTCACGATCGGCGCCAACGACTTCTACGCCGAACTCGACGACTACCTGGGCGGCGACTGCGGTGGCGACGACGGGCTCGGCTGCTTCGAACCCGTCCTCCCGCAGCTGCAGACCACGCTGACGTCCGTGCTCGACCGCATCGCCGAACTGCGGGCCGGTCAGCCGACCGCGGTGCTGGTCACCGGGTACTGGGACGTCTTCCCGGACGGCGACGTGGCCCGCGAGTTGTTCGGTCCGCAGTTCCTCCGGGACAGCGCCGTGCTGACGTTGCGTGCCAACGACGTCATCTCGGAGGTCGCGGGTGCCGAGGGCGCCACGTACGTCGACCTGTTCAGCACGTTCAAGGGGACGTGGGGCGACGGCGACCCCACCGGACTGCTGGCCGACGACGGTGACCACCCGAACCAGATCGGGCACCAGCTGATCGCCGACGCGTTGTCGTCCGCGGCGGTCGCGGGATCCGGGTCCGCCGACGTGTCGGCGTTCAGGTCGTCCGGGTGGTCGCCGCGCTGAGCTTGCGCCGGCGTACCACCGCATCGACGACGGACAGGATCAGCACCACGACCGTCGCGGCGCCGAATGCCGCTACGGAGAGGCTCTGCCGCGGCGGGCGGAACGTCACGACCAGTTCGTGGCCGCCCGGCGGCACCGACACCTCGAGCAGACCGTGCCACCCGGCGGTCGCGTCTACCGGTTCGCCGTCGACGGTGGCCGAGTAGCCGGGCCACGCGAGGCGCGCGAACGAGACGGTGCCGCCGCTGCCCGCCACCCGCACGGTCTCCGTCGCCGCGCTCGTGTCGGACGAGAGGACCCGGACGCCGTCGGACGCGAACGACACGCGTCCGGGCAGGGGCAGCGGCCGGTCCCGCTGCAACACCGTCCGGGAGTCGCTGCGCTCGGTGACGTGCCAGCCGGGTGGGGGCGGTGCCGTCGCGACCTCGGGCACGAGCCCGTGCTCTACGACGAGCGTCGACACCCGGAGGTAGTCGATCAGCGGAATCGGGATGTCCGCGTTCACCGGCTGCCAGAGCGCCCCGTACACCCCGGGGCAGACGGCGCCGCGGTAGTCCATGCACAGGGCTTCCTGGAACTCGGTGAACCCGATGCCGGTGTAGGCGTTGATGCTGCCCTCGACGGACGACGCCATGATCTCGTTGCCGAACAGGATCCGCCCGGCGGTGACGTCCTCGTGGGACGTGTCGTCCAGGTCGGCGAGTTGCAGCACGGTGCCCTGGTAGCGGTCCGTCTGCTCGGACAGCACCGACGTACTCGCCGGGTCGACGCGGCTGCCGCGCTCGACGTCGCGGGTGAGGGACCAGACCTGCGCGGCCGCCACCACCACGGTTCCCAGAACCAGGGCAGCGACGAGAGCATTCGGGCCCCGAGTGCGCCAGGCGGCGTACGCGAGCACGCACAGCGCCGCGACGAGCAGCGCGAACAGCGTGTGCCGCAGCGTCAGGGCCGGCGAGGACGAGAACGCCAGATAGAAGCCCAGCGCGATCAGCACCGCCGACGCCGTCGCCCGGGGACACACCCGGTCGCGCGCGATCCCCAGCGACAGCGCGAGCGCCAGGCCGATCACGACGCACAGGTACAGGTATTCGACGAGCCGGATCGGCCACCGGAACATCCCGACGTTCGACGGTCCGAACGTGAAGAGGAAGTAGACGACCGCGATCACGGCCAGGCTGATCAGTGGTCGGCCGTGCGCGCGACGGAACTCCGCGGACCCGAACAGCGCGCGGATCCGGCCCCACGGCAGCCACGGCAGCAGCGGCAGCACGAACCAGGCGAGGTACAGCGACGGGATCACCTCGACGGGACCCCCGAACGTCATGATCACGGGGAGATATGACGGGCTGCTCATTCCCGCGAGGCCGCCGATCTGCGGTTGCAGGAACGTGTCGTTGAAGATGCCGGTGCTGCCGGCGCGGGTGGTGACGTCGACGCTGAGGAACAGCGGCAGGTACGTCACCAGCGCGGCGGTGCCCGCGCACGCGCCGGTGATCACCAGCACGAGCAACCGGAAGAACTGCCGCTGGGCCAGTAGGCCGATCCCGATGCCGAGGAGAACGACGACGGCACCGAGCGCGGCGTACGGGTTGCCCATGCTCACCGTCAGCGCGCCGATCACGAAGGTGACCAGCGGATTCGTGCGACCGTGGGAGAGGCGGAGCGCCGACCACCAGAACAGCGTCACCCACGCGACGGCCATCATCCCGGACGGCCAGCCCGCCGCCTCGTAGAACAGGGTGAAACCGCTGAACGGAATCGTCAGTCCGGCGAGGATCGCGGGACCGCGGCGGGCGCCGTATTCGCGGCACAGCAGATACGTCGCGAGGGCGAACAGCGCGAGGAACTCGGCCATGATCACGAACGCCGCGACGGACAGGTTCTCGAATTTCGCGGCCAGGATGTAGTTGGCCAGATTGACCGGGTTGTACAGACCGTAGGCGGCCTCGCCCGCGTAGTTTCCGCCGATCCAGGCGTCGGGATTGACGGTGAGCCACCGCCCGGCCAGGAGTTCCGTGCCGATCCGATGCCAGGACGGCACGAACGATTCCAGCATGTCGCCGCCGTAGTAGAAGCGGTCGTACACGATCCGGGGAATCGTCGCGACGGCCGCGGCAGCCACTGCGACCGCCAGTGCCACCATCCACTCGGGCATGCGGTGTATCGATCGGGTGAACGTCGAAGACACGGACGCGGAGGGTGCCACGGACTCCGAGCCTACGAGTTAGGCTGCGCCCGTGCGCCTTTTCGGTTGTTCCCACGACCAGAAAGGCGCACGTGCGCCGAAGGCGCTGTCGATCGTCGTCCCGGCCTACAATTCCGCCGCCGTCATCGAGCAGACCGTCCACCGGGTGGCCGAACGACTGGCCGGCCACGACGTCGAGATCATCGTGGTGGAGAACGGATCCACCGACGACACCGTGGCCATCTGCACCCGCCTCGCCGCCGACTGGACGCCCGGACCCGTGTCGCTCATCGTCCTGCGGAGCGACAAGGGCATGGGCAACGCGTTGCGGACGGGAGCGGAGGCGAGTCGCGGCGCGCACGTGCTGCTGACCGCCGACGACCTGCCGTTCGGGTTCGACGACCTCGACGGCGCGGAGAAACTCGTCGCCGGCCACGACGGCCGGCTGCCCGCAGTCGTGATCGGTTCCAAGGCCCACCCCGACTCGCAGGTGCGGCGCGGCGCCCTCCGGGGCACCCTGACGTGGGGTTTCGCGGCGCTGCGGCGGGTGGTCCTCGGGATGCGCACCGGCGACCCCCAGGGCACCGTCCTGATGGACGGCGACCTGATGCGGGGACTGGTTCCCGACCTCGTCGAATCCGGGTTCCTGTTCACCACCGAACTCGTCTACCTCGTGGAGCGGGCGGGCATCGTGCCGGTCGAGGTCCCGGTGCGTCTGAGCGACGATCACGACAGCCACGAAACCCGCATATCCAGGGCAGATGTGCTCGCGATGGGGGTGGGGCTGTTCCGGCTGCGGGCCCGTCACCGGGACGGAGGTCGCCTCGCATGGTCGGGGAGCGCGTCGCGAGGTTGATACCCTGCGAACCGAGAAGAGGATCGTGCCGTCGCCGTGGCACGGTCCAGCCCACCTCTCGCGGGGAACAGTAGGAGCACTATGAACGAGTCTGCGTCGGTAGCACCTGTGGACGGGAGCACGGCCGCGGTACGGAGTGCTCTCACCGAGCATCGCGCACCCGACCGCCTCGTGGTGGCGCGAGGTCTCTTCACCGGACCGACCACCCGGGTCAAGGACGACCTGTACGCCAGGATCGTCAAGGGCCGCGCCCACCGCGAGCGTTACGTCGTGCACCTCGAGAAGGGCGCGACGGTCGACACCGACACGTACTTCGGCCGGTTCGCGGCCAGCTACTACCAGCGCTGGACCACGGTCACCGACGTGACCGTCGGGTTCCACCACCAGGCCGACGGTCGCGCCGTGGTGGCGCTGCGCGGCTCCGATTCGGGCGGAAACTCGCGCATCCTCGCGACGACGGAGATCGACGGCTCGGGCACGGCGACGCTGTCGGCGAAGCTGGACGCCTACCTCGACGGCGGGTCCCTGTGGGTGGAGTTCACCGCCGTCGACGGCCCCCTCGCGGTGAGCGAACTGGAGTGGACCGTCGCCGCGCCGTCGGTGATCCGGCCCGCCGCGATCGCGATCTGCACGTTCAACCGCGCCGACGACTGCGCCGAGACCGTCGCCGCCATCGCGAACGACTCGACGATGGCGTCCGGCATCGACGCCGTGTACGTGGTCGACCAGGGCAGTGACCACGTGTCGGACCGGGAGAAGTTCACCGAGGTCGCCGAGATCCTGGGCGACAAGCTCGTCTACCTGCGGCAGCCGAACCTCGGTGGGGCCGGCGGATTCACCCGCGGCATGTACGAGGTGTCGGGCATCAACGAGCACGCCAACCTGATCCTGATGGACGACGACATCCTGTGCGAGCCGGAGTCGATCCTGCGGATGAACGCATTCGCCAACGTCACCACGGAGCCGACGCTCGTCGGCGCGCAGATGCTGTACCTGATGAACCCGGAACACCTGCACGTCAGCGCGGAGGAAGCGGACCTGTCGAAGCTGAAGGCGGGCCGCTGGGCGGCCGGGTCGCGGCACGACATCAACCTGGTCAAGAAGAAGCAGAACAAGCGCGTCGACGCCGGCTACAACGCGTGGTGGTCGTGTCTGATCCCCGCCGAGGTGGTCGCGCAGATCGGGCTCCCGCTGCCGATGTTCTTCCAGTGGGACGACATCGAGTACGGCATCCGCGCCCGCGCCGCCGGATTCGTCACGGTCACACTGCCCAACGCCGGTGTGTGGCACGCGGATTTCCACTGGAAGGATCGCGACGACTGGGCCAAGTACTTCAGCATCCGCAACTCGCTGATCGCCGCCGCGCTGCACAGTGACTTCGACGCCAAGTCGCTGAGCAAGATGATGACGCGGGAGATCACCCAGTACCTCGTGTCGATGCAGTACGGGTTGGCGTACACCATGATTCGCGGCATCGAGGACTTCCTCGAGGGCCCGAAGGTGCTCGAGGACGGCGGTCAGGCCGTGCTGGCGTCGATCCGTGAGGAGCGCAAGCGGTTCCCCGAAACCGTCAAGCACCCCGCGTCGAACATTCCCGGTGTCCGCAACTCCGACCTCGTCACCCGGTACGCCGGTTTCGAGCCGGACAAGAGCAAGCTCGACCTCGTCCTCGCCAAGCGGGCCGCGTACCAGTGGCTCGGCCGCACCCAGCACGGTGTCGCGAGTATCCCTGTGGCCGAGGCGCACTGGTGGCACGTGTCGCTGTTCGACACCGCCGTCATCACGGACGCCTCCCAGTCCGGGGTGCGGGTGCGCCGCCGCGACAAGGAGACGGCCCGTGAGCTCACGGCCCGGACCGCGAAGCTGATGAAGCGGTTCCGTGAGGATGCGGCGTCGGCGCAGCGCCAGTACCGGGACGCGTTGCCGCAGCTCACCAGCCGGGAGAACTGGGCTCGCCTCTACGGTCAGTGACGTCGGCCGGACCGTTGCAGGCCCGCGACGTGCGTGGGCTGCTCCGGGATTCGTTCCTCGTCTTCGCTGTCGGTGTGGTGCTCGGCGCGGCGTGGAGTTGGCGTCCGTCGTTCTGGTACGACGAGGTCGCGACGCTGTATTCGAGTCAGCGATCCCGGCCCGACCTGTCGAATCTGCTCGGCCACATCGATGCCGTGCACGGGTTGTACTACGTCGGGATGCACTACTGGTTCGCGGCGTTCGGTGCCTCCGAGTTCTCGGCGCGGTTCCCGAGCGCCCTGGCCACTGGCGCGGCGGGCGCAGGCGTGGTGGTGCTCGGTGCGCTGATCTCGACCAGGCGGGTGGCGGTGCTGTCCGGGATCCTGTTCGTGATCCTGCCCAGCGTCACGTGGGCGGCCGCGGAGGCCCGCGGGTACGCGGCCACGGCGGCGGCCGCGGTCTGGCTGACGGTGATTCTCCTTGCGGCACTGAGATTCCGGCGCTGGTGGCTGTGGGCGCTGTACGCCGCCGGCCTGGCGGTGTCGATCGTGTTGTTCGTCTACCTGATCACCCTCGTTCCCGCGCACCTGCTGACGATCCTGCTGCTGCGCGAGGCCCGGCGGTCCTGGCTCGGTTGGACGTCGGCCACGGCGGCGGGGGCGGTGGTCGCGGCGCCGTTCGTGGCACTGGTGCGCCGTGAATCGGTCCAGGTGGCGTGGATCCCGCCGCTCGACGACCACCTGCCCCGGGCCGTCGCCGAGTACCAGTGGTTCGTCGGCGCACCATGGTTCGCGGTGCTGTTCGCCGTGCTGGCGGTGGCCGGGTCGGTGGCGCTGGTGCGCGGTCGCCGTCTGCCCCCGGCGCTGTCCGTAGCGTTGCCGTGGATCGCGGTGCCGATGGCTGCGCTGCTCGCGTACTCGCTCCTGCGCAGCCCGGTGTATCTCCCGCGGTACTTCACGTTCACGACGCCCGCCGTGGCCCTCGTCGGCGGACTCTGCCTCGCCGCGCTGACCGGGAAGTGGTGGCAGCCCGCCGCAGTGCTCGCGGTGTTCGCGGTGGCCGCATCGCCGAGTTACCTCGAACAGCGCGAGCAGTGGGCGAAACCCAGCGGCATGGACTTCAGCACCGTCAACCGTTTCGCCGGGGAACACCTCCGCCCCGGCGACTGCGTGCTGTTCGACAAGCCGGCCTGGAACCCCACGTCGCTGCGGCTCGTGAAGAACGTGCGACCGGAGGCATTCGACGGCACCCGCGACATCGGGCTCGGGACCACGGCCGCGAGCCGGGGGTCGCTGTGGGACGACGAACTCGCCGTCCCCGACCTCGCGGGCGCGCTCGACTCGTGCTCCGTGGTCTGGTTCTTCACCGACTACGAACGCGACACCCAGCGCATCATCCGGCACACGTCCAACGAGGTGTGGACGCTGCCGCCGTACCACTTCGAGGACACCGAGGCGTTCGCCGCGCTCGCGCGGTCCGGACTGCGGATCGACGAACGTGCGACGTTCAACGTCACGCAGGCGGTGAAGCTGGTGCGGTGATCCGCGCGACCACCTGCTCGTGGTTCGCGGTGTAGCTCAGGTACTCGAAGCGGACGCCGGTGCGGTCGACGAACTCGGTCCACGCCCGGTACTCGTGCTCCTGCCAGCCCGGGAAGTTGAAGAACTCGTCGAACACGATCACGGTGCCCGCGACCAGCCGCCGTTCGAGCCGGTCGAGCACCGACTTCGTCGACGAGTACAGGTCGGCGTCGAGATGCACGAACGACACCGGTCCCGGGTGTTCTTCGAGGAAACCCGACAGCGTGTCCTCGAACAGTCCGGGCACCAGCTGCGCGCCCCGGACGTGGGGCAGTTTCTCCTGCGCGAACTCCCCGGCCGGGAATCCGGTGCGCCACGTCTGCGGCAGGCCGGAGAACACGTCGAACCCGAACACCTCGTGCTCGGCGTCCTTCAACTGTTCGACGATGATCCGGAGCGTGGTGCCCGACGCCACCCCGAACTCGAGGGCCAGCCCCTCGACCTCCACCTGCGACAGGCCGTAGCGCAGCGTGTCCTGCGGATTCCAGAACACGGGCGCCTTCGGCATGTGCTCGAGCACGAATGCCGCCGCTTCGTTCGTGGCCCGCAGGTCCAGCGCCTGCGTGATGTCGCGGCGGGCCTGCTGCTCGAGTTCGCCGAGCCGCTGCTGGACGTCGGAGATCTCCATGCGGGCATCGGACAGCTCGGACAGCACCCGGGCGAGTTCCTGGTTGGTCGCGCTCAGCTCGGCCAGGGTCTGGTCGTGCTGGTTCTCGGTGAGCTCGCGGGACCGCCGATCCGATTCGGCCACCACCTCGGACATGGCACGTTGAAGCTTGAGACGGGCCTTTCTCCGAAGATCGAACATATACCCATGTTGCCAGTCCGCATCCCGGCTCACCGCTCGAACCGGGATGCGGGTCGCACGCCCGTGTCAGTGACCGCGACTGCGGTACATCTGCCGTTGCCAGCGGGCGATGCTCTTCCACTCGCGTTCGCGCTCGGCCCGGAGCCTCGCGTCGGTGCGTGACGCGATCCAGCCGTTCTCGCGAATCAGCTTGCGGTAGCTGGCAAGCCTGCGCTCGGGCAATTCGCCGCGCTCCACCGCGCCCTGCACCGCGCAGCCGGGTTCCGTCCCGTGCGAGCAGTCCGCGAACCGGCACCGCGCCGCGAACTCCTCGATCTCGGGAAACGTCTTGTCGATGCCGTCGGCGGCGTCCCACATGCCGACACCCCGCAGTCCCGGCGTGTCGATCAGGGCGCCCCCGTGGGGCAGCGGCAGGAGTTCACGGTGCGCCGTCGTGTGACGTCCCTTGTGATCGCCCTCGCGGACACGTCCGGTCGCGAGCACGTCCTCGCCGAGCAACGCGTTCGCGAGCGTCGACTTGCCCGCGCCGGACGGTCCGATGAGCGCGACCGTCCCGTCGATGACGGCGGTGAGGACGTCGATGCCGTCGCCGGTGTCGGCACTCACCGCCAGCACGGTCGCACCCGGCGCCACCGCAGCCACCTCGGCGGTCGCGAGGGAAACATCCTGCACGGTATCGGATTTGGTGAGCGCGACCACCGGATGGGCGCCGCTCTCCCACGCCAGGGCCAGCAGGCGTTCGATGCGTCCGAGATCGAGGGTGGTGTCGAGTCCGGCGGCGATCACCACCGTGTCGACGTTGGCCGCGAGGAGCTGGCCCTCCGACCTCCCGGACGCGGACGACCGGACGATCGCGCTGCGCCGCGGGAGCAGGTCGGCGACGGCGATCTCGTCGCCGTGACGGTGGAGCGTCACCCAGTCGCCCGTGCAGAGGGTGTGCTCGCCGGCGAGCGCGCGGACGACACCCGCGGGCGCGGCGACGTCGCAGCGACCGCGGTCCACGCGGATCACCCGCCCGGGCTCGCGACCGTCGGCCGGGTAGTTGTCGAAGGTGTCGGAAAGTGTGTCGTTCCAGCCGTAGGGCAGGAGTTGTCCAGGGTCGAACATGGTGGGTGTGATCCTCGGGTCGATGAGTGCCGACCGGACCACTGCACGGGTTCGGTCAGGCGAGGGGGAAGGGGGAGTGGACGCACACGGCGTCGACCGACGAGACAGTCATCGGACACTCACTCCTTCGCGACACATCGAGATTCTCAGACCGGAACCCCACGATGCTCCCACCCGGCGGAACCCGGACGCAACCGAATTACGGGCGCTCGAACCGCTCCTGACGGCCCAGCTTCCGCAACCGCATCCACTCACGCAGACCCTGCGGATCACGCCTCGTGACGAGGAAATACCACCCGAACCGCACCCACTCCTGCGGCAGCAGCTTCCGCATGCCCGGCTGCGACAGCAGATAGCCGCGGTTGCGGTACGTGAAGAACCGTTTCGTCTCGTTGTCCGGGTACTGCGTGTGCATCCGGCCCCCGAGGATCGGCTTGAACTCCTCCGCGCCGTTCGGGTGCACGTACGCCGTCTGCAGGCAGGTGCCGAACGGCAGCCCCGACCGCACCAGCCGGCGGTGCACCTCCACCTCGTCGCCGCGGACGAACAGACGCAGGTCGGGAACGCCGACCGTATCGATCGCCGACGCGCGGAACAGGGCGCCGTTGAACAGCGACGCGATGCCCGGCAGCAGGTCGGCCGAGTCGTCGCCGTCCACGAACAGTTCCGAGCGCAGCCGTCGCCACTCCACACCGCGGCGCAGCGGGAACGCGAGACGGTCGGGGTCGTCGATGTCGCAGACCACGGGGGAGACCTCCGCCAGCCCGTGCCGCTGCGCGCAGTCGAGCAGCGTCTCCAGGACCTTCGGACCCTCGGGGCGGCCGTCGTCGTCGGCGAGCCACACCCAGTCGGCGCCGAGCGAGAGGGCGTACAGAATTCCCAGCGCGAAGCCGCCCGCCCCACCCAGATTGTGCTGCGAACCGAGGTAGCTGACGGGAATCCCGGACGATTCGACGAGCGCACGCACGTCGTCCTCGGCGGCGTTGTCCACGACCACCAGATGGTCCAGCGGACGCGTCTGCGAGCCGAGAACCTTCAGTGACTCCGCCAGCAGTTCGCGGCGCTTGTGGGTGACGACGACACCGACGATCCGCTCGGCAGCAGCGCTCACGCGGACTCCGCCTCGGCTTCCGCGGCCGTGCGAACGGGACGCTCGTTCGATCTGTCGCTACGGGCGTCCCGTTCGGCCGAAGCGGTGACCCCGGACTTCTCCCGGTCCAACTCGTAGATGACGTGGCGGACGTGGTCGGCGGCGTCGTCACCCTCGTACGCGCGGACGACGTCCTCGATGCCGCCCTGCTGCCGGATCCGACCGTGGTCGATCCACATGGCCGTGTCGCAGAGCTGGGCGAGGAACTCGTTGGAGTGGCTGGCGAACACCAGGATGCCGGACCGCTCCACCAGCGCCTGCAGACGCACGCGCGCCTTCTTCATGAACTCCGCGTCGACGGCGCCGATGCCCTCGTCGAGCAGCAGGATCTCCGGGTCGATGCTGGTGACCACACCCATCGCGACGCGCACCCGCATACCGGTGGAGTACGTGCGCAGCGGCATCGACAGGTACTCGCCCAGCTCGGTGAACTCGGCGATCTCGTCCATCTTCGCGAGCATCTGCTTGCGGGTCTGCCCGAGGAACAGTCCGCGGATGATGATGTTCTCGTAGCCGGAGATCTCGGGGTCCATGCCCACACCGAGGTCGAAGACCGGGGCCACGCGGCCGCGGATGCTGGCGCTGCCACGGGTGGGTTCGTAGATGCCGGACAGCAGCCGCAGCAGCGTCGACTTGCCGGCGCCGTTGTGGCCGACCAGGCCGATCCGGTCGCCTTCCTTCAGCGACAGGTTGATGTCGCGCAGGGCCTCGACCACCACGACGTCCGAGTTGTTGCGCCCGATCGACCCGCCGGCCTTGCCGAGGAACGCCTTCTTCAGCGACCGGGACTTCGCGTCGAAGATCGGGAAGTCGACGCAGGCGTCCCGCGTCTCGATACTCACATGCTCTGTCATTACTTCAGACCCCTAAACCCAGTAGGGCACACGGGCCCGGTACTTGCGAAGCGCGAGGATGGCGGCGGCCCACCCGACGACGGTGATGGCCAGCACGATGTACCAGTGGTACGCCTGCTGATCCTGACCGATCATGGGCGCGCGCACGATGTCGAGGTAGTGGAACAGTGGGTTCAACTCGGCGAGTTTGACGCGCTCGGCGGCCTGCCCGCCCTGCGCCTCGAGGCTCTGCGTCGTCCACATGATCGGTGTCAGCACGAACAGCAGCAGCGTCATGCTGCCGAGGATCGGCGCGATGTCCCGGTACCGGGTGGAGAAGATGCCGAACATGATCGACACCCACGCCGCGTTGACGACGATCAGCGCGATCGCCGGGATCGCGGCCAGCGACATCCAGGTCAGGTGCCGCCACACCCCGAACGCGAACAGCATGATCACGTAGATCACCAGGTTGTGGGCGAACAGCAGCAGTTGCCGCCACACCAGCCGGTAGACGTGGACGCTCAGCGCCGACGGCAGCTGTTTGATCAGCCCCTCGTTGGCGATGAACACCTCGGAGCCCTCGAGGATGCTCGCGCTGATCAGGTTCCAGACGATCAGACCCACGGTGACGTACGGCAGGAACTCGTCCAGCGGGATGTCGAGCAGGGCGGAGTACAGGATGCCCATCGCCGCGGCCTGCACGCCGGTCGCGATCGTGATCCAGAACGGGCCGATCACCGACCGGCGGTAACGCTGCTTGATGTCCTGCCAGCCGAGGCTCAGCCACAGCTCGCGCTGAGCGAAGCCGTCCCTGAGGTCCTTGAACGCGCGACGGAAGGTCTGCGAATCGGACGCCGGGAGCGGGCCGCCTGCGGCCTCGGTTTCGATAGCGGATGCTGACACGGGCACCGAGCCTACCGGGAGTCGAGTTCCATGCTGTGTCGCCCGTTGCTACAGGTACTGGCCGGTACCGCTCGACTGCGACCCCGGATCGTGATTGTGCGCCCCGTGCGGGTTGCCCATGCTGATGCCCGGAGGCAGGGCTCCCTGACGCATCTGCTCGAGCTGGGAGCGGGCCGCCATCTGCTGGGCGAACAGGGCCGTCTGGATGCCGTGGAACAGTCCTTCGAGCCACCCCACCAGCTGTGCCTGCGCGATACGGAGTTCGGCGTCGGTGGGGACGGTGTCGTCGGTGAAGGGCAGGGTGAGGCGTTCGAGTTCGTCGCGCAGCTCGGGGGCGAGGCCCTGCTCGAGCTCGTGGATCGACGACTTGTGGATCTCCTTCAACCGGTTGCGGCTGGCATCGTCGAGCGGTGCCGCGCGCACTTCCTCGAGGAGCTGCTTGATCATCGTGCCGATGCGCATGACCTTGGCCGGCTGCTCCACCATGTCGGCCACCGACTCCGCGCCGTTCCCGTTCGCGTCCGCGGCGGCGTCGGAGCCCTCGGGCTTGCTCGCGGCATCGGCGACGGGGATAGCCATGGGCTGACCGTCGGGGCCGATCACGACGACGTGTTCATTCTCCGAGTTCGTCATGCCTCCATCTTGTCTGTTCCCGCCCGGCAGTGCGAAGGTGCGTCCGATTTGGGCCCTTTCCATCTTTGTTGCACTCCACAACAATCGATGGCTGGCTTCGACCGTATTGACTTGGGGTCTTAGAGTGTCGGGCATGGCTTACGACGTTGCCCGCGTTCGGGGACTCATCCCCTCACTCGGCGACGGTTGGATCCATCTCGATCCGCAGGCCGGCATGCAGATTCCGGACGCGGTGTCGCGCACTGTCTCCACGGCCTTCCGGGCGTCTGCCTCTTCGTCGACCGGGCGACATGTGTCCAGCCGGCGCAGTGCGGCGGTACTCGATGCGGCCCGAGCAGCCGTCGCCGACCTGGTCGGAGGCGATCCCGCCGGGGTCGTGCTCGGACCCGACCGATCCGTTCTCCTCGCCTGGCTGGCGGAGTCGCTGAGCACGCGACTCGGCCTCGGAACCGGCCTGGTGCTCTCCCGCCTCGACGAGGAAGCGAACGTCGCGCCCTGGCTCAGAGTCGCCAGCCGCTACGGCGCCCAGGTGCGCTGGGCGGAGGTCGAGATCGAGACGTGCGAACTCCCCAGCTGGCAGTTCCAGGACCTCATCACCACCACGACGCGTCTCGTCGCACTCACCGCCGCATCCCCGATCGTCGGCTCGGCGCCCGACGTCCGTGTCGCCTCGGACCGCGTCCACGAAGTCGGTGGCCTGATGGTCGTCGACGCGATCGGCGCAGCCCCCTACGCGCACGTCGACATCAACGAACTCGGAGCGGACGTCGTCGCCGTCGGCGCCACCTCCTGGGGCGGACCGCAGGTTGGGGCACTCGTCTTCCGCGACCCCACCCTCCTCGACCGCATCCCCGCCGTGTCGCTCAACCCGTATGCGCGGGGTGTCGAACGTCTCGAGGTGGGCGTGCACCAGTTCGCGCTCCTCGCCGGCCTCACCACGTCCATCGACTTCCTCGCGAACCTCGACGAGTCGGCCACCGGTTCCCGGCGCCAGAAGCTCGAAGCGTCCATCAGCTCGCTGCAGAACTACCAGGACACCCTGTTCGACCACCTCATGTCCTCGCTGAAGCGGCTACCGCAGGTGATGGTCATCGGGCGCTCGCCGAGCCGGGTTCCGACGCTCAGCTTCACCGTCGCCGGAGTCTCGGCCGACAAGGTGGCGTCGCATCTCGCCGACAAGCGCATCGCCACCGTCAGCGGCGTCCACGGCGGTTCCCGGCTGCTCGACGCACTCGGCGTCAACGACGAGGGCGGTGCCGTCACCATCGGTCTCGCGCCGTACACCACCCGCTACGAGATCGACCAGCTCGTGAACGAGCTCGCCACCCTGGGCTGAGCCCGCCGCCCGGTTTTGCCCGCTGTGCCCGCTGCCCAATGTGACATCCGTTTCGTTGGAGTGGACGAATGTCACATCGGGCGACGGCAGCAGCCAGACCGTCAGTTCCGCGGGATCGTCAGGATCACCTTGCCGACGGTGTCCGCCGAGTCCAGCAGTTCGTGCCCGCGCGGCGCCTCGATGATGGGCAGTTCGGCCGAGACGATGGGATGGACCGCGCCCTCCGCGATCAGCGGCCACAGCCGCTTGCGGACGTCGGCGACGATGTCGGCCTTGCCCTCGTGCCCCGACTCGGCCCGCCCCCGCAGACCGGCCGCCGTCACGTGGCCGCGCTTGGACAGCAACTTGCCGAGGTCCAGTTCGCCCTTGCGGCCACCCTGCATGCCGATGACGACGAGCCGGCCGTCGGCGGCGAGCACGTCGACGTTGCGGTCGAGGTACGAGCCGCCCATGTTGTCGAGGATCACGTCGGCGCCGTGTCCGTCGGTCGCCTTGCGGATCTCGTCGACGAAATCGGCTTCGCGGTAGTTGACGAGGATGTCGGCGCCGAGTTCGCGGCAGCGCGCCAGCTTCTCCTCGGAGCCGGCGGTGACGGCCACGCGGGCCCCCAGTGCGACGCCCACCTGGATGGCATGCGTGCCGATGCCGCCGCCACCGCCGTGCACCAGCAGCACGTCGCCGCGGGACAGTCCGGCGCCCATCACGACGTTCGACCACACCGTGCACGCGACCTCCGGCAGTGACGCGGCGACGAGCAGGTCCACCCCCTCGGGCAGCGGGAGAAGCTGCGATGCAGGGACGGCCACCTTCTCCGCGTATCCGCCGCCGGCCAGCAGTGCGCACACCTGGTCGCCGACGGACCACCCCGACACTCCCTCGCCGAGTTCGGCGATCGTGCCGGAACATTCGAGCCCGAGGACGTCACTGGCTCCGGGCGGCGGGGGATAGAACCCCTGACGCTGCAACAGGTCGGCGCGGTTGACGGCCGTCGCGGCCACGTCGAGGAGGACGTGACCGGGTGGAAGTTCCGGGTCGGGCTGCTCCGCCCACTTCATGACTTCGGGGCCGCCCGGTTGATCGATCGTGATCGCATACATGGGGACGACGCTAGCGAAATGCGTCGGCGCCCGGTGGATGTGAGCGATCACAGCGGTCCCTCGGCGTTCCCGGGGACCGCAGGCTACTGGAAAGTAATGTCGCACTACTAGACTGTGAACCTGTGACAGCAGAAACCTCCGACGCCGAAGCCGCGACCAATTGGTTGACCCCGGCCGAGATGCGCGCCTGGCGCGGGTACATGGACGGCAACCAGCGGCTGATGGACGTCCTCAACCGGGATCTGCAGGAGAAACACGATCTGTCCCTCGCGGATTACCGCATTCTGGTGCTGCTGTCCGAGTCGCCGGACGGTTCGCTGCGCATGAGCGACCTCGCGGACGGCGTCCTCTCCTCCCGCAGCCGCCTCACCCACCAGATCCGGCGGATGGAAGCGCAGGGCATGGTCACCCGCGACACCTGCCTCGAGGACGGCCGCGGGGTGCTCGCCGTCATCACCGACGAAGGTCGCGCCCGCCTGGCCGAAGCGGCCCCCACCCATGTGGCCGGGGTGCGGAGCAACCTCGTCGATCTGCTCACCAAGTCTCAGCTGAAGGTTCTCGCCGAGGTGTTCGAACGCGTCGACAAGGCCATCGGCGACCGCTGACCGGTTGCCCGCCGGCGCCTGCGTACCGATAAGATCGCCCACGGAAGCGTGGCAGAGCGGCCGAATGCACTCGCCTTGAAAGCGAGCGTCGTGAAAGCGACCGGGGGTTCAAATCCCTCCGCTTCCGCCAACGACCGGCAGCCCTGATCTGGTTTCTCTCCAGGTCAGGGCTGCTGTCGTATGCTACTTCTTCCGGAGTTTCGGCTGCTTCGGCGGGAGCGCGCCGATCTCGGCGAGCGCCCGCTCCACCCACGGTGCGGCGCGGTCCGGGGTGCCACGCCACCGGTCCGGCAGGGCCAGGTACTCGCGCATCGGCTTTTCGCCCGGACCGAACGGGCCGGCGCCGTCGGACGACGCCAGCTCGTCCCTCGCCTGCTCGGTGAGCAGCCGGACCCCGACTTTCGGTCCGAGGAGTCCGGCGAACATGTTGCCGTTGACGAACGCACCCAGGTTGCCGAACATCGGCTTCACCTCGACGCCGGGGGTGTCGGGGATCAGCGACCGGAAGAACTGTTTGTCCTCCTCGGATGGTTTGGGCATCTTCACGGTCTACTGATCCTGACGTTCCTCGGGCGTCATGATGCTGAAGATCGCGCCCTGCGGGTCGGTGACGGCGGCCATGCGACCGACGGTGGGGATGTCCATCGCTTCTTCGACGATCGTGCCGCCGAGTTCGACGGCCTTCGCGGCGCTGGCGTCGACGTCCTCGACGGCGAAGTACACCCGCCAGTGGTTCGGTGTGCCGGGCTTCATCGGCTCACCGCATCCACCGACCTGGTCGTCGCCCACCTCCAACAGCGTGTAGGTGTACTCCGGCCCCATCGACATCTTCGACGAGGTGATCCCGAAGACGCTGTTGTAGAACGCGAGCGCCTTGTCGACGTCGCCGGTGTTCAGTTCGTTCCACAGGCAGGCGCCCGGATCGCCGACGAGGGTGGCGCCGATGTGCTTGTTCGCCTGCCACAATCCGACGGCCGCCCCGGTGGGGTCGGTGACGAAGGACATGCGGCCCGCTTCCCCCACGTCGAACGCCGGCATCAGAACCTGGCCGCCTGCGCCGGGGACCTTCGCGAGCGTCGCGTCGACGTCGTCGACTGCGATGTAGGTGTTCCAGTTCGCCGGCGCCCCGGCCGCGGCCGCGTCGGGTTGTAGTGGCGCGATGGCGGCGACGTTCTCGCCGCGCACGGTGGCCATCGAGTAGACGGGGCCTTCGGGCATCGGCCGGTCGTCGTACTCCCAGCCGAGCAGTTCCGCATAGAACTCCTTGGCGGCGTCCTGATCGCTGGTTTGGAGGTCTACCCAGTCCGGTGTTCCCTGGGCGTATTCCGACTTGATGGGCATGACTGGACCTTTCCGTGTGAGGTGTCAGGCGGCCGGGGCGGGGTGGCGGCCGGTGTAGGCGATGAGCCGGGTGACCGCGTCGCTGGTGTGCGGGGCGGGTACGGGGTCGTCGAACCCGACGGCCTTCCTGCCTTCGGGCGTGATGATCTTGTGAGTCAGCGACAGTACGTATTCGGCGAGAGGCTCGGCTACGGCAACCTCGCCTCCGGTCGCTGCCGCGAAATCCCAGGCGTGAACGAGGAATTCGATCGACAGAATCCCCGCGGCGACGGTGGCGGGAGGGTTGTTCGTCCCGATCGTCACCGTGCCGTCCAGGCCGCGACTGCGCCACGCCTCGAGTGCGGGTTGGGCGAGGTCGGCAATTCTGGCCTCGACGGGTTTGCCCGGGTCGTCGTCGAACGTCGCGCCCGCCGCGCCACCGAGGGCAGTGATCGAACCGACGAGATGATCGGCGAGCTGCGAGACGGTGAACTCGGTGCACGCCGTCTGCTTGGACATGTCCTCGTCCGTGACGTCGCGCAGGACACGTTGCACGACCGCCAACGTCGCCTCGGCACTGGACAGTTCGTCGAGTGGATCCGGAACGGCCGCCCAGTCGTCGGGTCCGGCGTCACTCTTCTGCGCGGCGGCGACGAGACGGTCGAGGTAATGGTTCCAGCCCTCCGCGTGGCGGGCGGCCTGTTCGTCGGTGAGCCCGTCGTGCACGAGTCGCACCTCGGTCCCGCCGGCGGTGGGGGTGAGCGTCACCGTCACGGTGGACGAGCCCGGTGGGAGTTCGTCGTCACCTTCCCATCCCCACGTGTACACCACCCGCTTGCCGGGGACGATCTCGCTGAACGTGCCCGCGGCCGAATGTCCGGGAACGACGGTCCACCGGTACTCGCCGCCGGCTTGCAGGTCGACGCGTGCCGCGACGGTCTGCCATCGCCGCAATCGTTCCGGTCTGGTGACGAGGTCGAACGTGGCGTCCGGGTCCAGCGGGACGACGACGGTCTTGTCGAATGGCATCAGCGGTCTCCTTCGGATGCTGCTTCCTCGGTGGCGTCCGCGACGAGGCGGTCGAGTTCGTCGATCCAGAAGGAGTCGAACAACGTGCGGAGTTGAACGAGCCCCTGCGGGTCGAGCCGGTAGTACCTGAAGCGTCCGTCCTTACGCGCAGTGACCAGCCCGGCCTCGGTGAGCACCCGGAGATGTTGCGAGATCGCCGACCGGCTCGCGGGGAAGTGTGCGGCGAGGTTGTTGACGGTCTGTTCACCTGATGTCAGCAGTTGCATGAGGCGTCTCCGGGTGGGCTCAGCTGCGACTTCCAACTGATCGAGCACGATCAATACGTTAGTCGTGACTAACGCGTTGTGCAATGGGTCTCGCCGCAGCGGTCGTGAGGTGGGAGAATTCAGAGCGACGAGGGAGTGAGAAATGACAACGTCAAGCCCCTGGCCCACGATTCACGACGAACGCCGCGCATTGGTGGACGACCTCGAACCGCTGACCGATACACAGTGGTCGACGCCGTCGCTCTGCGAACGGTGGACCGTGCGGGACGTGTTCGCGCACATGACGGCGACGGAGAAGATGACGCCGCCGAAGTTCGTCGGAAAGCTCGTCGGGTCGGGATTCCGGATCAACACCATGTTCGAGAAGGACATCGCACACGAAGAGGAAGGAACACCGGCGGAGTCGCTCGACGAGTTCCGGGCGCACATGGGTGACTCCACGCATCCGCCCGGCCCGATCGACGCCATGCTGGGCGAGATGATCGTCCACGCCGAGGACATCCGCCGACCGCTCGGCATCGCACACGAGTACCCGATGGACGCGGTCGTCCGCGTCGCCGACTTCTACAAGAACTCGAACCTGCTGATCGGGTCGAAATCCCGGGTCGCGGGACTGACACTGCGGGCAACCGACACCGACTGGTCCACCGGATCGGGACCCGAGGTCTCCGGCCCGATGCTGGCGCTCGTGCTGGCGATGACGGGTCGCCGCGCCGCCCTCGACGAACTCAGCGGCGACGGTCTCGACCAGCTGAAGTCCGCCCTGCCGAAGTAACGGCCCGGCATCCACCACCACCCCTTCTGCGTGGCCGCACCCGTATTCGGGCCCCAGAAGGGGTTGCGACTGCGTGAAACGGGTGTGGCTGTCGAGGCGGATGAGCCGGGACTGCCGGTGGAAATCCCTGCTCACAGGGGTGGGGGAGCCCAGCGGCCGAGCGCCTCCACCCGGCCCTCAACTGTGGTGACTACAACGTGATCACGCCGGAGCACACAGCTGTCACAAAACCTCTAAGCTCTTGTTGACCGGACGCATTTTGTACTGTGCAATCGGGGTCCACACAGTCCGGGGAAGAGGGATTTCTTTATGCGTCGCGAAGCATTGGCTGCCGTTGGTCTGGCAGTGTCACTGACCCTCATGGGGCCGGCGTTCACTGCTGTGGCCGATCCGGCGCCTGCGCCGGTCGCGCCTCCGGGAAGTGGCGTCGCGAGCGTCGACAAGATCGTGCCGCTCACCGACACCCGTAGTGCCGTCTTCATCAATTCCCCCGCCATGGGGCGCGTCGTGCAGGTGCAGGTGCTGCATCCCGCCGGTGGCGGGTCGAGGCCGTCGCTGTACCTGCTCGACGGGGTCAGCGCAGGCGCCGAGTCGGACTTCCGGGAAAGCACCTGGACGCAGAAGACGGACGTGGTCCAGTTCTTCGCCGACAAGAAGGTCAACGTGGTGCTCCCGGTGGGCGGCACCGCCAGCTACTACACCGACTGGCAGCAGCCCGACCCCACGCTGGGTGTCAACAAGTGGGAGACGTTCCTGGCCAACGAACTCCCGCCGATCATCGACAAGAACTTCAGCGGCAACGGCGTGAACGCCGTCGCGGGTGTGTCGATGGGCGCGATGGGTGCCGCCAACCTCGTCACCCGGCACCCGCAGCTCTACCGCGGGCTCGCCGCCTACAGCGGATGCCTCGACAACACCCAGCCCAGCTCGCGGGACTCGGTGCGGGGCACGGTGGCGTTCAAGGGCGGCAACCCGGCCAACATGTGGGGTCCCGACACCGATCCGGCCTGGACCGCTCACGACCCCTCGGTGAACGCCGAAGCCCTGCGCGGCAAGCAGATCTACATCTCGACGGGCAACGGGCTTCCCGGACCGTACGAGATCAGCGGAGACATCGCGTCCACGATCGCGGTGGGTGGCCCCCTCGAGGCGGCGGCGAACGTCTGCACGCAGACGTTCCAGCAGCGCCTGACCCACCTCGCGATCCCGGCGACGTTCATCTACCGCAACGTCGGCACGCATTCGTGGCCGTACTGGCAGGACGAACTGCGCACGTCCTGGCCCGTCCTGAAGAGCGCGCTCGGCGTCTGACCGGCGTCCCTATCCGACCACGGTGATCCGGTCGGTGTTCGGCGGCGTCACCGGTGAAGTCGTCCCCAGATATGCGGTGAACACGTCGAGGTCGCAGCCCGCGTGCACGGCCTCGGCGCGGGTGCGGAAGGCGTCGAAGCCGTCGCCGCCGTCGGCGAGGAACTTGTTGACGGCCACCCGGTAGGTGCCCTCGGGGACGACGGCGTCGCCGTTCACCCGGATGTCCGAGATGCGTTCGCCGACAGTCGCCGAACGGTTCATGGTGTACGTCAGCGAACTCGACGGCGCGAGGATCCGCTCCGTGATCGTGCCGTCTCCCCGCGGCTGGAACTGTTGCTCGAGGGCACGCTTCAGGGTCGTGCCGGTGACCGTCAGGACCTCGAGGGTGTTACCGAAGGGTTGAGCGGCGTAGGTCTGCCCGTAGGTGACGGCGCCGTCCGGGCCGCGCAGCAGATCCTCGCGGAGTCCACCGGGGTTGGTGAGTGCCACCTGGGCGCCGTGCCCGGATCCGGCCGCCAGCTGGGCGTCTGCGACGACGTTTCCGAGGGTGGACTCGCCGCTGCCGGTCTCGTCGCGGGTGAGGTCGCCCGTCAACGACGCCACGCGCGCCGCACCGATCTCGGAGGCCTGGGCGGCGGCACCGTCGGCGAGCGCCTGGATGTCGGGGTCCGACGGGATGTCGTGGGTCACCACCTGATTGAATGCCGACGCGCGGTCGCGCAGGACGTCGCGGGTGGTGCGGTCGATCGACACGTCGACCACCGAGACGATGCGGCCGTGCGACGCGCCCTGCATCATGACGCGCGGATTTCCCATCGGGTCGGGAAACGAGCAGTTGTACTGCTGGTGGCTGTCGGCCGTGAAGATGACGTCGACCTTCGGGGACACCCGCAACGCGAGGTCGCGTGCGGGTCCGGATGTCACCTCGCAGGAGTTGGGGCCGTTGTCGGCGACGGGTTCGGCCCCCTTGTGCAGCAGCAGCGCGATGGCCCGCACGCCGAAGAAGTCGAGGAGATCCGCGGTGCGGTCGACGGCGGCGAGTTCGTCCGTGAAGCGCAGCCCTCCCACCCCCTCCGGGGTCACCATCGTCGCGGTGTCGGCGGGCATGGTCGCGATGACCCCGACCGGGATTCCCTCGACGTAGTTGACGGTGAACGGCAGGGTCGCGGGCGCGCCGTCGTCGAACTCCATGTTCGCCGCGAGGAGCGGGAAGTTCGCGCCCTCGAACGTGTTTCCGAAGCGGCAGCCGTCGGCGGGATGACAGCCACCGGTCTGCATCCGCCGGAACTCCGTGTATCCCTCGTCGAGTTCGTGATTGCCGATCGCGGACGCGTCGACGCCCATCCTGTTGAGCAGCTGCACGGTCGGTTCGTCGTGGAACATCGCGGATTCGAGCGCCGACGACCCCCAGTTGTCACCGACCGAATACAGCAGCGAATGGGTCGCCTGGCCGCGCAGTTGGTCGACGTACGCGGCCAGGTAGGCGGCGCCGCCGGCCGGGACCAGCGAGCCGTCGGCGTGCTTCACCTGACTGCGGACGCCGGGCGGCGGTTCGAGGCTGCCGTGGAGGTCGTTGAAGGCGAGGAGCCGGACAGAGACCGCCACATCCTGCGCCTGCGCCGCGGACAGCCCCGACGTCACCGAGATCGCCAGCGTCGTCGCCAGTCCGGCCGCCAGCACGGCAGTGCGGAGCGCGGCGGGGCGACGCATGTATGGGCTCCCTTCGGCAAACCTCACTGAGTCTGCCAACAGGGAGTCACGGGCGTTATACCCGTGGGTAACGTTTACGTCTCGAGCGTTACGCGCGGACCGCGACGTTCGCGATCGAGCGCGCCTCGGTGCTCGTCGCGAAGGCGAGGAACGCGTCGTTCTCCGCGGGATCGCCGATCGTGATCCGCACGCCGTCGTCGCCGTACGGGCGCAGCAGCACCCCGGCCTCGGCGCTGGCGGCCGCGAACGCTCCGGAGTGGGTACCCAACGGGAGGTAGACGAAGTTGGCGGCCGATTCGGGCACCTCGTACCCGGCGGCGAGCAGGGAGTCGCGCACCCGGTTCCGCTCGGCGACGACGCCGTCCGTGCGTGCCAGCAGTTCTCCGGACGCGGCCAGCGACGCGATGGCGGCGGCCTGCGCGACGGCATTGACCGCGAACGCGATGTGCACCTTGGTCAGCGCGGTGACCACCGCGGGATCGGCGACCGCGTACCCCACGCGGATGCCGGCGAGGCCGTAGGCCTTGGAGAACGTGCGCAGCACCACCACGTTGGGGCGTCCGCGGAACAGTTCGATGCCGTCGGCGTCGGACCGGTTGTACTCGAAGTAGGCCTCGTCGAGGGCCACCAGAACGTCGGCGGGGACGGCGTCGAGGAACCGCTCGAGTTCGGCCTTCGTCAGCGCGTTGCCGGTGGGGTTGTTCGGGTTGCAGACGAAGATCAGCCGGGTGCGGTCGGTGATCGCGGCCAGCATCGCGTCGAGGTCGTGACCGTGGTCGGCGGTGAGCGGAACCTTGACGGGCTTCGCCCCGGCCACCTGCGTGACCACGGGGTAGGCCTCGAACGACCGCCACGCGAAGATGACCTCGTCACCGTCGTTGCACGTGGCCTGGACCAACTCCTGGCACAGGCTCACCGAACCGCAACCTGCGGCGATGTTCTCGGTGGCCACCCCGAGGTGGCCGGCGAGCGCCGCGATCAGGGCGACATGGCCGTTGTCCGGGTAACGGTTGGCGTTGCCGGCGGCCTCCGCGATGGCGTCGCGCACGCTCGGCAACGGCCCCAGTGTGGTCTCGTTGCTCGCCAGCTTGATCGCGCCCGGAAAGTTCTTGCCGGGGATGTAGGCCGGAATCGTCTCGAGGTCTGCCCTGGTTCGCGGAGTCACCAGGCGATTATGCGCCTCCCGATCCACTGCGCCGACGCCCCCTTCGTGCCAAGGTAGTGGCATGTCGGGATTCTTCAGGGACAGTGCAGCCCTGCGGACGTCCGGAGACGCGCCGGAAAGCCCTCAGATGCGTGTTCCGCTCACCGCGGTGGAACCGGACGGTCCGGCGCGGGGCGGGATCGTGGTCCTGCACGAGTCGCGTACCTTCAGCGAACCTCTCCTCGATCTGATGCGCTCGCTCGCGATGGAGGGGTGGGTGACGGTAGCGCCGCACCTCTTCCACCGGGAACCGGCGCCGAGCGATGTCGAGGTGTTCGGCGACGCCCTGTTCGCCGACTTCGACGCCACCTTCGACTGGCTGATCGCGCGGGGCATCTACGCCGACTGTGTAGGGGTGCTGGGTTTCGACGACGCCGGAACCGCCGCCCTGCTCGTCGCCACGACGCGTCCCGTCGGCGCCGCGGTGAGTGTCGCCGCCCGCGGCATCGTCGAGCCCCTGTCGGATGACGCGCCTGCGCTGGTGCACGCCGCACCCGACCTGAAGGCCCCGTGGCTCGGTCTGTACGGGGAGGACGATCCGTCCACGCCACCCGATCAGGTCGAGCTGCTGCGCGACGCCACCGCCAAGTCGGACGTCGCGGGGCTCGTCGTGAGTTATGCCGGCCTCGCGCATCGGGCCGACGAACCGCCTCAGGTACCCGACGGCAGGGACGACGACCCGGGGGCCCAGGCCATCGTCGACGCGCAGCGGCGGATCTTCGACTGGTTCGACAGCCACCTGCGATAAAGCGACCATCGTTGCGCTCTGACCAGCCGTTTTGCCTTTGTGGTGGAAAGGTGTGTAATCTTTCGCACCGGCGGTCCGAAGGGATCGGAACCACCCCAGGGAGGCGTGCCAGAGCGGCCGAATGGGACTCACTGCTAATGAGTTGTCCCTTTTACGAGGGACCGGAGGTTCAAATCCTCTCGCCTCCGCCACACCGGGCCTAGTCGGCCGGTGCAAGCTAGACAACTGAAGAACATGCGCCCGTAGCTCAACGGATAGAGCACTTGACTACGGATCAAGAGGTTAGGGGTTCGAATCCCTTCGGGCGCACAAAGAAACCCCGTCAACTGCCGTGATGCAGGTGGCGGGGTTTCTCTTTGTCGGGCGATCTAGCAGCAGGACGTGCCCGCGGTGGCTTTCTCCCCGTCCGCGGCGGTGCCGCAGCAGGTGGCTCCCTCGGCGTCGGCGTCGAGGTGCCGGGGGCTCGACCCGAATGTGTCGGAGTCGGCGAGCACGGTGTAGACCTCCCACTTCTCGCCGGCGGGGCCGGTGACCCACACCTTGTCCTGGGTCGCGAAGCAACAGGTGGTGCCGATCTCCTCGTCGGTGAAGAGGCCTTCCCCGGTCAGTCGCGCGATCTCCTCGTGCACCCGGGCGCTCGATTCGACCTCGACGCCGAGGTGATTGATGGTGCCGCCCTTGCCGGGGTTTTCCAGCAGCACCAGCTTGAGGGGTGGCTGCGCGATGGCGAAGTTCGCGTATCCCGGCTTCAGTTTTGCCGGTTGGGTATCGAACAGTTTCGAGTAGAACGTGACTGCTTCCTCCAGATTGTCGACATTGAGGGCGAGCTGGGCGCGGGACATGGCAACCTCCACCTATGTGACATATGTCGAATTTCTTACATTCACAGAATCCCACCTTTTTGACATATGTCAAGAAGCTGGGAGGATGGAATCATGCCCAAGACGTTGCCGGTCGTAGATGTCTCCGCACCGATCTGCTGCGCGCCCGTCTCGGCCGCCCCGATGACCGACGAGGCCGCCCTGCACCTCGCGCTGCGCCTCAAGGCGCTCGCCGACCCCGTCCGCATCAAGCTGATGTCGATCCTGCTGACCGCGAGCGACGGCGAGGTGTGCACGTGCGATCTCGCGACCGGCGTGGGGCTGTCCGAATCGACCGTCAGTCACCATCTCGGCCAGCTCAAGAAGGCGGGAATGGTCCAGCCCGTCCGTCGCGGCATGAACGTCTTCTACAGTGCGCGGACGGACGCCCTCGACGCACTGCGGGTGGTCCTCGACCCCAACTGCTGCACCTGACGGCGACCGGGACCGGTCACGACGTTCGCGTGCTCGATTCGAGGCCGATCGTGGTGGTGGTCGAACCGAGACCGATCCGCGGCCAGCCTGCGGTGACCGCGATGAATCCCGACGTGGGTATCGCGTCCAGCCAGTAATGCGGTTCGGTGCGGTACTCGGGTGGCCCGCTCCGGCACGGCTTCGCCGCCGCCGCCGGATGGTAGGGGTCGGCCTCGCCCTCGATGTCGTCGACCCGCGCCCGCACCGACAAATAGGACCACCGCGTCGAGGGATCGTCGGGGTCGGACAGCGAGCGGGTCTCGTACTGCGCCAGCTCCGCGGGCCTGCCCGTCGCGGTCAGCGCCATCCGGAGGTGGAGGCCGTCCGGGAACGCCACCACCTCGAACAGCTCGAGCGTGAGGTGGTCTTCGGCCGTGAGGAGCAGGGGGCCGTGCACCCGGTGTCCTCCGGTTGTGGGTGGTGCTACTGCCGGCCAACGCGGTCTGCGCATGACCCCTATAGTCCCACCGATCCGAATGCAGATGCAATGGTGGACAACGAAGTTCATGCCGTGTAGGGGCCGGCGCAGCCGCGACCTCAGCTGGTGGGCGGGACGAACTCCGGCTGGTCGAGCAGTCGGAGCCAGGTTCCGTCCGGTTGCCTGCGGACGACCTGCGCCCGCGCACCGGATCCGTCCTTCGGTGGAGTGGATGTGAGCGCGATGTCGTCACTGATCAGTGTGGGGAGCGGGGTCTCCGGTTCGAAATGCGGCGCGTTCGCGAGCACCGACTCCCACAACTTCTGGATGGCTGCCCGGCCGACCGTCCGGCCGCCGGGCGGATACGCCATGACGGCATCTTCCTCGTACAGGGCGGCGACTCCGGCCGCGTCGCCGGCATTGCTGCGTTCGACGAACAGTCGGGTGAGATCTTCGGGGTTCAGGGCCTTCTCGTAGTCGGGCACCGGGAATCCTTTCGTGGGTGAACTGCTGCCACTTCCCAGGATGGTGGGCCCACAACCGGAAGTCCAACAGATCGTTCTGCTGAATACTAGAATCAACGCTTATGGAACTCAGGCAGCTCGAGTACTTCGTCGCGGTCGCCGAGGAAGCGAACTTCACCCGCGCCGCCGAACGCGTCCACATCAGCCAGTCGGGGATCAGTGCGCAGATCCGGCAGCTCGAGCACGACCTCGGCGCCACGCTGATCGACCGGTCGAGCCGGACCGCGACGCTCACGTCCGCGGGGGAGGCAGCGCTCGTGCACGCCCGCGCGGCGCTCGCGTCGGCGGAGTCGATGCGGCAGGCCGTGGACGACGTCAACCAGCTGATCCGGGGCCGGCTCGTCGTCGGGATGGTCACCGCCTGCACGGTGAAGCCGCTGTTCGACGCGCTGTCCGCGTTCCATGTCGCGCACCCGGGGATCGAGATCACGCTGACCGAGGACAGTTCCGACCGCCTCGTCGAACGGGTCCGTGCCGGTGCCATCGATCTCGCTCTCGTCGGCACCGCGACCGCCCCGCCGGAGGGCCTGGACGCGTTCCCGATCATCAGCGAGGGGCTGGTCGCGGCCGTGCCACCCGGGCACCCGCTGGCCGGGCGTTCGCGCGTCACCCTGGCCGAACTCGGCAACCATGCGATCGTATGTATGCCGACCGGAACGGGGATCCGGACGGTCTTCGACCAGGCGTGTGCGGCCGCAGGCCTCCGCCCCGACATCGCCCTGCAGGCGAGCGCGCCCGACGCCGTCGCCGACCTCGCGATCCGCGGACTGGGGGTCGCGATCCTCAGCGAGTCGATGGCGACGGACTACCGAGGGCGGTTGACGGCGGTCGCACTGGACGACGTGGACATCCCCGCCGTGCTCGCGCTGGTCTGGAAGAGTCTCGGGGGTCCCGCGCTCCGCGAACTCGTCCTGCACACCCGCCGCTCCTTCGGGGAGCTGCAGACCGAACCGGCCGCGGTCGGCGGGTGAATCCTCACACCACCGCGGTCATCCCCCCGTCGATGAAGATCACCTGACCGTTGACGTACCGGGATCCGTCCGACGCCAGCCACACCGCGGGACCGACGAGATCGTCCGGGGTGCCCCACCGGCCTGCCGGCGCGCGGCCACGGAGCCACTCGTCGAACTCGGTGTCGTCGACGAGGGCCTGCGTCATCTCGGTGTGGATGTAGCCGGGCGCGAGGCCATTGATCTGCAGCCCGGACGACGCCCATTCGGCCGTCATCGCACGGGTCAGATTCCGCAGTCCGCCCTTCGCAGCGGTGTACGGCGCGATGGTGGGCCGGGCCAGGTCGCTCTGCACCGAGCAGACGTTGACGATCTTCCCGCTCCCGCGGGCGATCTGGAACCGTGCGACCGCCCGCCCGACGAGGAAGGCGCTGGTGAGGTCGGTCGTGAGAACCCTGTTCCAGTCCTCGAGGGTGACGTCGAGCAGCGGCTGACGGTGTTGCAGCGCAGCGTTGTTCACCAGGATCTCGATCGGCCCGACCTCCGACTCGATCCGCTCGACGGCGTCGGTCACCCGCTCGGGGTCCGTGACGTCGAACGCGTACGCGTGGACACGTGCCTCGCCGAACTCCTCGCGGAGGCGATCACGTGCCTGTGCGAGGCGGTCGGCCGACACCCCGTTGAGGACGATCGTGGCGCCCGCCTCGGCCAGGCCCCGCGCGAGGGCGTAGCCGATTCCCCGGCTCGAACCGGTGACCAGGGCGATGCGCCCGGACAGATCGAAGAGGTTCACAGCGCACGCACCGGGTTGGCCAGCGTGCCGATACCGTCGAGCGTGATCTCGGCACGGTCACCCGGTTTGACCGGGCCGAGCGTGAACGGGCAACCCGTGAGCACGACGTCTCCCGGCCCGAGGGTCAGATACCGGGTGAGATGCACCAGTTGCTCGGACACGTTCCAGGCCAGCTGCCGCGTGGACGCCTCGGCCACCGTCACGCCGTTGACGTGCACGGCGATCGGCACGTCCCCGGGATCGAGATCCGTCTCGATCCACGGTCCCAGCGGGGTGAAACCGTCGCCGTGCTTGGCCTGGGTGAGCTTGTCGTCCAACGCTGTCTGCTCGACGGCGGTGACGTCGTTGCCGATCGTGTATCCGAGGATCGCGGACGGCACGTCCTCGGGGCGAAGCCTGCGGCACGTGCGGCGGACGACGACAGCCAGCTCGCCCTCGACGTTCACCTGCCCGAGCCCTTCGTCGACCACGATCGGATCCTCGGGGCCGATCACCGTGCGCGTCGACTTCATGAACGCCTGCAACGGGAGGTCACGATCTCCGGGTGCGCCGTTGTGGGCCATCCCGAGCAGGACCCGCGGTTCGGCGGGCGCGAGCAGGCGTGCGCCGTCGAGGTCGTGTGCGGGTCCGGTGAACGTCAGGGTGTCGGCGTACGAATCCGCCACCTCGTGCCAGCGACCGTCGCGCAGGCACACCGGCCGCGGTCCCGAGTCGGTGGCGATCCGGGCCAGTCTCATGCGTCGACCCGATCCTTCGACTCGGTGGTAACGGCATCCGGTCCGTGGACCGGGTCGGCCATCGCGTCCCAGGCGAGCCCGAGGTCGCGGCCCCGGGTTTCGGGTGTCACGAACGTGGTGGCGAACGTGATGACGCTGAGGACCAGAACGTAGATCGCGAGCGGCACCCACGAGTTGTTCAGCAGCGACAGCAGCAGTGCCCCGACGAAGGGGGCGATGCCGCCGGCGAGGATGGCGCTCGTCTCCCTGGCGACCGCGACGCCGATGTAGCGGTGGCGATTTCCGAACAGCTCGGGCAGGGCCGCGCACTGCGCACCGAGCATCACGTTGACGCCGATCCCGTAGCTGACCGCGAGCGTTGCCACCACGAGAACCGGGCTGCCGAGCGAGAGCAGCCACCACGACGGGACCGCGAGGACGAGCTGCAGGGCCGCACCGAACCGGTACACCCGCATCCGGCCGAAGCGGTCCGACAGCGCGCCCGAGATCGGGATGACGAGCATGCCGATGGCGGCGCCGCAGGCGATGGCGAGCGGTCCGATCGACTTGCTGACACCCACCACCGTCGTCACGTAGCTGATGCCGAGGGTCTGGAAGATGTACGAGCCGCCGTTCTCGGCCATCCGGAGGCCGATGCCGCGGAGCACGCTGGGCATCGAGCTGCCGATCAGCTCCCGGAACGGGCTCTCGCTGATCTGATCCTGCTTCTCCAGCTTGATGAACGTGGGGCTCTCCTGCATTCGGAGCCGGATGAACACGGCGACCGCGATGAGGAAGACGGACGCCAGGAACGGCACCCGCCACACCCAGTCGAGGAGGAGGTCACGGTCGATCTGGCCGAGGATCGCGAAGACCCCGGACGCCATCAGGGTGCCCACCATGATCCCGACGAAGGGGAGTGCGGAGAAGAATCCGCGGCGCCGGGTGGGCGAATACTCCGCCATCAGCGTCGTGGCACCGGCCTGCTCGGCTCCGGCGCCGAAGCCCTGCAGCAGTCGCAGCGCGACCAGCAGGATCGGGGCCCAGATGCCCACCTGTGCGCCGGTGGGCAGGACGCCGATCAGCGTGCTCGCACCGCCCATGATCGCGATCGTGATCATCAGGACGGCCTTGCGTCCGAGGCGGTCACCGAGGGCGCCGAAGAACAGGCCGCCGACGGGACGGGCGAGGAAGCCGACGGCGTACGTGCCGAAACTGGCCATCAGCGCGGCCGACGCACCCATTGCGGGGAAGAACAGCTCGCCGAATATCAGCGCCGACGCCAGGCCGTACAGGGCGAAGTCGTAGTACTCGAGCGCGCTGCCGATGGAACTGGCGAGCGTCGCGCGTTTGAGGTTCGCGGCGTACTCCGGGTCGTCGGAGGCGCGCACCGGTCGGGTGGATTCACTGCTGCCTTCCGGCATCTTCGAGTCCGCGCCTACTTGAATCTTCGATTCTGGGGACATCTTCTGCTCCGTTGTGGGAGGGGACCACGTCGAGCGCGGTCACAAACAGTTCGGTGTAGTGACCCAGGTCACTGGCGTGCCGAGGACGATACCGCGAAGACGGCAATTTGTCATACATAACTGAAACTGTTGACTGAATCACATGATTAGTGCAGAGTTTTTGTTCTGAACATATGGTCAGAATCGGCCCGTACGAAGGAATCTGCAGTGAGCGCACACGACTCGAAGCCACTCGACGGGCGACTCCGCGTAGTCGCCGCGACCCCCGTGAGCGAAGAGCTCATCAGTCTCGTCATTCGGGCGGAACCGCGCATCGATTTCATCCGCGAGCAGGATCTGCTCCCGCCCTCCCGATTCCCGGGTGATCACTCCGGCGATCCGTCGTTCTCCCGGACCGCGGAGCAGCAGAAGGCCTTCGACGACCTGGTCGATTCGGCGCAAGCCCTGTACGGCGTGCCCGACGAGACTCCCGCGGCGCTGACCAGGACGGCGGGCGTCAACCCCCAACTCCGCTGGGTGCACACGATGCCCGCCGGCGGCGGGGCCCAGGTGAAGGCGGCCGGCCTCACCGACGAGCAACTCGCCCGCATCGCATTCAGTACCTCCGCCGGTGTGCACGCGGAGCCGTTGGCCGAGTTCGCCGTATTCGGCCTGCTGGCCGGTGCCAAGACCCTCCCGCGCCTCCTCGCCCAGCAGCGCGACAAGGTGTGGAGCGGCCGCTGGGCCATGGGGACCGTGGCCGGGCAGCGCATCGTCATCGTCGGGCTGGGCAGCATCGGCCGCGCGACGGCACTGAAACTGAAGGCCCTCGGCGCCACCGTCGTGGGAACGAGCAGGCGCGACACCGCGATCGAGGGAGTCGACGAAATCGTGCACCCCGACCGGCTGGCCGACGTGGTCGGGGACGCGGACGGCATCGTCGTGACGCTTCCCGGAACCGACGCCACCGAAGGCCTCGTCAGCGCAAAGGTATTCGGCGCGGTCAAACCCGGCGTGACGGTGGTGAGCGTGGGCCGGGGCACCGTCGTCGACGAGATCGCCATGACCGCGGCGATCGAGGACGGGCGGGTCGGATTCGCCGCGCTGGACGTGTTCGCGTCCGAGCCCCTGGCGTCGGGCAGTCCGCTGTGGACTCACCCGAACGTGCTGGTCAGCCCGCACACCGCAGCGTTGAACCCTGCGGAAGATCGCCTCATCGCGGAACTGTTCGCGCGCAATGCCACCCGGTTCCTCGACGGGGAGGAGCTGATCAACCGCGTCGACACCGTCGAGTTCTACTGACGCTTCCGCCTGTTTGTCGGCGGCGCGCCGGCGGCGTTCATCCCTCACGGATGATGTCTCGTCGTCCGGGCTCTGTGAGGCTCGAACGCAGTGCTGTGTCCGGGTGTTCGAGAGACGGGGTGATGCATGCCTTCCGTGGGCGCCTCGCTGTTCTGGATCGTCGCATGCGCCGTGATCGCCCCACTGCTCGCCGGGTTGTTTCCCCGGAAGCTGGTGCCCGAGGTGGTACTTCTCCTCGCCGCCGGGATCGTCATCGGCCCGCACGTCTTCGACCTGGCCGTCGAGGGCAGCGAGATCGAGTTGCTGCGCGACCTGGGGCTGGGTCTGCTCTTCCTGCTGGCCGGGTACGAGATCGACACGGCCGAGATCACCGGTCGCGGCGGCAGACGGGCCCTGCTGACGTGGGTGGTCTCGCTTGCCCTGGCGTTCGCGGTGGTGTCGTTGCTGAGCCTCGTCCATGTGGTCGACGCCGGAACCGCGGTGGCCATTGCCATGACGTCGACGGCGCTCGGCACGCTGCTCCCGATCCTCCGGGACGCGGGCGCACTCGACACCCGGCTGGGCAGGACGATCCTCAATCACGGCGCGTTCGGCGAACTCGGACCCGTCGTCGCCATGGCTGTTCTGCTCGGCTCCCGCGGGTCGGTGGCGTCCATCGTCGTCCTCGGACTGTTCGCGGCCGCGGCGGTGCTGGTCGCGTTCATCCCCGCCCGCGTGCGGCGGGAGGGTTCCCGGATCACCGCGATCATCCGGTCGGGATCGGAGACGACGTCGCAGACCACGGTCCGGCTGACCATGCTGCTTCTCGTCGCACTCACCGTGCTCGCGGCGTCGTTCGGTCTCGACACGATCCTCGGTGCCTTCGCGGCCGGGTTCATCCTGCGGCGGGCCACACCCGAAGGCGACGAAACACTCGAAACGAAGCTCGACGGCCTGGCGTTCGGGTTCCTGATCCCGATCTTCTTCGTGACGTCCGGCATGGCTATCGACGTCGCCGCGGTGGCGTCGGAACCCGGCGTCCTGATCGCGTTCGTCCTGCTGATCCTGCTGGTGCGGGCAGGCCCGGTCTACTTCGCCGGGAGATTCGACCGGGGTGTCGACGGCACGGATCCGCCCTTCACCGTCCGCGAGCGCACCCAGCTGGCGCTGTACGCGGGAACGGGTCTGCCGCTGATCGTGGCCGTCACCGGAGTGGCCGTCGACTCCGGTGACATGACGTCGGCCAACGCCTCCGTGCTCGTCGCGGCAGGCGCGATCACCGTCCTCCTCTTCCCGCTCGCCGCGTCGCTGCTCGCGCCGAGCCCCGAACCGGCGGCCGACACGGCGGGCCCACGAGGAGACGAGAACCCCGGGAGCAGACAGTGACTCGAACCGAAACGACGCAGGCGCCGGCCCGAGCGACGCTGATCCTCTCGACCCTCATCCTCGTCGCCGCCGTCGCCAACCTGAACCTGTCGGTCGCGAACGTCGCACTGCCTGACATCGGGCACGCCTTCGACGCGAGTCAGACGCAGCTGAACCTCGTCGCCGTGGCGTACTCCCTCGGGCTCGCCGCGTCGGTGCTCTATCTCGGGGCGCTCGGCGACCGCTACGGGCGCAAGCAGATGCTGGTGCTCGGCATGGCGCTGTCGCTGCCGGCGTCGGCGATCGCGGGATTTGCCGGGAACTTCGAAATACTTTTTCTCGCACGCGTTCTCGGCGGGGTCTCCGCCGGGCTCGCGTTCCCCACCACCCTCGCGATCATCACCGCGCTGTGGTCGGGGCCGCCCCGGACCAAGGCGATCGCACTCTGGTCGGCCCTCGGTGGCGCGATCTCGTCGCTCGGGCCGATCGTGTCGGGCGCGCTGCTCGAGCACTTCCATTGGGGCTCGGTGTTCCTCGTGACCCTTCCGCTCGCCGGTCTCGCCCTCGTGGCGGCCATCCTGTGGGTGCCCGCCCACGTCAACGAGACGACCGATCCCGTCGACAATCTCGGCGGCATCATCTCCGTCGTCTTCATCGCCGCCCTCATCCTCGCGATCAATTTCGCACCTGTCGACGGCGCCGGGGCGCTCGCCGTCGGTCTCGGGTTGATCGCCCTCGCCGCGGGAGCCGCGTTCTTCCTGCAGCAACGGCGGGCGGCGCACCCCCTGTTCGATCTGCACGTCGCCGCCCGACCGACGTTCTGGGTGGCCGCCGTCGGCGGGGTGATCGTGTTCGGCGCGTTGATGGGTGCGATGTTCATCGGGCAGCAGTTCCTCCAGAACGTGCTCGGGTACTCCACGCTCGCCGCCGGTTCCGCGATCATCCCGGCGGCGGTCGCGATGGTCGTCGTCGCACCCCGCTCCGCGAAACTCGTCGAATCGCACGGCGCCCGGTTCACGCTGCTGCTCGGCTACCTGTTCGTCGTCCTCGGACTGCTTGTCGCGCTGGTGTGGTGGGACGAGGACGCGACCTTCTGGTGGGTGGCGCTCGCATACGCGTTCGTCGGCATCGGAGTCGGGTTCGCGGGCACCCCGGCGTCGCGGTCGCTCACCGGTTCGGTGCCGGTGTCGCGGGCGGGCATGGCGTCCGGCACCTCCGACCTGCAACGCGACCTCGGCGGCGCGATCATGCAGTCGATCCTCGGAGCGGTGCTCACCGCCGGCTACGCGAAGTCGCTGTCGGCGACGATCGCCTCGTCGCCGGACTCGAGCCAGATCACCCCGGAAACCCAAGCGGCGCTCACGAAGTCGTATTCCAGCGCCGAAGTGCTCGCGGAACGCTATCCGCAGTACGCCGAGCAGATCATCGCGGCCGCCCGCAATGCCTTCCTCGACGGCGACGATCGGGCCTACCTCGCCGCGATCCTGGTGGTGTGCGCGGGGGCCGTGGTGGTGTTCTTCTTCTACCCGCACCGGGAGAAGGAGAAGCGGCTGCTGGCCGAATACGCGACCGAGAGAGCGCAGTAGGGGCGAATGTACCGCCGGTCGCCTCGGAAGCGCCGAAAGGTACATTCGCCCGGCGGTCGCGGAGTAAGTTCCCGAAAGGGGCACCTCGACGACGGGACGCACGATGACAGCTCAGGTCGTGACCAGGACGAATCGGCGACGAGGCCTCGCGGCGGCCGCAGCGGCATTGCTGCTGGTAGTGCCTGCGGCGTGCTCCGAGGACTCGTCCTCCACGGACACCTCCGCCACCTCCACGACGACGCAGACGGGATCACCCAACGCCGGGGCGGACGCGCAGATCGACCCCGGTGTCGCGGACCGACTCGACGAGGCGATCGAGAAGACGATGTCGATGGCGGCGATTCCCGGCGCGATAGTGGGCGTGTGGGGCCCCGACGGCAACTACGTGAAGGCGTTCGGTGTCGCCGACAAGACGACGGGCGCGCCGATGGAGACCGATTTCTACCACCGAATCGGCAGTGTGACAAAGACGTTCACGGTCACCGGTGTGCTGCAACTGGTCGACGAAGACAAGGTAGCGCTCGACGACCCGATCTCGAAGTACGTGGAGGGCGTGCCGCTGGGTGATCAGATCACGCTGCGTCAGCTCGCCCGGATGCAGAGCGGGCTGGCCAACTACTCGGCCAACGAGGACTTCCAGAAGGCGTTGCTCAGCGACCCGCAGGCCGCGTTCACCCCGCAACAACTCCTGGGTTACGCGTTCGCGCAACCCGCGACGTTCCCGCCCGGCCAGGGGTTCGAGTACTCCAACACGAACACGACCCTGCTGGGACTTGTCATCGAAAAGGTCAGCGGACTGCCGCTCCCGGAGTACGTGACGCAGAAGATCGTCCAGCCGCTGAAGATGGCGGGCACGAGCTTCCCGACCACCAACGCGTTCCCCGAACCGCACGCGCAGGGCTACACCGAGCAGACCTTGGACGACAAGGAAGCCGTGGCCACCAACTGGAATCCGTCCTGGGGATGGGCGGCGGGCGCGATGATCTCGACCCTCGACGACCTGCACATCTGGGCCCCTGCGCTGGCCACCGGCACACTGCTGCAGCCGGCCACACAGGCGCAACGGCTCGAGACGGTGAACGCACCGGGTCTGGCATCGGACGTGGGCTACGGCCTGGGCATCTTCGACGTCGCCGGCTGGGTCGGGCACAACGGCAGCCTCCCCGGGTACCAGACGGTGTGCGTCTACCTGCCCGAGCAGGAAACCACGCTCGCGATCATGATCAACACCGACGTCCCCTATCAGGGCAGCGAACCCAGCACGGCGCTGGCGGGCGCCGTCACGGAGATCATCTCGCCGGAACACGTCTACAAGCTCAGCGCCGGAGTGCAGAATCCGGACGCGTCGTCCCCGGCCACGCCGACGCCCTCGGAGACCCCGGCAACGTCCTCGACGTCCGCCCCGCCGACCAGCTGACCCCATGTGAGTGGCAAAGCGTGCGCGAGCACACTTTGCCACTCACCTGCCCGCCCGCGCCGGTAGCGTGCAGGGCATGACGATTCTCGTGACGGGGGCAACCGGGAACATCGGCAGAATGCTCGTCGACCACCTGCTCGCGCGGGGTGCGACGGACGTCCGGGCCCTCACGAATCATCCTGACAAGGCACAACTTCCGGACTCCGTCACCGTCGTCGAGGGATACCTCCGCAGACTCGCAAGCCTGCCCGCGGCGTTCGAGGGCGTCGATTCCCTCTACCTCGCACCGACTCCCGACACCGCCCCGGACGCGCTCGCCCTGGCGAAGCAGGCCGGAGTCCGGCACGTCGTCGACCTGTCCGGCCCCCACGACGGCCACTGGGGTGACGTCGCACGGGCCGTCGAAGCGTCCGGCATCGAGTGGACGCACCTGTGGCCCGGCGAGTTCATGGAGAACGCGGGAGTCCTGGCACCGCAGATCGCCGCGGGAGACACCGTGCGTGAGCCGTACCCGACGGCGGCGAACGCGCCGATCGCCATGAACGACATCGCCGAGGTCGCGGCCGTCGCTCTCCTCGAGGACGGGCACGTCGGCGCGTCGTACGAACTCACCGGTCCCGAGACGATCACCCGCGCCGACCTCGTCCGAGAACTCGGCGCCGCCCTCGGCCGGAACATCGAGTACCGGCAGGTGTCGCTGGACGAGGCCGTCGACGTCCTGACGCCGGCGATGGGGGAATACGCACGCTGGTACCTGGAGGGGATGGCGGGCCTGGTCGACGCTCCCCAGCAGGCGAACCGACTCGTCGAGCAACTCACCGGACGCCCCGCGACCGCGTTCGCGCAGTGGGCGTCGGCGCACGTCGACGAGTTCCGCTGAGGTCGTACCCGGCCGAGTCAGCGGGTCGGGGTGAGCGCGATGACGGGGATCGGCCGGTCCGTCTTCTTCTGATAGTCGCTGTACCGGCCGTGGTTGATCGCGTTCATCGTCGCCCACATCCGCTCGTAATCCGGGTCGCCCGGCAGAACCTTCCGCGCCGCCACGGTGATGTGGTCGCGGCCCACCTGGATCTCGCAGGTCGGCGCGGCCAGCACGTTGTGCATCCACGCGGGCGACGTGGGCGCACCACCCTTCGACGCGACGACCAGAAAGCGTGCGCCGTCGCGGCCGTACGTCAACGCGGACGTGCGCGGCTGCCCCGGCTTGCGGCCGACACTGTGCAGCAGCAGGGTCGGCATCCCGAACAGCAACCGATGCCCCACCCATCCGCCGCTGCGTTCGTAGACGAACTGATGCAGCTGAAGGGCTTTCACGAACAAGTCGGCCACGGCGTCCTCGTCTCGGCACTCGGAACAGATCGTGCCCACACAGTAGACCGTCGTCAGGCCCGGCGAACCGCGTGCAGAACGGTGTCGTGAATGGTGACGGGCCGGCCCTCGGGGTCGCGCGCCTCACGCGAGGGCGCCGCCGACACCAGGATCTCCCACTCTGCGGCGTCCAGTACGGCAGCGACCTGTTCCGGTGTGAACAGCATGTCGGGAACATTGGGGCGCCCGACGGACGTCTCCAGATCGGACGGGTGATGCCCGACGACGAGAAGCCGCCCGCCGGGGCGGACCGCTCCGGCCAGGCGACGGTGCAGGGCCTCGCGGGCAGGTCCCGGCAGATGCATGAAATGTGCCGACACCAGGTCGAATCGGCGGGCCGGCGGCTCCCACGACAGGATGTCCGCCTGCTCCCACGTCGTCCGGTCCGCGATGTCGGCACCGGCTGCGGCGGCCCGTTCGGCGGCGCGTTCCAACGCCACCGTCGACACGTCCACTCCGGTGACGTTCCACCCGCGGGCCGCCAGCCAGATCGCGTCGGCGCCCTCGCCGCTGCCCACGTCCAGGGCATTGCCCGGTGACACGTCCCCGACCTGCTCGACGAGATGCGGGTTGGGATTGCCGCTCCACACCGCGGTAGTCGAGCGATAGCGCTCGTCCCAGAACTCCTGGCTGAAGAAGTCGGTCATGTCCGGTGCCTGCTCGTGGGTCATGCTCCCACTGTGGCCGCCGGCCCGTGGAACCGGGAATCCCGTTGCCGGAACGGCAGCCGACTACGGGCTGGGGAACGTGTAGATGCGGCAACCGCTCATGTTCGCGGCCGACACGACCCCGTCGGCACGCGCAAAATCGCCCTTCGCGGAGAGGTTGTTGGCGAGGGCGGCCTGGTCGTCGCAGAAACTCTGGTCCGTCGGGTTGGCTGGGGGATTGCTGATGTAGGTGTCGCCTGGTGCAGCCACGGCAAACGGCACCGGACCGACGAGTGGGACGGCCGCTGCTGCAAAAGCAATGGAGGCCGCCGCGACGATTCGGCGGATCATCATGCTCCTCCGAAGGTGGTCCGAATGGTTGCTGATGACACCATCCTGCACCGATCCGTGGCGGGCGACCATACCCCTAGGGGTGGAAAATTGAACACCTCGACCTGCCACCGCCGGCGAAGTGGGGTCACGCGTCGTCCAGAGCTTCCTGGACCCTGTCCGCGGCGACCACCGGATTCTCGTGTTCCCAGATCCGCACCACCGTCCACCCGGCGTCGGTCAGCCTCGCGTCGGTGTCACGATCGCGGGTGACGTTCCCGGCGAGTTTCTCGGCCCACCATTGCGCGTTGTTCTTCGGGAACGTGGCGTGCTGAGGGCAGCTGTGCCAGAAGCACCCGTCCACGTACACGGCCACCTTCCGTCGTGGAAACACCAGGTCGGCGCGCCGCCGGACGCCTTTCACCGGCGCCCGGTCCACGTAGTACCGGACCCCGCGCCGGTGCAGTTCCCGGCGCAGTGCGAGTTCGGGTGCGGTGTCGCGACGCCGCTGCGCCCGCATCCGGGCGCTGGTTCCGGGATCGGTGGCGGGCATCGAGGGTCCGTCCGCTACGCGGCGGCCTCGGGGAAGCCGCCCATGCGGTCGAGGTGGCTCTCGACGTCGTCGATGAACCCGGGAACGAAACGCAGATTTCCCATCCGCGCCCGCTTCAGGAAGCCGGCGGTCGCGCGCGCCGACAGCAGCCGGGTGTCGTCCAGGAATCCGCTGAGATCCTCGTACGGCTCCTGCACCGGCCACGTCGAGGTGTGCACGCGGAACGCCTGACGATTGCTGCCCCACGCCGCCACCGGCCACGCGTCGCCGGGCTTCATCGGCGTCTCGATGCCCCGCTCGTAGTCTGCCGGCTCGAGCAGACGCCGACCGACCCACGACGCCATCCGCACACTCACCGCGTTGCCGACGAGCTTCCACCGATGACTGTTCCGAAGCCCGGGGACCAACGCGGCGGGCGCCGTCCAGTCGGGGTCGAAGCCCTGCAGGCGTTCGGCGTCCACGAGTCCGGGGGTCACGATCTCGCCCGACGGCAGTCGCACGGCGGGTGGGCTCGCGATACCGACGGACGAACCGCCCTTCAGCGTGGGGACCGCGTTGACCGCCCAGCCGAGACCGCGGGTGCCCTCGGTCCAATAGAAACCGCACGGGAAGTCGGCGTGGTCGTCGACGGGGCGTTCCCCGGCGTCCTCACCGAACAGCACTGCGCGGGGGTCCTCGGTGCGCGAGGCGAGCATCAGGACCCGCTGACGGCGCTGGGGGAGTCCGAACGCGCGCGCATCGACCACCCGGTATGCCCACGTGTAGCCGAGGTCCTCGAGGGCGTCCGTGATATGCCTCATAGCCGCCCCGCGACCCAGCTGCAGCATGAACGGCACGTTCTCGATCAGGAGCCAGCGCGGACCCTTCTTCCGCTTCACCAACCGGAACACCTCGTCGACGAGGCCGGAACGCGAACCCGTGATACCGGCGGTCCGGCCGGCCTGCGAGAGGTCCTGGCAAGGGAATCCGGCGGCGACGAGTTCGATGTCCTGGGGGAGGGAACGCAGCTTGGTGACGTCGGAATGCACAGGGACGTCCGTGAATCGGGTACGCAGAACCGCCTGGGCGCCCGGGTCGATCTCACAGAGCAGTTCGGTGTTCCAGCCGTGCTCTCTCAGACCCAACTCGAGCCCGCCGATACCGGCGAACAGGCCCACCATGCTCCCGGTTGACGTCACGGCACCCTTCCTCACGAACCAGTCACCCGAGAACGTTACTCGAGATCTGTGCCCGCTTTGACCAACGACCCGTGAGTACTTGTCAACGGCGGGCGGTTAATAAGTACTCACGGGTGGCGAAGCCACATATGGCAGGCTGCTTCGCGGGCAAACGACCGGGTAGAAGAATTGAGCCGAGGAGGCGTCCCCAGCGTGGATCAGCTGATCGTGGTGATCGGGCTCATGCTCGTCACAGTCCTGATCGTCGGCCTCGGTGACCGATTCCACGCACCCTGGCCGGTACTGCTCACGATCGTCACCGCCGGTGCCGCGTTCGTCCCAGGCATCCCGCACGTCGAACTCGAACCCGAACTGATCCTGCCGCTGTTCCTGCCGCCGCTGCTGTGGGCGCTCGCCCGCCGGACGTCGTGGGCGATGTTCGTCGACCGCTGGAAGACCATCGTCGTCCACTCCGTCGGCCTGGTCATCGTCACGACAGCCGCCGTCGCGTGGACGGCCTGGGCGCTCGTGCCCGGCATCACCCTGGCGGCGGCCATCGCGATCGGCGCGATGACGGCCCCACCCGACCCGGTGGCGGTCGAGGCCGTCGCCGAACCGGTCGGGATCCCGCGCCGGCTCGTCGGCGTCCTGCAGACGGAAGGTCTGTTCAACGACGCCGCCGCGCTGGTCGCGTTCCAGGCGGCGCTCGCCGCGACGATCGCCGGGGAAGACCTGCACTTCGGTTTCGAGGTGCTGCACTTCCTGTACACCGCGGTCGCGGCGGTGCTGATCGGGCTCGCGTCCGGCTGGGTGGGTTCGTGGCTGGTCGTGCGGATCGTGGACGTCCCCGGCCGCAGCGGACTGACCCTGGTCATCCCGTTCGTCGTGTACCTGCTGGCCGAGGAGATCCACGCGTCCGGGGTCATCGCCGTGGTGGTGGCCGCGGTGCAGATGAGCGCCGCCGACTCCGAGGTGGACGCCGAGGACCGCCTGGCGAGTGCCTCGTTCTGGCACGTCGCCGAACTGCTGGTCACCGGCATCGCGTTCGGGTTGATGGGTCTGGAGTTCCGGCAGATCGTCGACGACGCGGGCAGCGACCTGTGGACGATGGTGCTGCACGGCGTCGTCATCGGAGTGGTGCTGGTGGTGGTCCGCGCCCTCTGGATGGGCGTCACGTATCTGTACATCCGCGGGTACGAGGACAACGCCTCTTCCGCACCCCGCACCCCCGCCGAAGCCCTGGTCATGACGTGGTGCGGGATGCGCGGCCTCGTCACCCTGGCGTTGGCGCTGAGCCTCCCGGTCGCCGACTTCCCGTGGCGTTCCGAAGCCGTCGTCATCGCGGCGGTCGTGCTGGTGATGAGCATGGTCATTCCGGGATTCACCCTGCCGTGGCTGGTGAAGGCACTCGGTGTCGCCGGTGTCGCCGACGCGGAGGACGCCGAGGAGCGGGCACTGGTCGAGCGAGCCCGGCACGCCGCGCTCGAGGTCGTGACGTCCGCGCCCACCACGCTGCCGCCCGAATCGGTGGCCCGGCTCCAGGCCCTCTACGACCGCCTGGAAGAGGACTCCGCTCCGGGCACCCACTCGCCGGAGTACTGGCAGCGCATCCAACAACTCAAGACTCGCCGTGACGAACTGCGGTCGCTGCAACACCGGGCACTGGTAGCGGCGCAGGGCGAAGTGCTGCGGGCCCGCAACGAAAAGGGTCAGGACCCGCACGTCGTCGACCGCGTCCTCGAGCGCCTCGACCGCCTCTCCACCGCGAGCAACACGCAGACTTTCCACCACTGAGAGTCCTAGACTTCCTGTAGGTGGGAACACAGGGAGGCGTCATGATCTCGGGTTTCCGGAACCGGCCGCACCTCCTGCGCGACGCCCAGGGCAGCGGCCTCGTCGAAGCGTTCGTCATCATCGGGATCGTCACGATCCTGCTCACCCGCGCCTACCTTCACCTCACCGGTTATCCGCAGGTCGGGGGTTCCTCGCTGCACATCGCGCACGTCCTGTGGGGCGGACTCGGCATGGTCGTGGCGCTGGTGACCGTGTTCTCGTTCCTGGGGATGAAACCGCGCGTCCTGGGCGTCGTGATCGGCGGCATCGGGTTCGGGTTGTTCCTCGACGAGATCGGCAAGTTCGTCACCAAGTCCAACGACTACTTCTACCGGCCGTCCGTCGCGATCATGTACGTGGTGATCGTCGTGTTGCTGCTGGTCAACCGGTCGCTGCACGACGTCCGGCCGCCGACCCCGACGGAGGACGTCGCCAACGCCGCCGCCATCGCGCTGGGCGGCCTGGATCGCGGGCTGGACCGCGTACGCCGGGAGCAGGCGCTGGCGCAGCTGCGCCGGGCGGCCGCCGCCGGCGCGGACGAGGCGACGCTGACGTCGGTCCGGGATCTGCTCACCCACTGCCCGGACCGGAACGGCCGGACCGTGCCCACGGCGCGGGAGCTGGCCCGGCGCGCGACCCCCGCCTTCGCCAAGGGGCCCGGCATGCTCTGGACTGCGGCCGTGCTCCTCACCCTGTTCTCCACCCTGGGACTGCTCAGCGCCGTGATCACGCTCGACGACGACCTCCGCGGTGACGAGGGAACGGACATCACGACGGTCGGCCAGCTCACCGGGTCCGCGATCGCGTTCGTCCTGTGCTGGTCGGGCATCGTGCGACTGCGGAACGGGAAGCTGTGGCCGTTGCAGTTCCTGCGGGCCGCGGCCCTGGTCACGGTGCTGCTCACCGAGGTGTTCGACTTCGTCGCCCAGGAGTTCGGGGCGCTGTTGAACGTGGCGGTCGGACTCGGCGCCCTCGTCGTCTTCTCGTCGCGTATCGCGGTCACGGAACGAGCCCGGGCACTGAGTCTCGACAACTCTGCTGCAACGAAACTCGGCCCGTTGCCACCGCGGGAGCCGTCGTCGCTTACCGTAGACAGGTGAGCATCCAAGCCTCCGGTGCCTCGACCTGGCCCGCAGTACTGACGTGGCGGGCGGACAACGCACCCCGAATGGAATCGGTGCGCGTCCAGCTCAACGGCGACCGCATCAAGGCAGCAGGCCGGATCATCGGCGGCGAGTGCCCCGAGCATCCGGCGTTCAGCGCGTCCTACGACCTTGTCACCGACGAAAGCGGCGTCACCCGCCGGCTGTCGCTGCGGACGTCCGTCGCGGCCGGTGAACGGCAGATGTCGATCAGCCGGGACGAAGAGGGCACGTGGATGGTGGAGCACGGCGCCAACCACCAGCGGTCCACGTTCGACGGCGCCCTCGACGTCGACATGGTGCTCAGCCCGTTCTTCAACGCCCTGCCCATCCGGCGGTACGGACTGCATCTCGGATCCGAGGACGTCGAGGTCCCCGTCGTCTACGTGAACCTCCTGGACCTGCGGGTCGAGGGCGCGATCCTCACCTACAGCAGCGGTCCGGACGGCATCCATGTGCTGTCGCCGGTGTCGAGTTCCTCGGTGACCGTCGACCGCGACGGGTTCATCATCGACTACCCGGGCCTGGCCGAACGGATCTAGGCGCTCCGCACCCGTGCGCGGTTAACGAGTCTCTGGACTCGTCGAGCACTCACAGGCGGCGGAGCCGCCCTCCCCGCCGACCCGCATCACGCATGTCGTCGATCCAGCCTTCCCGGCCGGGAACGATGCCGGTGATCTCCCACGTCTCCTGGTTGTCGTACGTGAGGCGAGCGGTGTGACCGGCCTCGACGAGTGTCGCCGCCGACGACAGGTCCGCCAGTTCGGTCCGCGCGTCCTGCAGCAGCACCAGCGCCTCGTCCAGGGCGATCAGCAGGGCGTCCCGGTTGCCCTCGCACATGGCCCGGACGAGTCCGGGCGCGCTGCCGGCCACGCGGGTGCCGTCGCGGAACGAGCCGGCCGCCAGGCCCAGCGCCAGCGGTCCGCCGCGGGCACCGGTGATCGCGAGGGTCTCGGCCAGTAGGTGCGGCAGATGCGAGATGCGCGCGACCGCCCGGTCGTGTTCGGCGGACTCGGCGGGCACGACGACGGAACCGCAGTCCAACGCGAGTTGCGCGACCTGCGTCCAGATGGCGGGGTCGACGCCGTCGTCGGTGCCGACCACCCACACGGCTTCCCGGAACAGGTCGGCGCTGCCGACGCTCCACCCGGACGCCGACGTTCCCGCCATCGGGTGTCCGCCCACGTAGCGGGCGGACAGTCCCTGACGGGCTGCCGCCGCCGCGACCTCCGCCTTGACGCTGACGACGTCGGTGATCGAGCAGTTCGGTGCGTACAGGGCGATCGCGGTGAGGGTGGCGGCGACGGCGGGCACGGGGACCGCGATCACGATCAGCGCCGACTCGGCCGACGCACGCTGGAGCACCGCGACCAGATCGGTGTCGGCGTCGAAACCGTCCGACCGGGCGGCGTCGACGGACGGCGCGGATCGGTTGTGACCCCACGCCTCGCGGCCCGCCCGGACCGCCGCACGCAGCAGTGAACCGCCGATCAAGCCCAGGCCGAGCACGCACACCGGAGGTGCGGAAGGGGTATCAGACACCCGAACAGGTTGGCACATTCGAGTGCGGACTTCATTTACCGGCACCCCGCGGGCTACCGTTGCGCTCATGGGTGCACAGCGCGCGGAAAACAACAGCGCCTCCTCGGATCGGGCAGAGGATCTGGAGGGCTTCGGTGTCGCGGTAGTACACGAGGACGGCCGGTGGAAGGTCAAGGCCCTCACTTCGGCTGCTCTGACCAGTCTCAGCGTCGCGGAGGAGGAGCTTCGGGCCCTCCGTAGCGCGGGCGCGTTCTTCGGTCTGCTGGACGTGGACGACGAATTCTTCGTCGTGCTCCGGCCTGCGCCGTCGGGAACGCGTCTGCTGCTGTCCGACGCCACCGCGGCCATCGACTACGACATCGCCGCCGACGTCCTCGAGGCGCTCAACATCGAGGTCCCGGACATCGACCCGGACGAACTCGACGACATCGAGCCGTGGGAGGAAGGCGACCTGTCGCTGCTCGCCGACCTCGGTCTGCCCGAACCCGTTCTGGCTGTCATCACGTCCGAGACGGACCTGTATCCCGACGAGCAGCTCGGGATGATCGCGCAGCGGCTCGGATTCACCACGGAGCTGGCCGGGGTTCTCGACAAGCTTCCCCGGTAGTTTCACGCGCCGTGACTCTTCAGGACGACGAGCGGATGATCCGCGCGGCGATCGAGGCGGCCCGTGCCGCCACCGACGCCGACGTGCCCGTGGGTGCGGTGGTGTTCGACGCCGACGGTGTCGAGGTGTCGCGGGCCGTGAACTCGCGGGAGGCGATGTCGGATCCGACGGCCCACGCGGAGATCATCGCGTTGCGTGCCGCCGCGCGGGTGTACGGCGACGGGTGGCGCCTCGAGGGGGCGACGCTCGCGGTGACGCTGGAGCCGTGCACGATGTGCGCGGGCGCGCTCGTGCTGGCCCGGGTCTCCCGGGTGGTGTTCGGGGCGTGGGAGCCGAAGACCGGTGCCGTCGGCTCACTGTGGGATGTGGTCCGCGACCGCCGCCTCACCCACCGCCCGCAGGTCAGGGGCGGTGTTCTCGAGGACGAATGCGCCGGCATTCTCGAAGACTTCTTCCGTGAACGGCGCTGACCGGTTTCAAACTCTTTCGTGGGGTACTCGACACACTGTGGCCGGGTCCGCATGACCCGTGCTTCTCTGGAGACAGGCGCCGACGAGGCGCCGCCGGACCCGTCCCCGGGTTCGAAATCGGATTCACGGAGGTATCTCGTGGGAATCGCAGACAAAGCTTCGAACAAGGCGGAAGACCTCAAGGGCCAGGCGAAAGAAGCCACCGGCAAAGCCACGGGCGATCCGGACCTGCGCGACGAGGGCAAGGCCGACCAGGCGTCCTCGGCGGTGAAGGATGCCGGCGAGAAGGTCAAGGACGCCGCCAAGAACGTCAAGGACAAGCTGACTTAAACGGTTTCACCTGGCGATTTCGGGCTCGGGCGCCACATCCGGTAAAGTCACCGGCGGTGGCGTGTCCGAGCGGCCTAAGGAGCACGCCTCGAAAGCGTGTGACGGGTAACCCCCGTCCGAGGGTTCAAATCCCTCCGCCACCGCCAAAACTCCCCACCTGCACTCGCAGGTGGGGAGTTTTTTTGTGTATCCGGGCCGGGGATGTTCGTTAGCGTGTCCTGGAGGGAAGGGGCAGGCGACATGCGCATCGACTCGACGGGCAGGACGGCGCTGGTCACCGGATCGACGCAGGGCATCGGCGCCGCGATCGCAGCGGGTCTCGGCCGCTCCGGCGCACGGGTGGCGATCAACGGCCGCACCGAGAAGTCCGTGGGTGCGGCGATCGAACGACTGCGGGCCGAGGTCCCGGACGGCGAATTCGTTCCGGCGGCCGCCGACGTCACGACGGACGAGGGTGCGCGCCGGGTCCTGGAGATCGTTCCGAGCGTCGACATCCTCGTCAACAATCTGGGGATCTTCGGCGCACAGCCTGCCCTGGAGATCGACGACGACGAGTGGCGCCGCTACTTCGAGGTGAACGTGCTGTCCGCGATCCGGCTGACACGTCTGGTCCTACCCGGCATGGTCGAACGGTCGTGGGGCCGGGTCCTCGACATCGCCAGTGACTCGGCGATCGTCATTCCCGCCGAGATGATCCATTACGGGATGTCGAAGACGGCACTGCTGGCGGTCTCGCGCGGCTTCGCGAAGGAGGTGGCGGGGACGGGTGTCACGGTCAATTCGGTTCTCGCCGGCCCCACCCACACGGGCGGTGTGGAGGATTTCGTCTACAGCCTGGTCGACACGGACCTGCCGTGGGACGAGGCGCAGCGCGAGTTCATGAAGAAGTACCGGCCGCAGTCGTTGCTGCAGCGGCTCATCGAGCCGGAGGAGATCGCGAACATGGTCGTCTACCTCAGTTCGGCGCAGGCGTCGGCGACCACCGGCGCGGCGGTGCGGGTCGACGGCGGCTACATCGATTCCATCGTCCCGTGACCGTCGTTCACAGCACTCTCGCAGGTCGTACCGAGTGACATCCATTGAAGCTGCAACTAGCCTGATCTCATGAAAAAGCTGTGGTGGTTGGTCGGCGCAGTTGTCATCGTCGTGATCGCGGTGCTGGTGGGACCGTGGTTCTACGGCCAATTCATCGCAGAGGACGACGCACCGGCGGCCTCGGTGTCGACCGAGGGCGCGGAGGCGGCCACCGGATCGGTCGACGGGCAGTGGACCGTCACGCCGGGTCAGGGCTCCAACCAGACGGCGTCGGGGTACACCGTCCACGAGATCCTCAACGGCGCGAGCGTCACGGTGGTCGGGTCGACCGGCGACGTGACCGGCAACGCGACCGTCGAGGGCGAGAAACTCACCGCGGGCGAGGTGACCGTGCAGGTGGCGACCATCGCGACCGATCAGTCCCGCCGCGACAACCAGTTCCGCGGCAACGTGATGGACACCGGCACGTTCCCGACCGCCACGTTCACGGTCGATTCCCCGGTCGACCTGTCGGGGCTGCCTGCGGACGGTTCCGTGGGAACGGTCACGGCCCAGGGAACGCTGACCCTCAAGGGGCAGTCGCGGCCGGTGTCCGTCGACATCGACGTGCTGCGTTCCGGCGACGACCTCATCGCCTCGGGCAGCATCCCGGTGACCTGGACGGACTTCGGGGTGACGCCGCCGTCACTGGGCTTCGTGACCGTGGATGGCAACGGCACGGTCGACTTCCTGGTCAGCTTCGCGCGTTCCTGACGGCGCCCAGCCGGGCGGCCCGAACACGTAGCCGAGCTTGTCGCGCCACGACGACGCCCGGCGCCAGTCCCGGACGATGGCGGCGTATTCGCGGGTCTGCAGTTTCCAGATGTTGTAGGTGCCCACCGGTGTGGTGAGTCCGTAGGTGGGGCGGTGGGTTTCGGGCTGGAACGTGCCGAACATCCGGTCCCACACGATGAGGATGCCGGCGTAGTTGCGGTCGAGGTATTCGGGGTCGCAGCCGTGGTGGACGCGGTGATGAGAGGGAGTGTTGAACACGAACTCGATGGGCCGGGGCAGCGTGCCGATGCGCTCGGTGTGGACGAAGAACTGGTAGACGAGGTTCACGGAAAATCCGATGAACACCATCCACGGCGGAATGCCGATCAGCGGCAACGGAATCCACATCAGGATCTCGGCGCTGTTGTTCCACTTCTGGCGGAGCGCGGTGGAGAAGTTGAAGTACTCACTCGAATGGTGCGCCTGGTGGGTGGCCCAGATGAGGCGGATGCGGTGTGCCATCCGGTGATACGCGTAGAACAGCGCATCGACGCCGACGATGAGGATTACCCACGTGTACCAGGCGTCCGCGGGTAGGTGCCACGGCGCGAGGTACACCCAGATGGCGGAGTACCCGATCAGGGCCAGCAGCTTCCAGAACGTGGTCGTCAGGATGGACACGGCGCCCATCGACACGCTCGCCCGCGCGTCGCGGCGCTCGTAACCTCCCCGCACCGGGCGGGACCGTCCGTCGGGGTCGAACGTCGCGTCCTCGAGGTGCCGGGCCGCGAACCATTCGATGGCGAGAAACAGCACGAACGCCGGGATGGCCAGCGTCACCGGCTCGTGCAGGGGCGTCAGCAGCGCCGAATTCCACGCCGACGTCACGGTCTCCCACATGCTGCTTCCTCCACAAGACGATCGTCCAGTTCAATGTACCTCGGAGTGACACGCATCACTATCCGCCTCGATTCGAAGAGTGAAACAAAGTGCTCATCGGGTGCGCACTTTGCGGCGAAGAATGGATCTCGTCAGCAAGAACCGGATCAGCCGAAAGGACTCCTCATGTTGCGAGGACTCACCACCGTCAGCCTCTTTGCCGACGACATCCCGGCGGCCCGCGAGTGGTACAGCGCCCTGCTCGGCATCACCCCCTACTTCGAACGCCCCGACTCCGAGAACCCTGCGTACATCGAATACCGGATCGGGGACTACCAGCACGAGCTCGGCATCATCGACCGTCGATACGCCCCGCACGGCGCCGCGGACGGCCCGTCCGGCGCGGTGGTGTTCTGGCACGTCGACGACGTGACCGCCGCCGTCGAGAAGCTGCTGTCGATGGGCGCGACAGAGCACGAGCCACGCACCGAACGCGAGTCGGGATTCGTCACCGCGTCCGTCGTGGACCCGTTCGGCAACATCCTCGGCGTCATGTACAACCCGCATTACCTGGACATTCTGGGTTCGCGCGGCGAAGCGTGAGTTGCCCATTTTCATACTCGGATGGTAGGAATTCGGTGTGCACATCACCGCAAAGGTGGACTACGCCGTGCGGACGCTGATCGAACTGGCCGCTGCCGGGCCGTCCCCGTCCAAGGCCGAGTTCCTGGCACAGTCGCAGACCATTCCGCACAAGTTCCTCGAGGCCGTCCTCGCCGACCTTCGGCGCGGGGGACTGGTCAACAGCCGACGCGGACCCGACGGCGGCTACTGGCTGGCCCGTCCCGCCGAGGACATCACGATCGCCGACGTCATCCGGACCGTCGAGGGTCCGCTGGCGTCGGTGCGGGGTGAGCGACCCGAGGACGTCGACTACTGCGGGCCGGCCGCCAAACTGCAGGACGTGTGGATCGCGGTGCGGGTGAACCTGCGGGCCGTGCTCGAGAACGTGAGCCTGGCGGACGTGGCGAACGAGCAGCTGCCGGGCTTCCTCACCACGCTGACGTCCGATCCGGGGGCCTGGGAGCGTCGCACCCGGCCGGCTACGACGGCTGACGAGGGCGCAGCGCGCGGCTGATCGTCCGGCCGGCCGCACGCACCAGCGGGACCAGCGCGTTCAGCGACGCATTCTCCGCCGAGACCACGAGCGACACGGCCGCGACCGCCGTTCCGGGACGCTCGAAGATCGGTGCCGCGACGGAGACGGCGTCCATGGTCACCTGACGATCACTGATCGCGACCTCGGATCGGCGGATCTCGGCGAGCGTCCGCCGCAGGACGACGGGGTCGGTGACGGTCCGGTCGGTGAACTTCTCGATCGGCCCGCTCAGCACCTGGTCCTGCACGTCCGCGGGCATGTACGCGAGCAGGGCCAGGCCGATGCCGGACGCCGTCAGCGGGAACCTGCCGCCGACGCGGGTCTGGACGGGCACGGCCTTCTGTCCGGCGATGCGTTCGACGAACACGACCTCGGTGCCCTCGGCGATGCCGAGCTGGACGTTCTCCCGCGTGATCTGTGACAGGTCCTCCATCACCGGCATCGCGAGTTCGCGCAGCATCGTGCCGCGCGGTGCGAGCGACGCGATCTCCCACAGCTTGAGCCCGACCGTGAAGCGACCGCTGCTGTCACGTTCGAGGGCGCCCCATTCGATGAGGTCGCTGGTCAGCCGGTGCACGGTGCTCAGCGGATACCCCGACTTGCGCGACAGATCGCTGAGGGTCAGCCGCGGCGACGCAGGGGTGAAGAGCTCGAGGAGCCGCAACGAGCGAATGGTCACCGATCCGGTGATCGCCATTGCTCGTTCTCCGTCTCACAGTTCCAGCGTCAGGCGTGGACAGCTCGCACGCGAGACACAGATCATCATGGTGTCGCCCTCGGCCTGCTCGTCCGCTGTGAGCAGGGAATCCCGGTGATCGACAGTACCGCCGAGCACTGCTGTCTCGCAGGTTCCGCAGGTCCCTTCCTCGCAGGACGACAGCACCTGGACGCCGGCGGCGGTGACGGCCTGCAGGATCGACTGCTCGGGTGCCACCGTGACGGTCTTGCCGCTCAGTGTCAGCTCCACCTCGAACCCCTCGGCGCGGACCGGCTCCTCGAGATCCTTGGCCGCGAAGCGCTCGATGTGCAGCGCGCCGGACGGCCAGCTGTCGCAGTGACCGGTGACGGCGTCGAGCAGCGGCGCCGGGCCGCAGCAGTACACGAGGGTGTTGTCCCGGACGTCGCCGAGCAGCCCCGGTAGGTCGATGAGGCCGTGCTCGTCCTCGGGGTGCACCACCACCCGGTCGCCGAACCGCTCGGCGAGTGCGTCGGCGAACGCCATCGAACTGCGGCTGCGCCCACCGTAGACGAGGGTCCAGTCGGCGCCGGCGTTCTCCGCAGCGTGCGCCATGGTGAGGATCGGTGTGATCCCGATGCCGCCCGCGACGAACACGTACCGCGGTGACGGCGCGAGCTCGAAATGGTTCCGCGGTCCCCGGACCGTGACGCGGTCGCCCTCGCACAGCTTGTCGTGCACGAACTGCGAACCGCCGCGCCCCATCGCCTCCCGCAGCACGGCGACGCGCCACGTCCCGGTGTCGGCCGGGTCGCCGCACAGCGAGTACTGGCGGGTGAGCTCCGGCGTCAGCACCAGATCGATGTGCGCACCCGGCGTCCACGCGGGCAGGTCGGCTCCGGAAGGGTCGCGGAACTCCAGGACGACGACGCCGTCGGCGCCGGTGGTCCTGGTGGTCAGCTCCAGCTCGAGCACGGGTTCGGGTGAGGTAGGCATGGCGGTCTCTCCGGGATCAGACGGGAACGGGAGCGGATTCCGGCGCCGCGGGCAGCGGCGTGGCGGGCACCGGCGGATCGACGGGGTGGTGTCCCTCGGGGTGGGCGAGCAACCACTCCCAGAGGGTGGCGGGTTCTTCCGCGACGTGGCGCGCGCCGCAGTGGCACTCGCCCTCGAGCAGGTCCGAGCCCGGAAGCCAGACGATGCGCATCACGTTGGCGCCGCGGAGCATCCTGGTCGGTTCCACGGCTCAGCCCACCGCTGCGGCGGTCACGGCCTGCGGCGCGTCGACCAGCTTCTTCAGGATCCGGCGTGCGCCGAGGCCGCCGGCGTCGATGTTGATCGACAGCTCCTGGTAGCCGTCCTTCTCCGTGTCGAGCGCCTTCTGCAGAATGTTCAGCGCTACGACGTCCTGCATCACGACGGTCCGGTTGTTCTCCGCCAGGAACGTCGTGACGCCGTCGTCGCCGACCGCGAAGTCGCGGGCCACGGCCCAGAAGTCGAGGGTGGAATTCTCCGTCGACGGAGTGATCGCGTACACGATCTCGCTGTGGAACGCGTGCGGGTCGGAGCCGTCGTCGCCGGGCAGCGGTGCGCCGATCGGGGCGATGCGGCTGTGCAGCAGGTACAGGCACGGCGGCGTGTACTCGATGTCCTGCCAGCGGGTGATGCGTCCCTCGATGCCGGTGGACTTGGAGTAGAACGGCGGGCACTCCGCGTCGTCCATGTGCCTGGACACGTAGATGACGTTCCGGTCCTCGTCGATCTCCGTGGTGATCGGGGTTTCCGCCACCTCGGGGGTGCCGATGTAGCCGCCGTGCAGGTACGTCTCGTGCGACAGATCCATCAGATTGTCGACGAGCAGGCCGTAGTTGCAGTCGATCGGTTCCATGCCGCTGACCACGGTGTAGTCGGGGGAGTCCATCCACGGTGCGCGGGGGATGCGGGTGGGATCGCCCTGCTCGGGGTTCTGCGGGTCGGCGATCCAGACCCACACGAACGAGTCCTGCTCGACCACCTGGTACGAGCGCAGCCGGGCGGTGCGGGGAACGCGCGCCTGGCCGGGCACGAACACGCAGCCGCCGTCGCTGCCGTAGGTGAAACCGTGATAGCCGCAGACCACCTTGTCGCCGTCGAGCCGGCTCGGCGCCTCGGACAGCGGGTACCGGCGGTGCACGCACCGGTCGCTCATCGCGACGGCCTCGCCTGCCTCGGTCCGCCAGAACAGGATCGGCTCCTCGCAGATGGTGCGCGAGAACAGTTCGCGTCCGACCTCACGGCCGTAGGCTGCGACGTACCACTGGTTGCGGGCGATCGTGGACATGAGTGCCTCCGGAATATGCTGGGCTGCTGCGTTATTCGTGACGCCGGACTCGGTGAGGCGTCAGCGTCGTCTCCACCACTGTGCGGCACCGGAGGTGATCCACCACACTCGGTTTCCGAATGTCGGAAGGGTTTCGTCAGGGCTTGTGAACGAGATAGGCGAACATCGTCACCGACATGTGGAAGTCGCCGCTGCGGGCGGCGGCGTTCAGTTGGTCCAGCAGCTCGGCGCTCTGCGCGTCGGAGATCGCCCCCTCGGCGATCGCGGCGGCCGTCATCATCTGGACCAGGGGGCCGGTCACATCGCCCGGATCCTGGATCAACGCCTCTGTGCCGACGTCCTCGACGACGAGCCCGGCTGCGGTGAGCTGCCCCGGGAGCAGCCGTCCGGAGTGCGGGTTCGCGGTGTGCGACAGCATCACGTCCATGATCCGTTGCAGGATCTCGGGATCTCCGGGGTGCATGATCGCCGTTCCCCAGTCGCTGTCGACGATGACGCCGCGCCCGCCGGGTCGCAGAACACGGGCCACTTCTGCCGCCGCGCGGTCCGGCTCGCTCAGGTGCTGGAACACCCGCTCGCACCGCACGACGTCGAGGCGGTCGTCGGGGAACGGCAGCGAGTAGGCGTCACCGATCACGAACTGCGCGGTCGAGCCCTCCTCCTCGGTCCGCTCCCGTGCGAGGAGGGCCATGCCGGGATTGGGATCGAGTCCGATCGCACGACCCGACGCGGTGACCGCGGCGGCGAGCGCCCGCGTCTCCGATCCCGTACCCGAGCCGATGTCGAGGGCGCTCTCGCCCGGCTGCACCTGCAGGGCGGCGAGCGACCACTCGCGCAGTCGCCGGATTCCCGGGCGCGCCGCCTGCAGGTCGAGGACGGCGGCGAGTTGGTTCAGGGCGGCGCGGTCGATCTCGTCCGCCCGGAACGACAGCGGCGCCGTCGGATCGGACATGAATCCACCGTAACTCCGCGGTGACTCCCGACACAGTGCTGCGCGGACTGTGGGCAAGAACATAAAAGTTGCACTGTCACGCAAATTTGCAGAGCTCTGCAAGTTCTGTACCGTTGGAGTAGTGATTTCGGAAATCGGACTGCGGGACCGCAAGAAGGCCGCCACGCGTGCAGCCCTCAGCGGCGCCGCCGCACGCCTGGCCCGCGCGCTGGGCATCGAATGCGTCACTGCCGACGCCATCGCGTCCGAGGCGGGAGTCTCGACTCGGACGTTCCACAACTACTTCTCCAGCAAGGAGGAGGCGGTACTCGCGCACTTCGAGCAGTCCGTCCACGACTGGGTGGACCTGCTCCGCGCCCGTCCCGAGGACGAGCCGATCTGGGATTCCCTCGAGCACGTGGTGGTCCAGATCGTCACCGATCCGGCGAAACCGCTCGAAGAGACCGCGGTGATGATGGAACTCGTCGAGACCAGCCCCGCGCTGCTCGCGAAGAAACTCGAAGTGCACCTGCGCGTCACCCGTCTGGTCGGTGAAGTGATCGCCGAACGCACAGGCACGAACATCGACACCGACCTCTACCCCAACCTGCTGCACCTGGCGGTCGGATCGGCGTGCAAGGCGTCGCTCGACCTGTGGATGAGCGGCAAGTCCGGTGCGAGCGGACCCGAAGAACTGGTCCGCGACGCCATGCGCCAACTCCGTCAGGGAATCCCGCAGCCGTAGCCGGCTGCCCCGAATCACTCTTCGTTCCACCGACTCAGAAGGAGCCTCTCGTGGCCACCTATCTCTATCGGATCGGCAGATTCGCCTACCGGCGAAAAGGTGCGGTCCTCAGCGTCTGGTTGGTGATCCTGGTCCTCATGGGCATCGGGGCGGCAACGCTGTCCGGGCCCACGAAGGATTCGTTCTCCATCCCGGGCACCCCCGCGCAGCAGGCGCAGGACCTGATGGCCGAACGGTTCCCCGAGGCCGCGGGCAGCGACCCGATGAACGCCGTCAGCGCGCGTTACGTGTTCGCCGCTCCCGAGGGGCAGACCCTCGAGAGCGAGCAGAGTCAGCAGGCGATGGACGCGGTGCTCGCCAAGGTGCGCGGCATCGACCAGGTCCAGGACGCCGCCAAGGTCGATCCCGCCACCGCCTCGGGCGCCGACGCCGCGAAGGCGCTGGTCAACCCCGTCACGGCGAACGAGCAGCTCGTCGAGATGGCGAAGTCGTCCGCGGCCGACAAGGGAATCGGTGAAGAGGCTGCCGTCGCGAACGCGCAGGCGCTGTCCCCGCTCAACGCCGACAAGACCGTCGGCTACGTCGAGGTGCCGTTCAAGGGCAGCATGGGCGACGTCGACCAGGCTCTGCGCGACCAGATCTCGGCCGCTGCCGACGCCGGCCGCAACGCCGGACTGACCGTCGAGATCAGTGGTTCCGCCGCCAACGAAGCCGAACCGCCCGGCGGCGCCACCGAGCTCGTCGGTATCGGCGTGGCCGCTGTCGTGCTCGCGCTGACATTCGGTTCGCTGGTCGCCGCGGGTCTGCCGTTGATCACCGCGATCATCGGCATCATGATCGGCAGCCTCGGGATCACCGTCGCCACCGGCTTCACCGACCTCAGCTCGATGACACCCACGCTGGCCATCATGATCGGCCTGGCCGTCGCCATCGACTACTCGCTGTTCATCGTGTCCCGGTTCCGGCACGAACTCACCCTCACGGACGACCGCTCGGAAGCGGCCGGGCGTGCCGTCGGCACCGCCGGTTCCGCCGTGGTGTTCGCCGGTCTCACGGTGATCATCGCCCTGATCGCGCTCCGCGTCGTCGGGATCCCGTTCCTCTCCGACATGGGTGCGGCCGCCGCGTTCACGGTGTTCATCGCCGTCTCGATCGCGTTGACGCTCCTGCCCGCGATCCTCGGGCTGTTCGGGAAGAAGGCCTTCGCGGGCAGGATCCCGTTCCTCAGCAGTCGTGACCTCGAGGACGACGAGGGCAAGCCGAGCCTGGCGCTGCGGTACATCAGCGCCGTGGTCCGCCGGCCCGCGATTCCACTGATCGCCGGAGTGGTGGTGCTCGGGGCGCTCGCCATCCCCGCGACCGGCCTGAGCCTGGCCCTGCCCAGCGAGGGCACCGGCGACCCCGCCACCAGCTCCCGGCAGGCCTACGACCTCGTGAGCGAAGGCTTCGGCCCCGGCAAGAACGGTCCGCTGCTCGTCGTCGTCGACGCCAAGGACGTCACCACCGGCACGCCGTCGGCGGCGTTCGGTGAGGTCGTGAAGACCATCACCGCGCAGGACGACGTGGCCAACGCGCAGGTCGTCGGCGTGAACAAGGCCGGTGACACCGCGCAGATCCTGGTGACGCCGAGCAGCGCCCCCAGCGATCCGGCGACGATGGACCTGGTGAACAACATCCGCGGTGCGGAGGCAGATCTGCACGACTCGATCGGCGTCAACTACGGCGTCACCGGGCAGACCGCGCTCGAAGGCGACGTGTCCGAGACGCTGCAGGACGCGCTGATCCCGTACCTCGCGGTGGTCGTGGGCCTGGCCTTCCTCCTGCTGCTGCTGGTGTTCCGCTCGGTGCTCGTGCCGCTGACGGCCACACTCGGCTTCCTCCTCAGCGTCGCGGCCACGTTCGGTGCCACGGTCGCGGTGTTCCAGGAGGGCTGGGGCGGCATCATCTCCAACCCGCAGCCGATCGTCAGCTTCATGCCGATCTTCCTGATCGGCGTCGTGTTCGGTCTCGCGATGGACTACCAGGTGTTCCTGGTGACTCGGATGCGGGAGGAATACGTCCACGGCGCGACGGCGAAGCAGGCCGTCACCGTCGGCTTCAACCACGGTGCCCGGGTGGTCAGCGCCGCCGCGGTCATCATGATCTCGGTGTTCGCGGCCTTCATCGCCGAGCCGAACTCGTTCATCAAGTCGATCGGTTTCGCCCTGGCGGCGGCCGTGTTCTTCGACGCCTTCGTCGTGCGCATGGTGATCATCCCGTCCGTGATGGCACTGCTCGGCGACAAGGCGTGGTGGCTGCCGAAGTGGCTGGACAAGATCCTGCCCAACGTCGACATCGAGGGCGAGAAGCTGAAGAAGGTCCTGCACGACGCGGACGAGCCGCTGCAGCCCGTCCGGTAGGCGGCTCCGCCGCCGGTGAGTGGTTGAGGAGTCTCTGGACTCGTCAACCACTCACGGGGCCGTAGGCCCCCCGAAAATCCGCGGGCCTGCGGTCGTTTCTGTTGGTAACCTTCGGACATAATGATGACCCGCCAGGATCGCTGCCCATGTTGAATGCCCTGCTCACCACGTACCTCCGCCCGTACAAGCGGGAACTGACGGCGGTCGTCCTGTTCCAGCTGGTCGCGACCGCGGCCGCTCTGTATCTTCCCAGCCTGAACGCCGATCTCATCGACAACGGCGTCACCAAGGGCGACACCGGGTACATCCTGTCCACGGGCGTCATGATGCTGCTCGTCACCGTCGTGCAGATCATCTGCTCGATCGGTTCGGTGTTCTTCGGCGCCCGTGCCGCAATGGGTTTCGGGCGCGACGTGCGCCGCGCCGTGATGCATCAGGTCGGGAGCTTCTCGTCCCGCGAATTCGGCCGCTTCGGCGCGCCGTCCCTGATCACCCGCAACACCAACGACGTGCAGCAGGTGCAGATGCTCGTCGTGATGAGCTGCACGATCCTCGTGATGGCGCCGATCATGTGCGTCGGCGGTGTCGTGATGTCGATCCGGGAGGACGCCGGGCTCGCCTGGATCCTGGCGGTCACCGTGCCGGTTCTCGCGCTGTCGATGGGGTTCGTGATTTCGCGGATGGTGCCCGCGTTCCGGGAGATGCAGACCCGCATCGACGGGGTCAACCGGGTGCTGCGTGAGCAGATCACCGGTATCCGTGTGGTGCGGGCGTTCGTCCGTGAGCGCTCCGAGGTGGCGCGGTTCGGCGACGCGAACGAGCAGCTCACCCAGACCGCCCTGCGGGTCGGCAGGCTGACGGCGGTGATGTTCCCCCTGGTGATGGTCATCGCGAACATCACCAGTGTCGCCGTCATCTGGTTCGGCGGCCACGAGATCAACAGCGGCACCATGCAGGTCGGCTCGCTCACCGCGATGCTCAGCTACATCATGCAGATCCTGATGTCGGTGATGATGGCGTCGTTCATCGCGATGATGGCCCCCCGCGCCACGGTCTGCGCCGAACGTATCGGCGAGGTGCTCGACACGGATTCCACCGTCGTGCCGCCGGTCGATGCGGTCACCGTGCTGGAGAACCCCGGTGTGGTGGAACTGCGCGACGCCCAGTTCAAGTTCCCCGGCGCCGACGAACCGGTGTTGCGCGACATCAGCTTCCGCGCCGAACCGGGCAAGACCACCGCGATCATCGGCGGCACCGGCTCCGGTAAGACGACGCTGCTGTCCCTGATCCCGCGCCTCATCGACGCCACGTCGGGTTCGGTCACCGTGTCCGACACGGATGTGCGTCGCATCGACCTCGACGTCCTGCGGTCCGGAATCGGACTCGTTCCGCAGCGGCCGTACCTGTTCTCGGGCACGGTCGCCACCAACCTCCGGTACGGCAAGCCCGATGCCACCGACGACGAACTGTGGCGGGCTCTGGAGATCGCGCAGGCCGCCGATTTCGTCCGCGCGATGCCCGAGGGTCTCGACACCCCGATCTCGCAGGGCGGCACGACCGTGTCCGGCGGTCAGCGACAGCGACTCGCCATTGCGCGGGCACTGGTCCGTCGCCCGTCGATCTACCTGTTCGACGACTCCTTCTCCGCCCTCGACCTCACCACCGACGCCCGGCTGCGTGCGGCGCTCAAACCCGAGACTTCGGACGCGTGCGTCATCGTCGTCGCCCAACGTGTCTCGACGATCGTGGAGGCCGAGCAGATCGTGGTCCTCGAGGACGGCGCGGTGGTCGGGATCGGCACGCACGACCAACTGCTCGAGACGTGTCCGTGTTACGTCGAGATCGTCGAATCCCAACGATCGGTCCAGGAAGCACTATGAGCGATCGCGCAACCACCACCACTGCCGAAAGGCCCGCCGGCCCCCGTATTCCGGGACCGGTCGCTCCGGGTGCCCCGGGGGCCAAGCCGAACGACCTGTGGCCGTCCACCAAGCGGCTGCTGAGGCGGCTGCGTCCCCACCGGATCGCCGTCGGCATCGTTCTCCTGGTCGCTGCCGTGTCGGTGGTGCTCACCTCGATCGCGCCGCGCATGCTCGGTCAGGGCACGAACCTGATCTTCGACGGCATCATCGGCGCGCAGTTGCCCGCCGGGATGTCGAAGGATCAGGCCGTCGCCGCACTGCGGGCCGACGGGCAGAACACGTTCGCCGACATGGTGTCCGGCATGGCCGTCGTGCCCGGTGTCGGTATCGACTTCAGTGCGCTCGGCCGGGTGCTGGCGATCGTGCTGGCCCTGTACCTGGGGTCGTCGGTGTTCATGTGGCTGTCGGGTTTCCTGCTGAACATCATCGTGCAGGGCGTCGTGAAGAACCTGCGCGGCGAGGTCGAACGGAAGATCCACCGACTTCCGCTGCGCTACTTCGACTCCCACTCCCGCGGCGACCTGCTGAGCCGGGTCACCAACGACATCGACAACGTCTCGCAGTCGTTGCAGCAGACGATGAGCCAGCTGATCGTGTCGGCGATGACGGTGATCGGCATCCTCGTGATGATGATCGTCATCTCGCCGCTGCTCGCGTTGATCGCGGTGCTGACGGTGCCGCTGTCGATCCTGGTGACGGCGCAGATCGCGAAACGGTCCAAGACCCATTTCGTGTCGCAGTGGAAGTCGACGGGAGCGCTCAACTCTCACGTGGAGGAGGCGTACACGGGTCACGAACTGGTCACCGTGTTCGGCCGTAGCCGTGAGGTGGAGGCCCGGTTCGAGGAGCAGAACGAGGCGCTCTACCAGGCCAGCTACCGGGCCCAGTTCATCTCGGGCCTGATCATGCCCGCGATCATGTTCCTCGGAAACCTCAACTTCGTGGCCATCGCCGTGCTCGGCGGCATGCGGGTGGCATCCGGCACGATGAGCCTCGGCGACGTGCAGGCGTTCATCCAGTACTCGCGCCAGTTCACCCAGCCCCTCACCCAGATCGGGGCGATGGTCAACCTCATGCAGTCGGGTGTGGCGTCCGCCGAGCGGGTGTTCGCCATCCTCGACGAGGACGAGGAGGAGCCCGACCTCACCGAAGCTCCCACACCGGCGGAGCCCCGTGATGCGGGTCGCGTCCATACGTTCGGCCGGGTGGAGTTCTCGGACGTGTCGTTCGGTTACTCGCCGGAGAAGCCGCTGATCGAGAACCTGTCGCTGGTGGCGGAACCCGGTCAGATGGTCGCCATCGTCGGGCCCACCGGCGCCGGCAAGACCACACTCGTCAACCTGATCCTGCGGTTCTACGAACTCGACGGCGGCAAGATCCTCCTCGACGGCGTCGACATCGCCGAGATGTCGCGCGACGACCTGCGGTCCCGCATCGGCATGGTGTTGCAGGATGCGTGGCTGTTCGGCGGCACCATCCGCGACAACATCGCGTACGGACGTCCCGACGCCACCGAGGAGGAGATTCAGGCGGCCGCGCGGATCAGCTACGTCGACCGGTTCGTCCACTCGCTGCCCGACGGCTACGACACCGTCATCGACGAAGAGGGCAGCAACATCAGTGCCGGTGAGAAGCAGCTGATCACCATTGCCCGCGCGTTCATCTCGCAGCCGTCGATCCTGATACTCGACGAGGCGACCAGTTCCGTCGACACCCGCACCGAGTTGCTGGTGCAGCACGCGACTGCGGTCCTGCGCAGTGATCGCACGAGTTTCGTCATCGCGCACCGCTTGTCGACCATCCGCGACGCCGACCTCATCGTCGTCATGGAGGACGGTCGCATCGTCGAGCAGGGCAGCCACGACGACCTGCTCCTCACCCGCGGCGCGTACTTCCGCCTCTACAACAGCCAGTTCGTCGGCGCTGGTGCGTGACCGCCCGTGAGTACTTGTCAACCACGGGCGGTTGACAAGTACTCACAGGCAGGCGGCGGCACCCCCGGCTTCGAAGGTGGCGGTGTCGCAGTAGGCGGAGCGGGGATAGTACGGACCCATGGTGGTGGCGGGGTCGGTGTGCTGGTTCTGCGATGCCTGCACCGACTGCGGGTAGAAGGCGTCGGATGGCAGCATGTACCGCAGGAACAGCACCTTCTTCGCGACGTCGGTGGAGCCCCAGGGGATGACGGTGACGGTCGGGTCGGACGCGGCGCGGGCGGGGACGTCCTGCGGTGCGGCGACGACGTACGTGTAGTTCCCGTCGCCGTCGGTGCGTGTCTGGAAGTCGGCGGCGCACGCGACGACCGGGTACGGCGTCACCTGATCGTTCTGGCACATCGACCAGTACCGCACCTGCCGGCCGGGCGCCGTGACGGGTTGGCCGGCACGGGTGTCGGGGAACGTCGGCGCCCGGCCCTGCACGACGACGATGCGTCCGGGCTGGTACGTCAGTCCTGCTCCGACATATTTGTTGTCGCCGTTGGGGAACAGGCCCGACGTGCTCGCGGGGTTCACGAACGTCGCCTCGGGTACGTTGCCGGGGAACGCTCCGGACGCTGCGCCGGCGATGATCTGGTCGAATGCGGCCTCCGCGGCCTGTCCGAGTGGGCCGTTGTCGTAGTCGGAGGGATCGAATTCGGATCCGCAGGTCGGCACCGGCGACGTCCGGCCCCCGAACGTCAGTGTCACGTCGGGTAGTGGAACGCCGCCGGTCGGAGATGCCGGGTCGTCGGGCACGTACACCCGGATGATGAGGAAACCGACGGGTACGGACTGCGCGTCGGCCCCGGCGGGCAGGGCCTGAATCTGATTGCGGGAGTGGTCGGCCGGACCGGTCACGACCGTCGCGTGCCAGCGCTTCTGCGTGGCGGGCAGGGCACCGGCGGCGGCGTCGGCGAACGGGTTTCCGCTGCCGGGGTCGGGTCCGATCTGGTTGTCGCGCAACGTGTCGACGGTGTCGAAGTTCGTCCCGTACGTGTTGAGCGAGAAGTAGCGGGCAGCCGGGTAGGTGCCGCTCAGTTCGATGGTGTCACCCGGCCCCAACGCGTAGGGCAGCACCCAGTACGTCGCGTTGGCGTCGGGGAAGGCGACGTCGAGCACGGTCGAGTCGGACATGAACTGCCACGCGCACTGCGCCGTCGGAGCGGGCTGCGCGGACGCGACCGACGCCGCGCCCGACCACAGCAGCAGGAGACACACGGCGGCAACGACTTTCCCTGCCATGGCCGTCAGAACACCTCCCCGAACGCGGTCAGCTTCTCGATGCCCTCGCGGTCGATCTCACCCGGGGTGTACCGGTTGATCAGCTGGATGTAGGCGAGGTAGCGCGCCATCGCGTCGGCACCCTGCTGTGCGAACGCCGGGGGTAGCGGCGCGGCGAGCTGCGTCGGCAGGTACTGGGTCATCAGCTGGGCGGCCATGGCCGGACCGCGCGGGTCGTGATCGAAGGTGTTGTCGAGTTCCGCCCGGCCGCGTTCGGTGGCGTAGTCGTAGAACTCGTACTGGAATGAGGCCGGGTCGACGTAGGCGGTGGGTCCCAGCCACTTCGAATACACCGCGACCTTCGCCTCGGGGGTGCGCAGCACGTAGATGTGGGTGGGGGAGTTGTTCCAGTTGACCCCCTGCGGTGCGTGCTCGTTGGTGGCGAGGACGACGTGGTCGCGACCGGCCGCGGCGTTGCTCCGCAGCAACGGCATGAGGTCGACGCGTTCGGCATAGGTGGCGAACAGGTCCCCGGACATCCAGTTCCGGTCGCCGTGACCGAGTGTCGCGAGCAGCGGCACCACGTCGACGCTCGACGTGAGCTGGCCGCGCGGGGTGTCGGTGTCGCCGGTGAATCGCCCGGTCGGGTCGGCGACGATCAGCGGGATGTGGAAGGCCTCGTCGTAGGCGGTGGACAGTTTGCCTGCGACGAAGCCGTGCGCCCCGGCGTATTCGCCGTGATCGGACGTCATGACGAAGACGGTGTTCGCCGCGACGTCTTCCGGCAGCGAGTTGATCACCGTGCCGATGTGGTGATCGACCATCGACAGCACGTTGGTGTAACTGTCCAGGGCCCGCTCCCAGTACGTGTACGGCGCGAACGCGATGTGTCGGTCGGGATCGGTGCCCTGACCGTAGGGCTGGAGGTAGTAGTTCGACAGATTCTGGGTGTCGTCGGTTACGCCGCCCCAGACCAGGGCCTGGAACTCCCGGGCGAACACCTGGGTGCTCGGTTTCGACTGCAATGCCTTCTCGGGTTCCCAGTTGGGCGGCACGGACGGATAACCCAGCCGCGGAGGGTCGCTCTCGGCGGTGGTCACCGACCAGGCCCGGGCGGGGCTGAGCGGGGGAACGTTGTTCGCGTACAGCGACTGATACCGTTCCGCTTCCGTTCCGGCCCAGAAGAACTGCTGGTCGTGGGGATTGACGAAGCTCGCCGTGAGGCAGAACGGGCCGTCCCCGGGTTTCCGCGTCGACAACCACGCCGCGGCCTGGTCGGCGATGTGCCCGTCGAATTCGAATCCCTCACCGTTCATTCCGATGATGTCGGGCATCGTCAGTCCGTCGAACCCGTACTCCTCGAGGTAGCCGGGGGCGAGCCCGGAGTCCTCGTCGGGGGACGGCGACAGATGCCATTTGCCGACGTACGGCGTGACGTACCCGGCCTGCCGCAGCAGCTTGCCGTACGTCGGAAAGTCCCGGCCCATCGCGGGCGACGGGACGGGGGAGGCCCGATTGCCGGTCCGCGTCTGCAGCATCCAGTTCTGCAGCGGATAGAGACCGGTGACGAAACAGGCACGGCCGGGGCTGCATGCCACCCCGGCCGTGTAGTGCTGCGTGAATTTCACCCCGGGCGCCCACAGCGTGTACAGGTTGGGCATGAACCGCTGCAGGAACTGGTCGGCAGTGGTGATCCCCGCCGGAAAGACCTGGGGAAACCGCATCTCGTCGACGACGATGAACACGATGTTGGGCTGCACGTAATTGCTGGGCTGACGGTGCAGCGGTTTCTCCGACGCGTCCGCCCGACGGTCGAAGAGGCTCGACATCACGGTCACCCCGCCGGCGACCGCCGCACCCGAGAGAAACGTTCGCCTGTCGATCGGATGGCCGGCCTTCTCGTCGGTCATGGCGGTTCCTCCGGTCGAAGGGATGGGATCGTCTCACTCTCTGTACCCACTTTCGAACGAAGTAGTGATGTGTCGGCGGAAATGTCGCCCGTGATTGGATACACCCGTGAATGCCGTAGTCCCGACCCCGCCCGATCCGTTCTTCACCGTCGGCACCCGACTCGACGGGCAGCTGGGCCGCACCGGAACCATTCACACCCCGCACGGCGACATCGCGACGCCGTCGTTCGTGGCCGTCGGCACCAAGGCCACCGTCAAGGCGGTGCTGCCGGAGAGCATGAAGGAGTTGGGCGCGCAGTCGCTGCTCGCCAACGCGTACCACCTGTACCTGCAGCCCGGGCCGGACATCGTCGACGAGGCCGGCGGTCTGGGCAAGTTCATGAACTGGGACGGCCCGACGTTCACCGACAGCGGCGGATTCCAGGTCATGTCGCTGGGCGTCGGGTTCAAGAAGGTCCTCGCGATGGAAGCCGTCGGGGTGCGCTCCGACGACGTCATCGCGAAGGGCAAGGAACGCCTCGCGACTGTCGACGACGACGGTGTCACGTTCAAATCGCACCTGGACGGGTCGCGGCACCGGTTCACCCCCGAGGTGTCGATGCAGATCCAGCACCAGCTCGGCGCCGACATCATGTTCGCGTTCGACGAGCTCACCACGCTGCTGAACACCCGCGGGTACCAGGAGCGGTCGGTGGAGCGGACGCAGGCGTGGGCGGTGCGCTGCATCGCGGAGCACGAGAAGCTCACCGCCGAGCGTTCCCATCGCCCGTATCAGGCGCTGTTCGGGGTTGTCCAGGGCGCGCAGTACGAGGACCTGCGGCGGCAGGCGTGCCGGGGGCTGGAGTCGATCACGGGGGAGAGCGGCCGCGGTTTCGACGGGTACGGCATCGGCGGTGCGCTCGAGAAGCAGAACCTGGGCACCATCGTCCGCTGGTGCAACGAGGAGCTTCCCGAGCACAAGCCGCGGCACATGCTCGGCATCAGCGAGCCGGACGATTTCTTCGTCGCCATCGAGAACGGCGCCGACACGTTCGATTGCGTGAATCCGTCGCGGGTGGCGCGCAACGCCGCGATCTACCACCCGGACGGCCGGTTCAACATCAACACCAGCCGCTTCCGTCGGGACTTCACGCCCATCGACGAGAACTGCGATTGCTACACCTGCGCGAATTACACCAGCGCCTACATTCACCATTTGTTCAAGGCGAAGGAAATGCTGGCGTCCACGTTGTGCACCATCCACAACGAACGCTTCACCGTCCGGTTGGTCGATCAGATCCGCGCCAGCATCGAAGGCGGCTACTTCGACGAGTTCAAGGCCGAAACCCTGGGCCGCTTCTACCGCACGTGAGTGGGAAAGCGTCCTCGGGCACACTTTCCCACTCACATGGGGGTCAGAGCTGGTAGGTGGGTTCGCGCTTCTTCACGTAGGCGATGACGCGGTATGTGATCGGCATGACCAGCACCTCGACGAGGGTCTTCCACAGGAATCCGACGATCACGTAGTTGACGAAATCGCTCCACGTGCTGATGCCGATCGCGCCTGCGGCGATGGAGCAGAAGATCAGGGTGTCGGCGAACTCACCGACGATGGTGGAACCGATGAGCCGCGCCCACAGGTGCTTCTCCTTGGTGCGCTCCTTGATCAGGACCAGCGTCACCGAGTTCAGCATCTGCCCGACGAGGTAACCGGCCAGCCCGGCGAGCAGCAGTCGCGGGTAGACGCCGACGACGGACCGCAGCGCTTCCTGGTTCTCGTAGAAGTCGGCGGACGGCAGCTCGATGAGGAGCCAGAAGCAGAACGCGGCCAGGATCAGGGCGCCGAAGCCCAGGTAGATCGCGCGCCGGGTCGACTTGAACCCGTACACCTCGCTGAGGACGTCGCCGAGAATGTAGGCCAGCGGGAACAGGAAGAAGCCGCCGTCGGTGATGACGGGCAGGATCTGCAGCGGTCCGATGGTCAGCGACGAATCGGCGAAGAATGCGACGCCCTTCGTCGCGCAGATATTCGAGATCAGCAGCGTCGCGGTGAAGAGGGCGACGAACGTGGGGTAGTACCCCCGGCTGACGTGCGCGAACGTCGCGTGGTCGTCTGGTTTGGTCTGCTGATCTGAGGCTGTCACGCCGCAATCCAAGCACCTGCACGGGGAAGGGCGCGAATCAGGAACGGGTGAACGTACCTTTTGTCCGATCTGACGCGACGAAAGGTACGTTCACCCGCACGGTAGAGAGAGGTCCGGACTAGCCCTGGACGACGCGCGTGCCGCCGGCCAGTTCGTCGTGCTTGCCCTGCTTGGTGGGGCTGCCGTTGATGGTCACCCCGATGACGATCGCGGCGACGACGCCGAGCAGTCCGAACAGGAACCCGAGGAGCGGGAACCCGCCGAGCGCGGACAGGACGTAGAAACCGTTTCTGGTCAGCGACTGCTGCTGGGTGGGGAGTCCGCCGTCCGGGCCCTCGACGCGCAGGCCCAGAATCTGCTTGCCCAGGGTCTGCCCCCTCGTCGTTTCGAGGAAGACGAAGTAGCCGACGGCGGCGGCCGCGGTGAGGATCGCGCCGAGGACGCTGCCCAGGAAGTTGCCCAGCACCAGCGCGAGGACGGTGCTGACCACGGCCATCGGGATGCCGACGATCAGGCCGTCGATCACCCGTGCGCCCAGGCGGGGAAGAAGTTCACCGGGGCGGGACGGGTCGAACCCGAAATCCGGCTGCGCGAACGGCTGCGTGCCGAACTGCTGCGCCGAATCGAACTGCGGCGGTGCGCCGAACTGCTGTCCGTGCTGCTGCCGGCCCGCCCCGTTGTAGTGCGGTTGCCCGTACTGCTGCCCATCGAACGGCTGTTGTCCCTGGCCTGGATCGAATCCACCGGTAGTCATGTGTTCCCCCTCGAATCTCGAGTCCTGAATGTCTCGGATGACGCCTGAGCACCTTACGCAAGGGGTGGGAGTGACTCGAGTGACGGGAGTAGCAAAACGGGTGAGCGTACTTCCATCCTCGTTGGACAGGAAGCACGCTCACCCGCGGGGAGCGGTCGGTCAGGCCGCGACGTAACGGCCGGTGAGCACGCGGTACGCGTAGGTCGACGCGATGATGGTGATCGGGATCGAGACGAGAAGTCCGACGCCGCAGAGGATTGCACCGACGATGTTGATGCCGACGAGGGCCAGGGCCAGCAGCAGCACCGGGCCGACGTTCTGCGAGATCACGCGGAAGCTCGACTTGATGCCGGTGATGGCGTCCTCGTTCTGATCGATGACGAACTGCAGCGTCCACCAGGTCAGGAAGATCACGATGAGACCCGGGATGATGAGCAGGACGAAACCGATGGTGGCGGCCACACCGATGATCACGCTGGCGATGATGATCGCCCCGACGTTGGTGAACTGGAAGAACGAACCGAACGCCGGCTTGTTCCCGTCCACCTCGTGCAGTGCGCCCCGCACCAGAGCCGCATTGATCAGGTAGCCGACGATGGTCGTGACGATCGTGCCGATGATGCGCCACACCGAGAACGCCGCGCTCATGTCGGACGACGTGCTGAAGCCGCCGAAGACGAGGTTCAGCACGACCTGGATGACGGCGGCGATCAGCAGGATGCCGATCCAGATGAGCGCGTTGTCCTTGAACTTGTTCCAGCCGTAGCCGATCGCGTCGCCCACGGAGAACTGCCCCGGCGTCTGCCCGGGCGTGCCGTAATCCGACATCGGCGGGGGCGGCGGATATCCGCCGGGCGGCGGTCCCTGCGGCGGTGGCGGGTAATTGCCCTGCGGCGGCGGGTAATTTCCGCCGGGCGGCGGCGGTGGGTAATTACCGGGGGGCGGTGGATAGTTTCCGCCGGGCGGAGGCGGGTAGTTTCCGCCGGGCGGCGGTGGCGGATATCCGCCGGGCGGCGGTCCCTGCGGCGGCGGTGGGTAATTTCCCGGGGGCGGCGGATAACCACCGGGCGGCGGTGGAGGATTGCCCTGCGGGGGGTATCCGCCCTGGTCACCACCTTCAGGTTTGTCGTTAGGGTCGTATCCACCAGTCGTCATGTGATCCCCTCAGCAAGAGTTGAATGCTCGCGCGTGACAGTGCGAATAAACACTACGTGGACAATCCTTTACTCGCCTCCCTTTGGTCTGCTTCTTCTCCTGCGGTTTTGATGCTTTACGCTGGTTATCGTGACTAATTCTGGGGGATCGGACGATTCGAATCCGTACAACGGGCAAACACCACCCACTTACGGCGAGGTGCCCGGCTTGCCGCGCGACGGATACGGGGTCGACGAATCCGGTTATCCCACCTATTCGGCGCCCACCGAGAAGTACCCCGACTATCAGCAGCCGGGCGCCTACGGGACGTCTCCGAATCCGTATGCCGCGCCGAATCGGAATCAGTACGGCGGCGACCAGTACGGTGCTCCGAACCAGCAGTACGGGACGCCCAACCCGTATGCCGCCCCGAATCAGTACAGCGCACCCAACCAGTACGGCGGCGCACCCGATCAGTACGGGCCGCCGGGCCGATACGGCGGTCCCGCCCCGCAGTACGGCGCACCGAACCCGTACGGCGCGCCCTACCCGCAGTCGCTGGGGACGAACGGTCTCGCGATCGCATCGCTGATCACGTCGATCGTCGGCGGATGCTTCTACGGGGTCGGCTCGGTCGTCGGCATCATCCTGGGCATCATCGCGCTGGGCCAGATCAAGCAGTCCGGGCAGGAAGGCCGTGGGCTCGCGATCGCCGGAATCGCCATCGGCGCCGCCTACGTCGTCGGCTGGATCCTGTTCTTCGTGATCATGGTGATTGCGGCGGCGTCGGGAGCCTGACCACCCACGGTTCGCGGTGCAGGCGGGCCGGGTCGAACCGGTCGAGGAGTATCCCGAGATCCCCGACCTCGCCCGGTTCCGCGAGCCCGAGCGACGTCGCCAGCACTCCGAGGACGTCGCTCGGGGTGCGTCCCAACGCTTTCTGGTCGGTGAGCGTGACGGCGCCGTCGCGTTTCGCGAGCCGTTTGCCGTCCTCGTTGAGTGCGAGCGCGACGTGTGCGTAGGTGGGGGCGGTCAAGCCGAGCAGCCCGGCGAGGTATGCCTGACGGGGCGCGGACGACAGCAGGTCGTCGCCGCGTACCACCTGATCGATTCCCTGGGCGGCGTCGTCGACGACCACCGCGAGGTTGTAGGCGGGTGTGCCGTCGCCGCGACGCAGCACGAGGTCGTCCACCATGCCGGAATAGGTTCCGTGCAGGACGTCGTCGATGGTGAACGAGGTGACGCCGGCGCGCAGGCGCAGCGCGGGTGGTCGGCCGCCGGCGAGCCGGTCTGCGCGTTCGTCCGGTGTCAGGTTGCGGCACGTCCCGGGGTAGGCACCCTGCGGTGCGTGCGGCGCCGACGCCGCTTTCTGGATTTCTCTTCTCGTGCAGAAGCACTCGTACGTGAGGCCGGCGGCGTGGAGTTCGGCGATGGCCGCGTCGTACCGCGGCAGTCGGTCCGACTGCGACACGACGTCGCCGTCCCAGTTGAGGCCGAGTTCCGCGAGGTCGGTCAGTTGCCGGTCCCGGGCGCCCTCTCGGACGCGGTCGAGGTCTTCGACGCGCATGAGGAACCGCCGGCCGGTGGACCGGGCGAACAGCCACGCCAGCACGGCCGTCCGCAGGTTGCCGAGGTGCAGGTCGCCGGACGGGCTGGGCGCGAACCGTCCCGCGCCCGCCGCCCGATGTGACAGCGGTTCACTCTGACGAGATGGATGTGACATCGGCCGAGGGGTCAGCTGGCCAATTCGATCGACGACGACGGCACCACGTCGGCGCCCTGCAGAATCATGCCGATCTGAATGTCGAGGGCGTGCTCGAGGTACTCGGGCGGGTACAGGGCCGGACTGCCGATCGCATCGAGGGCGAGTCCGTCGACGGTGGCGAGGAGAAGCGCCGCACGGGTTTCCGCCTCCGGGGTGCCGATCCCGATGAGCACGGCGGACAATCCGGTGCGGATGGTGAACAGGGTCTTGCGCCGGATCTCGGCGAGCGACGGGGAGGTGGCGGCCCGGACGGCGAAGGCCGCCATGACGTGCGCCTCCCGCGACCGCGCCTCGTCGAGCGGCAGCAACTGGGACATCGCGGCGAACAGGGCCCGGGCGGGATCCCCGCCGCGGTCGACCTCCGACAGTCGGGCGAGCAGTGTGTCGACGAGGGTCCGCAGGGCGAACGCGAACATCTCGTCCTTCGTGGAGAAGTGGTGCTGGACGGCTCCGATGGACACACCCGCCCTCTTGGCGACCTCGCGCACGCTGGCGCCCTCGAGACCCGACTCGGCCGCGACGTCGAACAGGGCTGCGGCCAGGCGTTCGGGGCTGGTGGACGAGTATCGGCGTTCGCGCATGCCTCGAACATTACTGACGTATTGAATCAATACCTGCGTCAGGCGCCCGTGTTGCCTCGAGTGGCGGGTGTGACTTCGGTTATCGGCGGACGTACGTCAGGAAGATCATCCCGCTCTCGAACGCGCGGCTCGCGGCCAGCCGGAACCGCTGAGGGCCGAATTCGCCGTCGAACAGCGGAATGCCGGTGCCGATCGCCACGGGGTTGAGCTTGATCCGGAGCTCGTCGATCTCGGGCTGCACGGCGGCGGCGAGCTTGCCGCCGCCGCACAGCCAGATGTCCTTGCCGTCCTCCCGCTTGAGTTCGCGCACCTTCTCGATCGGATCGCCCGAGACGATCTCGACGTCCGGGTCGGGCGACTCGGTGATCGTGGTCGAGAAGACGTACTGCCGCAGATGCGCGTACGGGCTGGTCACGCCGAGGTCGAGGCCGGGTTGGTAACTGGCGCGGCCCATGAGCAGTGTGTCGAAATGTTTGTTGGGGGCGTCGATTCCCAGCGGTGCCCGCATGTGGGTGGGAACCGTCTCGGGGTACTCGGCGATCATCACGGGCATGTGATCGCCGTCGATCTCGAAGATGGTGCCGGTGGGGTCCGAGCCGTCGGCGCCGGCGATGAATCCGTCGATGGTGGCGGCGGCGTAGTAGACGAGCTTTCGCATGTGAGTCCTCCCGTGGTCGGTAACTACTCCATTTGTAGTACTATGACTGCAGTGGTTGCAAGTCCTTTTGTTCGAGGAGTGTCGATGGCGCAGAATCCGGAACGACGTGCGGCTCTCGTGAACGCGGCGATCGAAGTGCTTGCGCGAGAGGGCGCGCGCGGCCTCACCTTCCGCGCCGTCGACGTCGAGGCGAGCGTCCCCAAGGGGACGGCGTCCAACTACTTCGCCAGCCGCGACGACCTGTTCGACCAGGTCGGCAAGCGGATTCACGAACGCATGGGCCCCGACCCCTCGGTGGTCGAGGAAAGCGGTCGCAAGCCGCAGAATCTCGAGCTCGCGATCGAGTACATGCAGGGGTTGTTCGGCAGGATCACCCGCGATCGGACGGGCTATCTCGCGTTGCAGGAATTGCGACTCGAAGCGGTCCGGCGGCCCGAGTTGCGGACCACGCTGACGCGCACGATCTCCGAGAATCTGGAGCGCGACATCGGGTTTCACCTCGAATCGGGACTGCCCGGTGATCGCAGCACCGTGCTGATGCTCTACCTCGCGATGAATGCGCTCATCGTCGAGCACCTGACGCTGCCCGGCGTGCTCGACGGGGTCGACACGGAGCGGCTCGTCGCCGATCTCGTGACGCGTGCCGTCGCTACGCCGGACGCCTGAGCGCGTAGTCGTCCACGTACTCCTGCCCCGACAGTGTCATGAGGGCGTGCATCAGCTCGTCCGTCGCGGCCCGGACGACGTGCCGGTTGTCGCGTAGCTCGGCGAATCGGGTGAAGTCGAGCGGTTCGCCGACGGTCACCGTCACCTTGCCGAACCGCCACATCCGCGATCCGGCGGGGTTGACCTGCCGGGTGCCGTGCATGGCGACGGGCACGACCGGGGCGCCCGTCGCGAGCGCGACCCGGGCGATTCCGGTCTTGCCCTTGTGGAGTCGACCGTCGGGCGACCGGGTGCCCTCGGGGTAGATTCCCCAGACGTTGCCGTCGTCCAGGATCTTCTTCGCGGTGTTCAGTGCGGATTCCGCCGCGGAGGCCCCGGACCGGTCGATCGGCACCTGGCCGGCCGCGGTGAAGAACCAGCGTTTCGCGCGGCCCTTCGCGCCGCCCTCGGTGAAGTACTCGCTCTTGGCCACGAACGTGATGCGCCTGCGCACCATCAGGACCAGGAAGAACGAGTCGACGACGGTGAGGTGATTGCTCGCCAGGATCACCGGACCCGACGCCGGGATGTGGTGCGCGCCGTCGATCGTGGGCCGCCCGAAGATCCGCAGCACCGGTCCGATCAGCACGTACTTGAAGATCCAGTACCACACGGTGAACTCCTGACTCGGGCGCCAAAGTGGAGTAGACATTGTCTACCCCCGTCATGATAGACACTGTCTACATGAGTGGAGAAGTGCAACCCCTGCGCGTGCGGCTGATCGACTGCGGGCGCGAATTGCTGGACGAGGGCGGCATCGACGCCGTCGGGCTGCGCGCCGTCGCCCGGCGCGCGGGTGTCTCGCACGGCGCGCCGCGGCGGTACTTTCCCACCCACAAGGCGCTGCTCGCCGCGATCGCCGCATCAGGATTCGCCGAGCTATCCGAACAGCTCCGGTCGACGATCATGTCCGAGGCGGACCCCCTCGCACGCGTGCGGCGGACGGCACGGCAGTACCTCTCCTTCGCCGACACCCACCGCACCCTGTTCGAATTGATGTTCCGGCACGACCTGCTCGAGGGTTCGGGAGAGGACCTGCGGCAACACTCGAAACCCCTGTTCGAGACGGTCGTCGCACTCGTCGCGGACGCAGGCGCCGAGACCCCGCGCGTGGTCGCGTTGAACCTGTGGACCCAGCTGCACGGGGTGGCGACCCTCCGCGCCACCCGCAGCATCGAGGTGATCGTCGGCGACTTCGATGTGGAGGCGTTCGTCGCGCAGCTGATCGACCTACATCTCAGGGCGTAGGCAGGACGGCGCGCGGCAGGTCGGCCCGCAGCTCCACATCGGTGACGAAGTCCCCGTCATCCGGCTGGTAGCGACGCTGCGGATCGAAGTCCTCCACCCGGAAGCTGTCCAGCGTGGGGGAGTGCGTCGTGACGGCGAGGGTTCCGCCGTCGAGATCGAACTGCAGGAGTCGCTGGAACCCGGTCTCGCGGCGGCTGTCCACCGTGAAGTACTGGTAGTCGGCAAGCAACTCCACGACCTTCCGGTCCGTGTCGCCCACCTTCCGGTCGGTGACCGTCGTCTGCCCGTCGACGTGTCCCGCGAGGACCAGGAACACCGTCTCGAAGGGAACGACGAGCCTGTTCCAGATCTGCTGTCCCGCACTGCTACCGATGTCGCCGAACCCGCTCATCCGCAGCGAGCCGTCCTCGTCCAGGTAGTAGTGGCTGCCGATCACCACGTTGCGGTTCGGGTGGTCGGCGAGCACGTCCTCGGCCCACTGCAGCACGTGTTCGGGCGGGTTGTAGCCGATGTAGAGCATCAGGAATTTCGCGCCGGCGATGTCGAGCAGGTCGTAGTGCGCCGAATTGTCAGTGTCCGTGACGGATTCACCCCAGTACGGCTGGTCGCGGTACCGCCACGGCCCGAAGAACTCGTTGTAGAGGGCGTGGTTCTTCTCGTGCTCGCCGGGAATGAGTCGTCCGCCGACGTTCCACAGGTTGTCGTGGTTGCCGGGCAGGACGCCGTAGGGAATGCCGGCCTCTTCGAGCGTCGCCATCGCCTTGTCCGCCACCTCGAACTCGGGCCGGGCGCGGGACTCGGGTGCTCCCGGACGAATCCAACTCTGGACGAGGTCGCCGGTGTGCATGGAATAGGCGATCTTGCGTTCGGCGGCGTTCTCGGCGGTCCAGCGGGTCATGTCGAAGTACACCTCCGGCCGGTCCCGGGACACGTACTGGGTGTCGCTGATGTGCTGCAGCGCGAAGTCGTACGCGTTCGGGTCGGCGAACTGCTGATCGGCTGTCGCGTTGGCCTCGCGGAAACTCCGATCCTGTCGAGGGCCGTCGATGACGAGGATCTGAGCGGAGTCCTCGCCCTCGATCCGAGCGGTCAGGGTGACCGGACCGCCCGGTTCGGACGGCTGCGCCGTCGCGACCGGCTCACCCCAGCTCTGCCCCTCCTCGTCCCACACGTGCATCGCGAGGTCGTCGAGATTCACCGAACGCCCGTGCCAGGTCACGTCGGTGCCTGCGGACTCCGGACCGAACCGGACCTCGTACCGCATGTACGGGTACTCGTCGAAGCGGTGGCTGGTGGCCGACGTACCGTCCGACTCCTTACCCGGAACCCGCTGTGAGGGAGCGGCGTCGCCGGTGGTCCCGGCGAACATGACCGCGGACGCGAGGGGCGCCGAGGTGACGAGGCCATGGGCCGGCAGACCGGACGCGCCCCGGGGTTCGGGATCGGCCACCGCGACCACGTCACCGCCGAGCAGCGCCGCGGCGAGTGACACTGCCGTCAGCGCGGCGATCCTGCCCGGCACGCTCATGACCCGAGGTTACAAGCGTGACCGGGCAGGCGCTCGGGTCAGGCCTTGCGGCCGAGGAAGGCCAGGACCCTGGTCTGCTCGTCGACGTCCGCGGGGACGTCCACGGCGGGGCCGCACACTCCGGCCGTGCGGATGCTTTCGCCCATCTGCTCCGCCACGCCGCCCACCCAGGTCAGGTCGCCGGCGGGGATGGTCTCGTCGAGGCCGGTGGCCCGGGCCAGGTCCCAGCCGTGGACTACCAGGTCGAAGCAGTAGAAGCTGTCGATGGTCTTGCCGAGGTCGGTGCGGCCGAAGTGCCCGTCGTACTCGCGGCTCACGAGAGCCGGGTCGTTCAGGATCTCCTGCATGCCATCGCGCGTGGCCGCCCACGCGGCAACCGGGTCTTCGTCGACGGACGGCGGCTCCGGCAGTTCCAGATCGACGACGGTGACGATGTAGCGCTGCGTGTCGATCACGTGCCGCACGACGTCGCGGGCCGTCCAGCCGTCACACGGGGACGCGTCGTCCCAGCGTTCGGCGGGCACGGATTCGACTCGCTTCGTGAACTTCGCGGCGAGATCGCGGTAGTGGGCTGCGGGGGTTTCGGTTGTCGAGGTCATGCTGCCGATTCTTCTCCCGTCCGGCGTCCGAGGGCTTGAACATTTCCGACATCGACCACAGATTCCGTTCCGTGCCAGTCGGGGGCCTCACTGGCGAGGAGGTCGGACGGGGTGAGCGAGGAGATTCGCCGGCATTCCCGCGACAGGTGCGCCTGGTCGCTGTAGCCGGCGGTGGCGGCGAGTTCGGCGAGTCCGGTCCGCGTGCCCGACTGCGCCAGCGCCATGAACCGTTGCAGCCGCAGGATTCCGCGGAGGGTCGCGGGCCCGTATCCGAACGCGTCGTTGCATCGCCGCTGCAGTTGCCGCTCGGTGACCGAGGCGGCGTCGGCGAGCGCGCCCACGTTCCACGAGTGCCGGGCGAGGGCCTGCCGGACGGTGCCGATCAGCGGGTCGGCTTCCGGTCCGCGGGTTCGCCACGCGCGCACGGCGTTCTCGAACAGGGCGATTCGTTCCGCGTAGCCGGGAGCGTTGTCGAGCCGGTCGGTCAGTTTCCGTTCCCACGTGGACCCGAGCACGTCCCCGAGACCGACCCGGATGTTGCGGACCTCGGCCGCCGACGTCCGCAGCAGATGCGAGGCGGCGCCGGGACGGAAGCGGACGCCGACGGATTCGGTGCCCGGCGGCAGCGCGAAAGACCACGCCGTGGTTTCGGGACCGCACACGCGGATTCCCACACCCCGGATCCACAGGATGTGCATGCACGCGTCCGGCACCAGCAGATGCTCGCCCTGTGTCCGCGCGGACCACCCGCACACCAGGGTGTCGGTGAGGTCGGGCGACGGTGAGGTCGGCGTGTACCAGCCCATGCACAGGAGCCTAATCACGGAGACCGACACGTGCGGGCCGGTCACATCGCCCGAAGTGCCCGCACCGGCACGCAACTCGAGGTGAACTGTATGCACGGGTCCGCAGAGGTTCCCCGGAGGCCCGCCACTTCGCCGTCACAGAGAACGAGGACTCCATGAGACGAACATGGGCGCTGGCAGCGATCGCCGCCGTCAGCCTGACCTTCTCGAGTTGCGCCTACGACAGCACCGATTCCGGCGATACGGGCGGCAACGCCCCGGTGTCTCCGACGCCGACGTCCCCGCCCGCCGCGCCCGGCACACCAGTCCTGAAGATGGGACCGACGACGCTCGGCGAGGTGATGGTCGACGACGGTGGAATGACGGTCTACGTGTACGACAACGACGAGGTCGGCTCCGGCGCCAGTTCGTGCCGGGACACCTGCCTGCAGTCGTGGCCACCGGTCACGTCGGTCACCGAGAACCCGACGGTTCAGGGGCTGCAGGAAGTGGTCATCGACACGATCCCGGCGCCGGACGGCACCCACCAGCTCACCGTGAACGGCCGCCCCGTGTACCGCTACAAGGACGACAACGAACCCGGGGACGCATTCGGGCAGGCAGTCGGCAGCGTGTGGTGGACCCTCGACTCCGCAGGCAACCCGGTCACGACAACTGCGGGCGGCGAGTAGCGCGGTCGATCCTCAGGTGGACGGTGACGGTCAGCGCTGCCGACAGGACGGCAGCGAACCACAGGGCGTCCAGCCCGATCCAGTGGTGCGCGAGGGCGCCCGTCACCGCGCCCACCACCAGGCCGGCCCACAACGCGAAATGTCGTAGCCACGCCCACCGCGGCCCACCGAACAGTGCCCCGGCCAGTCGATGCCCCATCTTCACGAGCGCGCCCGTCATGTAGGTGAGACCGATGGTCACCTCGCCGTCGCGCTGGAAGAAGGAGTTCTCGGCGCCCATCGCGAGCAGCATCGCGCCGACGGCCACCGTGCTCGCCCCGACGGTCGCGGCCACCGCGCCCGCGATGAGCAGTCCCGACACGACCGCGAGCACCGTCGTCCGGACGGGCAGGCGCCGTCGCTCGGACAGGTGCACGACCACGGCACCCAGGGCGCAGCCGAGGACGAACATCCCGATCACCGCGGCAGCAGTCGCCGCGTGCGCCCACGCGGCGTCCGCGAACCCGACACTGAACCGGGTGAGATTGCCGCTCATGAACGCGACGAAGAACCCGCCGAGCGTGATGAATCCCAGCGCGTCGACGTAACCGGCCAGCGTGGACAGCACCACCGCCAGCGCGAGCATCCGCTTGCTGTCGTCGATCGGCACACCCCACATCAAACACCGCAGCCGACGACAGTGGCCCCCGATCCGGAGATCGGGGGCCACTGTGGCGTAGGTCAGGCGATCACGACGCCTGGCTCAGGACGTCCCGAGGGCGGGCGCCAGCGTGTTGGCCCAGGACTCGTGCAAGCGGTCCTGCCAGTAGTTCCACGTGTGGAGACCGTCGTCGGTGATGTGGGTCTGCAGCTTGGCGCCGGCGCGCTGCACCGCGGGCACGAAAACCTTGCTGCTCAGACCGGAGGCGGTCTCGAGGGGGACCGTCTGCGAGAACTTCACCGGGTCGAACGAAGCGCTGTCCGGGTCGACGGTCGGATCGCTCGCCGTCGAGCCTGCGCCGGACGAGATGTAGACGGACTTGCCGCGCAGCGCGCCGACGTTGAGCAGCGGGTCGTTGCGAAGCCACCCAGCCGACGGCCAGAAGCCCCACATGTTCAGCGCGTTGCCGCCCATCTGGGCGACGGAGACCTGGATGCCCTGCGCGAAGCCGGGCGAGCTGGCCGTCGGGTATCCGCTGTAGGACGCGACCGCCTTGTAGAAGTCGGGGCGGTGCGTGGCGAGGTTCAACGCGGAGGTGCCGCTCATCGACAGACCCGCGACCGCGTTGTTCACCCCGTCGCTGCCGAATTGAGAAGCCATCACCGGGGGCAGCTCATTGGTCAGGAACGTCTCCCACTTGACGCGGCCGAGCTTCGGGTCGTCGCGCTGCCAGTCGGAGTAGAAGGTGCCGCCGCCGCCGAACGGGATGACCACGTTGACGTGCTTGCCGGCGAAGAAACTCTCCACGTCGGTCTCGATCAGCCAGCCGTTGTTGTCGTCCGGTGCCCGCAGACCGTCGAGCAGGTACAGGGTGGGCGCGGGACCACCGCCCGCGGCCTTGAGCACCTTGACGGGAATGTCCTTGTCCATCGACGGTGAATACACCGAGATCAGGGCCGAGTCGGCGTGGGCGACGCCGGTTCCGGCCAATACGGACACGAGGCCCGATGCCAACACTGCGACCAGGCCCACGATCAGTGCGCGGGTGCGACGAATCGCCATACGAATGTCCTTTTATCTCGAATCGACACACAGCACAGCGAACGCTGCACCGCAGACGATAACAGGAAGATAACGGGTTGCGCCTGCTGTGGCCAGGACTTTCGGCTCGGACAGCCGGTCGGTCGTCGCTCGGAGACAGAAAAAAAGAACCCCTGCGAACCGCTTCTCAGCAGTTCACAGGGGTTCCTGTGGCGGAGGATAGGGGATTTGAACCCCTGAGGGCGTTAACCCAACCCGCGTTCCAGGCGAGCGCCATAGGCCACTAGGCGAATCCTCCGTGGAGGAGCATACCCAACGACGGCGGTTCACCGTTAAACGACCAGGTAGCCGCCCGTTCTAGGCCCACTTCAGCTGGGTGAGGGCATGCTCGGCGAGGGGGACGGACCGGTCGCAGGACGTGTCCGGGTTCGCGGTGGCGTCGAGACCGAATTTGGTCTCGATCGACAGGGTGCCCGCATCGGTCGTGACCTCGAGGATGCACTGGTACTTGCTCTCGGCGAGCGCCCGCCCCTCGAGTCCGCCGACGTCGATGGTGCGCAGTGGGTCGACCGGTTCCGGCGCGCTCGTAGTGGTGATCGTCACGGTGTTCAGCGCCTCGGGCTTGCCCCACGTGCAGGCGCGACGTTCGGGACTGTCGGTGGCGGTGCCCTCGCCGGCGCCTGCCGTGAGAAGCGGTGCGAGCGTCGCATCGTCCGCGAGCGTGCACGGCTCGGCCGCGTCCCAGCTCACCGCGTCCGAGGTGGCTGCGTCGTCGCTGCCTCCGCCGCACGCCGACAGTGCTGCCACGGCGGCGGCGAGTGTCACCGCGTGTGCTGTCCTTCTGAGTTTCATCCCGATCCTTTGCCGACGGTGGCCGAATGCGGGGGCGACGGTAGCACTGGCCGTGGTCAGAGGTGCGGCATCGGGTCCGGGCCGGGGTGGATCCCGACCACGGCTCGGGGCCGTCTACACTCTGTGGTGGATCCCGCGCGGCGCGCATCCTGTGAACTCCCCCAGGGCCGGAAGGCAGCAAGGGTCAACGGGCTCTGCCGGGTGCGCGGGGTCCCCTATCTTTCGCATACCCGACCCACGACGTCGGTGAGAGGCCGCTCCTGATGACCAACCAGACCCAGATCGGGTTGATGAGCCATGAGGAACTACTTTCGGAGCACGAGCGCCAGACTGCGAGTTACGCGCAGCTGAAGACCGAGAAGCTCACGCTCGACCTCACTCGCGGCAAGCCCTCGCCCGAGCAGCTGGATCTGTCGGCGGCGCTGCTGGCACTGCCCGGTGACGGCGACTTCCGCGACGGCAACGGCACCGACACCCGCAACTACGGCGGGCTCACCGGACTGCCGGAGCTGCGCGCCATCTTCGGTGAACTGCTCGGCATCCCTGTCGAGAACCTGCTCGCCGGCAACAACGCCAGCCTCGAGATCATGCACGACAACGTCGTGTTCGCCCTGCTGCACGGCACCCCCGACTCCCCGCGCCCGTGGTCGCAGGAGGAGAAGGTCAAGTTCCTGTGCCCGGCGCCCGGTTACGACCGCCACTTCGGGATCACCGAGACCTACGGCATCGAGATGATCCCGGTGCCGATGCGCCCGGACGGCCCCGACGTCGGCGTCATCTCCGATCTGGTGGCGAACGATCCGCAGATCAAGGGTCTGTGGGCCGTTCCCAACTACTCCAACCCCACGGGCGCGGTGTACTCGGACGAGGTCACGCGGACGCTGGCGTCGATGCCGACCGCCGCCCCCGACTTCCGGCTGTTCTGGGACAACGCCTACGCCGTCCACCCGCTCGTCGGCGAGACGGCGCCGTCGCTGGACGTCCTCGGGATGGCCGCGGAGGCGGGTAACCCCAACCGGCCGCTCGTGTTCGCGTCGACGTCGAAGATCACGTTCGCCGGTGCGGGCGTCAGCTTCTTCGGGTCCTCGACCGCGAACCTGGCCTGGTATCAGAAATACCTCGGTAAGAAGAGCATCGGTCCCGACAAGCTGAACCAGCTGCGGCACCTTCGGTTCTTCGGTGACGCCGAGGGCGTGCGCGCCCACATGGAGAAGCACCGCGAGATCCTGGCGCCGAAATTCGCGCTCGTCCTGAAGATCCTCGAGGATCGTCTCGGGGCATCGAAGGTGGCGTCGTGGACGGAGCCCAAGGGCGGATACTTCATCAGCCTGGACGTCGTCGAGGGCACCGCGAAGCGCGTCATCGCTCTGGCGAAGGACGCGGGGATCGCGCTCACCGCCGCCGGATCGGCGTTCCCGTACGGCGTCGACCCCGAGGACAAGAACATCCGGCTCGCGCCGAGCTTCCCCTCGATGGAGGATCTGGACAAGTCGATGAACGGTGTCGCGACATGCGTGCTGCTCGCGGCCACCGAATCACGCCTGGACCTGCCGAAGTCCTAGTAGACGACGTCCGGCCGCTCACCCTTGCCGGGTGAGCGGCCGGACGTGTCTCTACATCCTGGCGTAGCGCGCCATCACGAAGCTGTACAGCCCGTACGCGGCGATGCCCAGTCCGGCGAGGACCAGGAGGAACTGCCCGAACGGCGCCGAGCCCAGGGTCTTCACTGCGCCGTCGAGGCCGGTGGCCTTGGACGGGTCGGCGTTGACGACCGCCACGATCACCAGCACGCCCGCGCCCGCGATGACGAGGCCCTTGGCCACGTAGCCGACCACTCCGAGGGGTTCGACGAGTTTCGACGGGGTGCCCTTCAGGTCGTCCAGGAAGTTCTTCGACGCCCCCTTGTAGATGTGGTAGCCGCCGATCGCGATGGCGACGAGACCCACCACCACGAGAAGAATCTTGCCTCCCCCGGACTCCATGAGGCGTGCACTCATTCCGGCGTTCTGCTGACCGCTCGACTTCCCGCCGCCGCTCGCGAACTGGTATGCCGAGAAGGCGAACGCGAAGTAGACGACGGCCAGGCCGAACGCCTTCGCGCGGTCCAGCAGGGACGTGTCGTCGCCGTCGCCTTCGGAATTCTCGGTGACGTGGGGGCCGAGAACGGTCTCGGCGAGCCGCCACAGCGCCATCGCGATGAACGCGACCATCGCCACCCACAGCACGAACCGGCCACCGGGTTTGGCGGCCAGGGCGCCGAGGGCCCCGGACTGATCGGCGTTGCCGCCGGTGCCGAACGCCAGCTGAACGATGATGTACGCGATCAGCAGGTGGACGAAACCGCTCATCACGTGGCCGGCGCGCGCGACCCGTTCGAAGGTGTTGCTGTCGGTTGCCCTGTCGACGGCGCGGCTCATCCCGTTGGCTCGATTCGTTTCGTTCTGGGCCATCGGGTGTCCTTCGGGTTGTGCGAACGGACCGGAGTCCCTGTGACGTAGAGGTACCCGATATGGGCCGCGCCGACACGGGGTGAGCGTTATCGCACTGTGTTCGTGACCCGGTCGATCAGGTTGGACGCGCTGTAGTAGTCGAGGCGGAAGCTGTCCTTCCCGAGCCCGATCACCTGCTTCTTCTCCACGGACGGCGTCTCCCGCAGCGTCGGATCGGCGAGGAACCTGTCGGCGTCCGCTGCTTCACCGATCACGATGAACGTGGTGTTGCCGGGCACCGCTCGCGGCAGGTTCTCCTGCCCGGCCGGCACGACGTCCTTGCGGCCGGCCATGATGCCCTTGTCTGCGGCGGTGAGGTCGGACGGCAGCTCGGCAACCGAGAATCCGAGGCGTTCCAACAGGATGCCCTGCGCCGATTCGGCGGTGAAGATCCGCGACTCCTCCGGCGAGTTGTACGCGAGCACATTCACCGGGTTCGCCGCCGCGACCTTGTCGCCCAGCGCCGACTTGGCGTCGTCGAGCTGCTGGTCGAACTTCGCGACGAGGGCGTCGGCCTGTGCCTCGGCCCCGATGGCCGCGGCGATCTGTCCGCTGAGGTCCTGCCACGACTTGTCGTCGTATCGCAGCACCACGACGGGCGCGATCTGCTTCAACGTGTCCACCTGGTCGATCGCCGAATCACCGCCGGTGGCGGACACGAAGATGAGGTCCGGATCGGCGGCGGTGATCTTCTCGACGTTGGGTTCCCCCTGGTACAGCGTCTCGACGCCGCGCTCGGCGGCGATGTCCGCCCACTGCGTGAACAGGCCGTTCTCGTCGGTCACGTCGCTGGCTCTCTGCGCGCCGGTGCCGATCAGAGGGGCGTCGAGGGCGAGCAGTGAGCCGGTGAGGGTGACGCTGGTGGACACGATCCGCTCGGGCTTCTGTTCGAGCGTGACGCTGCCGGTCTCGTCGGTGACGGTGCGCGGCCAGCTCTGGGATGCGGCGGTGCTGTCGGTGGTCGCGGCGTCGGAATCGGGATCGGACGAGCACGCGGCAGCGCCGATCCCGACGGCGAGGACAGCGACGGCTGCCAGTGAGCGACGAAGTTTCACGGTAAGACTCTCTTTCGCACGGGTAAGGAAGCTGATTTAGGCTAGCGTTACCTACATTCGAATGGGAAGTGGATGCTGCAACGAGTGCCGGGACCCGAGCGTCGCGTCGTACGCGCACGGTCGATCGACGACCTGACACGTGACGGCGTCCTCGCGTTCTGGGACCGTCTCGCGGCCGCGGGCAGTCCCCTGATCGAGCCGGACGGGGCAGACCCCGGCTGTGTGATCGCGACGTTCTGCTGGCGGGATCCGGACGGCGACGAGCGCACGTCGCGCACGCGGCACGTCTACCTCGACGCCAACGGAATCACCGACCGCTCCCGACTGGAACGGGCCGCGCTGTCGCGGCTACCCGGCACCGACCTCTGGTCCCTGTCGATCGAGGTCCCCGAGACGTGGCGCGGTGCTTACCATTTCATCCCCCGCGCGGAATCGTTGACGGTTCCCGGCAACACCCCAGGCTGGCAGTGGTGGCGGAGCGTGCTCGCCGACGCGCAGTCCGACCCGTTCAACCCATTGCCGACGCGGGTGGTGCACACCGGCGACAGCTCCGAGGCGGTGATGCCGGCGGCACCCGCGCAGCTCTGGTGGACGGACCGGCCCGGCCGCGGCGCGCTCCACGAGACGACGTTCACGCTGTCGGGCACGCGACGGTCGGTGTGGGTCTATGAACCGGCCGGCCTCACCGCTCGGAATCGTCCCCTCGTGGTGGTGCTGGACGGCCGGACGTGGGCGGTCGACCTGCGTATCGCGGGCGCCGTCGACGCGCTCGGACATACGGGGCACCGGGTTCCGCTCGTCGTGATGGTCGACAGTGTCGGACCCGAACTGCGGTCTGAGGAGCTGGGCTGCAGTGCCGCGTTCGCGTCCGGTCTCGCCGGCGAACTGCTTCCGTGGCTGCGGCGGGAATGGGATGCCACCGACGATCCCGCGTCGACGATCGTGGCCGGCTGCAGCCTGGGCGGACTGACGGCGTGCCACCTCGCACTGACCGCCCCGCAGGTGTTCGGGTGCGCCGTCAGCCTGTCCGGATCGTTCTGGTGGCCCGGCTCCGGGCCGGGAGTCCCGTTCCAGGACCGCGTGCGCGCCACGCCGCCGTCGGACAGTCGGTTCAGCGTGGAGGTCGGGACACTCGAATGGATGCTCGTCGAACCCAACCGCGAGGTGCGCGACCTGTTGGCGGGCACCGGCCACGACGTGCGGTACCGCGAGTTCTGTGGGGGCCACGACGTCCTGCACTGGCGCGACGGTCTGATCGCCGGCGTGGCCTCGATGCTGGAGCGTACCGACCGGTAATGCAGTGATGTGGATAACTCTGTGAATAAACCGCGCGTCGAGGTGAAGGGCGCACCCGCCGGATCGTGGGATGGCAGGATCAGAGCATGGCACGCACGCTGAATCTGGTAGGGGATCCGGACGCCGACGCACTTCTGGCGAGTGATCCGCTGGCGTTGCTCATCGGGATGTTGCTCGATCAACAGGTTCCGATGGAGACGGCGTTCGCGGGTCCGAAGAAGCTGGACGACCGGCTCGGCGGCCTCGAGGTGCATCGCATCGCGGAGATGGATCCGGAGGAGTTCGCGGCCGTCTGCTCACAGACACCGGCGGTCCACCGGTTTCCCGGATCGATGGCCACCCGCATCCAGTCGCTGTGCGCGTTCCTCGTCGAGAACTACGACGGCAGCGTCGAGGCGTTGTGGACCAGCGGCGACCCCGACGGCAAAGAGGTCCTGAAACGGCTGAAGGCGCTGCCGGGTTACGGCGATCAGAAGGCCCGCATCTTCCTGGCACTGCTCGGCAAGCAGATCGGTGTGGAGCCGAAGGGCTGGCGGGAGGCCGCGGGCGACTACGGCACCGAGGGATCCCGGCGGTCGATCGCGGACGTCGTGGACGACAAGAGCCTCCACGAGGTCCGCGAGTTCAAGAAGGCCGCGAAGGCCGATGCGAAGAAGGCCGCGGCGGCGAAGAAGAAGTAGCCGCTACTCGGTATCGGAGGGGTTCTGCTTCCGTTCGGCGTCCAGGTGCCGCCGGCGTTCGGCCTCATGCATCCACGGGAAGACGCTGTTGCCCTGACCGCCGCCGCTCGGACCGTGTCCGAGCACACCGTGTTCGTACGCCGATTCGGCGTGCAACGCGAGGTCGATGCCGGACGACTCGTCCTCCGCGCTCACCCGGAACCCGAAGATCCGGTCGATCAGTTTGCCCAGCGCGTACGTCACGCCGAACGCGTACAGGGCGACGACCACCACGGCCAGCACCTGCTTGCCGAGTTGCGTGAACCCGCCCCCGTAGAAGAGGCCTTCCGGTCCGCCGGTCATGACCTCGGTGGCCAGCAGTCCGATCAGGATGGTGCCGACGATGCCGCCCATCAGGTGGACTCCCACGACGTCGAGCGAGTCGTCGTACCCGAGGCGGAACTTCCAGCCGACGGCGAACGAGCAGACCACACCGGCGACGGCGCCGACGACCAGCGCCCCGACCATGCTCACGGTGCCGCAGGACGGGGTGATCGCGACCAGGCCGGCGACGACACCGGACGCCGCACCGAACGTGGTGGGGTGGCCGTCCCGCTTCTGCTCGACGAGGAGCCAGCCGAGCAGGCCCGTGCACCCGGCGACGAGGGTGTTCAAGAAGATCGCGGCGGCCGTGCCGTCGGCGGCCAGCGCCGAACCGGCGTTGAAACCGAACCAGCCGAACCAGAGCAGGCCGACGCCCAGCAGCACCAGCGGAAGGTTGTGGGGGCGCATCGACTCGGACCGGAAACCGAGGCGCGGGCCCAGGACCAGCGCCAGCGCCAGGCCCGACGCGCCGGACACGATCTCGACGACCAGTCCGCCCGCGTAGTCGAGGGCGCCGAACTGCGCGATCCAGCCTTGCGGGTTCCACACCCAGTGCGCGACGGGTGCGTAGACGACGAGGGCCCAGACGGGCACGAAGATCATCCAGGCCGAGAACTTGGCCCGGTCGGCGATCGCGCCGCTGATCAGCGCGGCGGTGATGATCGCGAAAGTCAGCTGGAACGTGGCGAACAGGATCTCGGGGACCTGTCCGTGGACGGTGGTCGGGTCGATGCCCACCATCCCCAGGTGCTCGAGCCCGCCGATCAGTCCGCCGCCGATGTCGTCGCCGAAGATGAGGGAGTATCCGGCCACCAGCCACGCGACCGTGACCAGCGCGATCGACACGAAGCTCATCATGATCATGTTCAGTACGCCGGTGGAACGGACCATTCCGCCGTAGAACAGGGCGAGCCCCGGCGTCATCAGAAGGACCAGCGCGGTACTGATCAGAAGCCAGGCGGTTGCTCCGGCGTCGATTGCAGGCACGACATTCTCCTCACACCCCGAGACGAAACCCGGCGCGGAAAGTCACGATGACCGCGAGCGGTTTCGACTGTGCTGCCGCTGCGTTGCGAACGTGTTACGCAATGCGGTCAGGTTCGGACTTTTGCTTGTGAGTAGCGCCCCGAGCGGGTGCTGAGCGGGCGCTTCGACCACCCGGCCCGGACTGTCGGGGACCGCCGGTAGTCTTTCCGCGTGGCCCTGTACCGGAAGTACCGACCCGCATCCTTCGCCGAGGTGGTGGGGCAGGAGCACGTCACCGAACCACTGAGCACCGCTCTCGACGCCGGACGGATCAACCACGCGTATCTGTTCTCCGGTCCCCGCGGCTGTGGCAAGACGTCGTCTGCCCGCATCCTGGCCCGATCGCTGAACTGCGTCGAGGGTCCGACCTCGACGCCGTGCGGCCAGTGCCCCTCGTGCGTGGCGCTCGGCCCCGGGGGATCGGGCAACCTCGACGTCACCGAACTCGACGCGGCCAGCCACGGTGGCGTCGACGACACCCGTGAGCTGCGTGACCGCGCGTTCTACGCGCCCGCCGAGTCGCGGTACCGGGTGTTCATCGTGGACGAGGCCCACATGGTCACCACGGCCGGTTTCAACGCGCTCCTCAAGATCGTCGAGGAGCCGCCGGAGCACCTCATCTTCATCTTCGCCACCACCGAACCCGAGAAGGTGCTGCCGACCATCCGTTCGCGCACCCACCACTACCCGTTCCGGTTGCTCGCGCCGGCGACGATGCGCGGGTTGCTGGAGAAGATCTGCCACCAGGAGAGTGTGCCGGTCGCCGACCCGGTGTATCCGCTGGTCATCCGCGCGGGTGGCGGTTCGCCGCGTGACTCGCTGAGCATCCTCGATCAGCTGCTCGCCGGAGCGGGCGACGAGGGCGTCACCTACCCGCGCGCGCTCGCGCTGCTCGGCGTCACCGACGTCGCGCTCATCGACGACGCCGTGGACGCGCTCGCCACCGGCGACGGTGCAGCGCTGTTCGGGACGGTCGACCGCGTGATGGACGCCGGGCACGATCCGCGCCGGTTCGCCGTCGACCTGCTCGAGCGCCTGCGCGATCTCATCCTGATGCAGGCGGTGCCCGACGCCGCCGAACGCGGCCTGGTCGACGCGCCCGGCGACGTGCTCGAGCACATGCGCGCGCAGGTCCAGCGGATCGGTCCCGCCACGCTCGCCCGCTACGCCGAGGTGATGCACGCAGGCCTCGGTGAGATGCGCGGCGCCACGGCCCCCCGCCTGCTGCTCGAAGTGATGTGCGCCCGAATGCTGCTGCCCTCGGCGTCCGATGCGGAGTCCGCCGTGCTGCAGCGACTCGAACGCGTCGAACGCGGACTTCCGCCCGCCGGGTCGGCGCCGGCCGTCGACGCGGCCGAGCGGCCCGCGGCGGCTCCTGCGCGTGCGCCGCAACCGCCTGCCGAGCCGGAACCGGAACCGAAGTTCCAGCGACCGTCCATGCGGCAGGCCGCGGCAGCCACCGTGCCCCCGCCGCCCGAGCCGGAACCCGAACCGATGCCGCGGCCGGTTCCGGAACCCGCGCCGACACCCGTTCCCGAACCGGAGCCGCAGCCCGAGCCGACGCCGGTCCCCGAACCGACGCCCGCACCCGAGCCGACCCCCGCGCCGGCGTCCGCTCCCGTCCCGGAACCCGAGCCGACTCCTGCACCGGAACCGACTCCCGTGCTGGAACCGACTCCCGAACCGGAACCGGAGCCGTCGCTCACCCCCGAGGTGGAGGCGGAGCCCGCCGCATCGGCCGGTCCGGATGCTGCCGCGCTGCGCGAGTCCTGGAACTCGCTGCGCGAGAAGGTGAGTCAGCGGAACAAGATTCTGCCCGCCATGTTGTCGGCCGCGACGGTGCACGACGTTCAGGGCAACCGCCTGATCCTGGCGCACCCCGTCCCCAACCTGGGCGCTCGCATCGCGTCACCGCACAACGCTCAGGTGATCACCGAGGTGCTCGCCGAGATGTTCGGCGGCACCTGGGAAGTGGAGTATCAGGCCGGTGCTCCGACGGCGCCGCCACCACCGGTCGCGAAGGCCGCTGCAGCGCCGACGAAGCCGGCAGGCGCACCGCGATTCTCCCGGCCCAGTCAGGAGAAGACCGCGCAGCGTCCGCCGCAGCAGCAGTCCGACACACAGCGCTCCGACTCGGGTCCGGGTGCGGGCCAGGCACGTCCGTCGTCCGAGCCGGACGACGACATTCCGCCGCCGGAGGCACCCGACTACCCCGATGATCCCGGGCCGATCGACTACGAGGCTTCGGCGACCACGCCGCCCGTCTCCACACCCGAGGACGAGGAAGAGATGTTCGCGGAGGCGGCGGAACCCGTCGACCCCGCGACTCGCCGCGACCCGGAAGACGTGGCGTTCGAACTGCTGAAGGACATGCTCGGGGCCAAGAAGCTCGAGGGCTGACCCGACGGGGCCGTCGTCGGCGGTCCCGCCACATCGGGACATCCGCCCCTGGTGCCCGGGACGCCGGGTGGCCGATTCTCGTCCCATGAGCACAGTGAATGTTCCAGACGGCGTGCAGAACGAGGTCCCGGCGACTGCGCGACCGCGAAGCGGCCGGTGGTGGGCCTACCTCGGGGTCGTCGCCGGCGTAGCCGGAATCGTCGGTATCCAGGCGAGCATGTCGATCGACGCGGTCTACGCGGAGGCGTCGGCCGGTGACCCGGTCGCCATCATGAACGGCCTCGCCGGACAGCGCACCGGGATCCTCGTCATGCACGTGTCGATCATGACCGCGGCGCTGCTGATCCTCGTGTTCGCCGCCGGGCTGTCCCAGCGGCTGCGAGCCGCATTGCCCGCCGAGAGCATCCTGCCGTCGGTCGCGGCGTTCGGTCTGGTCCTGACGTCGGCGGCGTGCCTGCTGGGGACCGGCCTGACCACCGAGCTGGTGTTCGGTCTCGGTGACACGGACCAGGTGGTGCCGGAGTTCGCGGTGGTCGGCGGCCACTGGATGGGCACAATCCCGTGGCTGTGGGCGGGCGCCGGGGTCAGCGCGCTGGCGGTGGCCGTCGCACTGCTGCGCGGACAGGCGGGCCCGCGGTGGATCGGCTGGGTCAGCCTGGTCCTCGGCCTGGTGACGGCCGTCATCGGCGTCTCGCCGCTGCAGTACCTCGCCGGGTTCACCGGACCGCTGTGGGTGCTGGTGAGCGCGATCGGCTTCGCTTTCGCCGACACCGTGCGCGAGTAGGGGAGATACTCGTTCGCATCATGGTGAAGCGGAAGGACACTCGAATGACCGAGGGGTCGGCAGGTACGGGCGGTGCGCCCGTACCAGCCGCTGTCATGGCGGTGTCCGCGTGGATCCTGGTCGTCCTGTCCGTAGTGGCGTTCGTCCGGGCCGATCCGGGCATCGATTCGAACCAGTTGTTCTTCCTGGTGGACGTCGTCGGGGCGGCGGTCTACGGGACCGTGGCGGGCGTCGTCCTCGCGCGGCGGGTGCACCCCGTGCCGATCATCATGGGGCTCACCGCGATCGGCGTGGGTGTCGCCGCGCTGAGCTACAGCTATTCGCAACTCGCGGTCGTGCGTCCCGGGCTGCCGTGGGTCGACGTGCTGTCCCCGCTGCAGAACACGGCGTGGATTCCCGGGACGCTCAGCCTGTTCCTGATCGTGCCGTGGCTGATCCGCGACCACCCGCTGGGCGTCGGCGCGAAACTCGGCGTCCTCACGGGTATCGCCGCGACGGCCTGGTACTTCTGGTCCCGCACGTTCACGGACATCCCCGCGGTCTGGGTGATCGTGCCCGTTCTCGTCGTCGGCTCCGCGGCGGCAGCGGACTGCGGGTGGCGGTGGCGGCACGGCCCACCCGGCGAGCGTGTCGGGCTCGGATGGATGTGCCTCGGCACGGCGCTGATGACGGCCGCATACGTTCCGTTGGCACTGCCCGCGTCACTGCCGGGTCTGTGGGTGCTCAACCCGTTGGTGCACTTGGCTGTTCAGGCGTTCTATCCGGTCGCGATCCTGGTGTGCATCCTGCGCCAGCGCATGTGGGGGCTGAACCTCGCCGTCAGCCGCGCGACGGTGGCCGGCACCCTCACCGTCCTGCTGCTGGCGCTCTACGTGGTGGTGGCCACGGCCGTGACGGCGCTGCTGCCCGAGGGTGATTCGGTGGGGGCGCAGGTGGTCGCGGCGGGTGTCGTCGCCGTCGCGGTGCAGCCGGTCCGGCTGTGGCTGCAGCGGCGGGTGCACCACCTCGTCTACGGCGAGGGCGCGGATCCGGCTCGCGCCGTCCGCACCCTGGGCCGGCAATTCGGCAGCGCCGAAACCCCGGAACAACTCCTGGAGGGCCTCGCTGCCGGCGTGGGCGTCGCGTTGCGGCTCGAGTCCGTGTCCGTGCGGCACACCAGCGGGGTTGCCGCGGTGTGGGGTTCGGCGACGGGGCACGCCGAGTCGGTGGAGCTGGTCCACCGCGGTGCGATACTGGGGACGATGGTCGTCACGGCGCCGCCGGGGGAGTCGCTGGGGACGCGCACCCGCCGATCGCTCACCGAACTGTCGGCGGTGGTGACTGCCGGCCTCGTCGTGCTGCAGTCTGCGGAGAGCCTGCAGGAGGCGCGGCGTCGGCTGGCGTCCGTGCGACTGGAGGAGCGGCAGATGATTCGCCGCGAACTGCACGACGGGCTGGGTCCGTCGCTGGCGGGTATCCGACTCGGCCTTCAGGGCGCCCGGAACCTGCTCGGCTCGGACCCGGCCGCCGCCGCGGAACTCATCGACGCGCTGCAGGAGCAACTCGACCATCAGGTGGAGGGCGTCCGGCAGCTGTCCCGCAGCATGTTCCCGCCGGTGCTCGACGAGCTCGGACTGGTCCCGGCGCTGCACGAACTGGCAGCCAACCAGTCGCGCAGCGGATTCCAGCTGCGGGTGCAGGCCGATCCGCCGCCGAGGCTGGGTGCGGAGATCAGCGCCGCCGCGTACGGGATCGTCGTCGAGGCCGTCACCAACGCGCGCAGGCACAGCGGCGCCGACGGCTGCCGGGTCGACGCCACGTTCGCACGGGAGATGCTCACGGTCGTCATCCACGACGACGGGTGCGGGTTCGATCCGGCCGGGGCGGCGGCGTCGGAACCCGGTCGATGCGCGAGCGGGCCCACGAACTCGGCGGCACGCTCCACATCGAATCCGGCCGTCCGACAGGCACGGTGGTCACGGCCCGGTTACCGTTGACCGCATCATGAGCGCAGGCACCACGAATTCCACCACGTCGTCCATCCGGGTAGCTGTCGTCGACGACCACCCGGTGTTCCGGCTGGGGATGGTCGCGTTGCTGTCGACCCTGGACGGCATGGAGGTGGCCGCGCAGGCCAGTTCGGTCGCAGAGGCGCTCGACGTCGTCGACGGCGACGTCGACGTGGTGCTGATGGACCTCGAACTCGGGGACGGTTCGGGGGTGGACGCCACCCGGCGGCTCGTCGAGCGGCATCCCGCACTGCGGGTGCTCGTGGTGACCATGCACGAGGACGACGAATCGCTGGTCGCGTCGGTGCGCGCCGGGGCTCGCGGCTACCTGGTGAAGGGGGCAGATCCGGGGGAGGTGGAACGGGCGGTCCGAGCGGTCGCCAACGGGGAGGTGATCCTCGGCGCCGCGGTGGCGGCCCGTGCGATGAGCTTCATGGCCGCCTCGCGACGGGTGGGTCCCACGGTGTTTCCCGAGCTGACCGACCGGGAGCGTGAGGTCCTCGACCTCGTCGCCCGCGGCTACGACAACGCGAGCATTTCGCGGCGGCTCGTGCTGAGCCCCAAGACGGTGCGCAACCACGTGTCGAACGTGCTGGCCAAACTCGGTGTGCCCGACCGTCCCACCGCGATCGTCCGGGCACGGGACGCGGGTCTCGGCCTCGACGCCTGACCGCGCGGGGTCACACGGCCGCGGTCGACGTCGTCGGGACGAACCGGATGCCGGGGCCCGTGTCGTCCGTGTTGGTCGCAGTCGGACCGGCACCGGGGGCCGCCACCCGCACCTCGGGGATCCGCCGCGGCGACGGACCGATCGGCGGCGTGTCCCGCCACACCGGCTGCGCCTCCTGCAGTTCCAGGACGATGGAGATCAGCGACGCCTCGGACCACGGAACCCCGCCCAGTTGCACCCCGAACGGAATGCCGGTGGCCGCGGACCGGCCCACCGGGGTGCAGACGACCGGTGCCCCCGCGTAGTTGGCCCAGAAGTAGTTCTCCCGTGCACCGGCGAACACGCTCGAATCGGAGAGCGCGTCGCGCCGCACCCCGTCGGTGAGGGAGCCGGGACGCAGAATCGCATCCAGCCGGTGCTCGGCGAACATCCGGTTGTAGTCGTGCTGGAAGCGCAGCCGTGCGCGTTCGAGAGCGAAGTAGTCCGCGACAGGCAGGGCGAGGCTCGCCATCGCCGCGGTCGCGGCGAGCGCCGACTCCGGACCGTACGCCGGGAGCCGGTCCGCGAACTGCCGGTGATACGAGCCGAACTCGGCATAATCTCCGCTCAGCAGCCCCTTCGGGACGTCGGGCACGGTCACGTCGACGACCTCGCCGCCCAGCGCGCCGACCAGGTCGAGGAACGCGGAGAACAGGGACCCGATCGGATCGGGCAACTCGTCGGCGACACCGCGCGGCAACCCGAAACGCGTGCCGGACAGTGGGCGTGACCCGCCCGCGGCGGTCAGCGGGTAACCCTCCGCGGGAACGTCCGGACCCACCGACGTGCTGGGATCGTCGACGTCGACGCCCGCCATGTGGCTCAGGAGCAGCGACGCGTCGGCGACACTGCGTCCCATCGGACCGGTGTGATCGCGCGTCCAGGTCAGCGGAATCACCCCGCTGGTGCTGCACCGGCCGAACGTCGGTTTGATCGACGTGATCCCGCACGCGCTCGCGGGAATGCGCAGCGACCCGCCGGTGTCGGTTCCCACCGCACAAGGCGCGAATCGTGCGGCGAGGGCGGCGGCGCTGCCACCGGACGAGCCGCCCGGCGAGTACTCGACGTCCCACGGGTTCCCCACCTGCGGTGTGGCGGTTCCGACGGCGAACTCGTGGGTGTGCGCGTGGCCCATCAGCACCATGCCCGCGTCGCGCAGTTGCCGCCACACCCCGGAATCGCCGGCGGCGATGTTGCCCTCGAGGACGCCGCTCGACGCCGTCACGGGCAGCCCGGCCACCGCGTACAGGTCTTTCAGTGCGATCGGCAATCCGCACACCGGCGGCGCGGACCCTGCCGCCAGCCGCTGCGCGGCCGACTCCGCGGCCTCGTACGCCTGCTCGGGATAGATGCGGATCCACGCCCCGATGCCGCCGTCGTGCGCGGCGCTGCGCGACAGGCACGCATCCAGAAGTTCGCGCGGATGCAGTGCCCGGGACTGCAACAGCGACGCGGCCTCGACCGCGCTGAGGAGAGCCGGATCGGACGCGGTGATCGTGCCAGGAGACGGCAGTCGGAGAGCCGGGTTCGCGGACGCTCCGGCACGCCCCAGTCCGGCAACGGTCACCGCACCCGCGGTCGCGGCGCCGAACAGTTGCCGGCGGGACAGTCGGGTGGTCACAGCGTGTTCTCCTCCGCTCGGCTCGGGTCGAGCGCCGCGTCATTACAGCACGAAAGGTCGGGCCGGGCATGGCGGAGATCGGCCGATCGTGATCGCCTGGGTCACGATCCAGGATCGCTTCGGTCCTTCCTTCCGTTTTGCAACACGTTCTAAGGTGGACGTGCCGGGGTATGCCCCGTGCAGAGCGCCGTGTGCACGGTCGGCGTCGACGCAAATAAGGAAGGAACATTCCACAGTGACCACAGAGGCATTCATTTATGAAGCCATCCGCACCCCGCGTGGCCGCGGAAAGAAGACCGGTTCGCTGCACTCGGTCAAGCCGATCTCGCTGGTCACCGGCCTGATCGACGAGCTCCGCGCCCGTTTCCCCGACCTTGACGAGGATCGCATCTCGGACCTGATCCTCGGCGTCGTCACCCCCGTCGGCGACCAGGGCATGGACATCGCCCGCGTCGCGGTCAACGACGCCGGACTTCCCGACACCGTCGGTGGCGTCCAGCTGAACCGGTTCTGCGCGTCCGGCCTCGAGGCCGTCAACACCGCCGCACAGAAGGTGCGCTCCGGCTGGGACGAACTGGTCATCGCCGGTGGCGTCGAGTCGATGTCCCGCGTGCCGATGGGCTCCGACGGTGGACCGTGGGCGCTCGACCCGGCCACCAACTACGACAACTACTTCGTTCCCCAGGGTGTGGGCGCCGACCTGATCGCCACCATCGAGGGCTTCTCCCGCGAGGACGTCGACGCGTACGCCGTCCGCTCGCAGGACCTCGCCGCGAAGGCGTGGACCGGCGGCTACTTCGCCAAGTCCGTCGTCCCGGTCAAGGACATCAACGGCCTCACCGTCCTCGACCAGGACGAGCACATGCGTCCCGGCACCACACTCGCGAACCTCGCGGGACTCAACCCGTCCTTCGCCGGTGTCGGCGAGATGGGCGGCTTCGACGCCGTGTCGCTGCAGAAGTACCACTGGGTCGAGAAGATCAACCACGTCCACCACGGCGGCAACAGCTCCGGCATCGTCGACGGTGCCGCACTGGTCCTCGTCGGATCCGAGCAGGCGGGCAAGGACATGAGCCTGACCCCGCGCGCCCGCGTCGTCGCGACGGCCACCAGCGGTGCCGACTCCACGATCATGCTCACCGGCCCGACCCCGGCCTCGAAGAAGGTGCTCGCCGCCGCCGGTCTGACCGTCGACGACATCGACCTCTTCGAGATCAACGAGGCATTCGCGTCCGTCGTGCTCAAGTTCCAGAAGGACCTGAACATCCCCGACGAGAAGCTCAACGTCAACGGCGGTGCCATCGCGATGGGTCACCCGCTCGGAGCCACCGGCGCCATGATCACCGGCACCATGATCGACGAGCTCGAGCGTCGCAACGCCCGGTACGCCCTCATCACCTTGTGCATCGGCGGCGGTATGGGCGTCGCCACCATCATCGAGCGCGTCTGACCGCCCGGACCATCAGGAGACTTGAAGCAGTGAGCGAGCAGAACATCATCAACTGGGAGCAGGACGCCGACGGCATCGTCGTGCTCACCATCGACGATCCCAACCAGGGCGCGAACACCATGAACGACGCCTACATCTCCTCGATGAAGGCGACCGTCGACCGCCTCGTCGACGAGAAGGACTCCATCACCGGTGTCGTCATCACGTCCGGCAAGAAGACGTTCTTCGCCGGCGGCGACCTGAAGAACATGATCAAGGTCGGCCCGGAGAACGCCGACGAGATCTACAGCCACAGCGTCGCCATCAAGTCGGACCTGCGCCGCCTCGAGACGCTCGGCAAGCCCGTCGTCGCCGCCATCAACGGGGCCGCGCTCGGCGGCGGACTCGAGATCGCGCTGGCCACGCATCACCGCGTCGCCGCGGACGTGAAGGGCGTCAAGATCGGCCTGCCCGAGGTCACCCTCGGTCTGCTGCCCGGCGGCGGTGGCGTCGTGCGCACCGTCCGCATGCTCGGCCTGCAGAACGCGCTCATGCAGGTGCTGCTCCAGGGTCAGCAGCGTGGACCGGTGCAGGCCAAGGAGGTCGGACTCGTCGACGAGGTCGTGTCCTCGGTCGAGGAGCTGGTGCCCGCCGCGAAGGCGTGGATCAAGGCCAACCCCGAGGGCGGCGTCCAGCCGTGGGACAAGAAGGGCTACCGGATCCCCGGCGGCACCCCGTCCACCCCGGCGTTCGCAGCCAACCTGCCCGCGTTCCCCGCGAACCTGCGCAAGCAGCTCAAGGGTGCTCCCATGCCGGCACCGCGCGCCATCATGGCCGCCGCCGTCGAGGGCTCGCAGGTCGACATCGACAACGCGCTCCTCATCGAGGCCCGCTACTTCACGTCGCTGGTCACCGGCCAGGTCGCGAAGAACATGATCCAGGCGTTCTTCTTCGACCTGCAGGCCATCAACTCCGGCGCCTCCCGCCCCGAGGGCATCGAGAAGACCCCGATCACCAAGGTCGGTGTGCTCGGTGCCGGAATGATGGGCGCGGGCATCGCCTATGTGTCCGCGAAGGCCGGCTTCGACGTCGTCCTCAAGGACGTCACCATCGAGGCCGCCAACAAGGGCAAGGCGTACTCCGAGGGCATCGAGGCCAAGGCCCTCTCGCGTGGCAAGACCACCGAGGAGAAGTCGAAGACGCTGCTCGACCGCATCACGCCGACCGCCGACCCCGCCGACTTCGCCGGTGTCGACTTCGTCATCGAGGCCGTGTTCGAGTCGCAGGACCTGAAGCACAAGGTGTTCCAGGAGATCGAGGACATCGTCGAGCCGACGGCCCTGCTCGGCTCGAACACGTCGACCCTGCCGATCACCGGGCTGGCGACGGGTGTGAAGCGTCAAGAGGACTTCATCGGAATCCACTTCTTCTCCCCCGTCGACAAGATGCCGCTCGTCGAGATCATCCGCGGCGAGAAGACGTCCGACGAAGCCCTCGCGCGCGTCTTCGATTACGTGCAGGCCATCCGCAAGACGCCGATCGTCGTCAACGACTCGCGTGGCTTCTTCACCTCGCGCGTCATCGGCACGTTCATCAACGAGGCCATCGCCATGCTGGCGGAGGGCATCGAGCCCGCCACCATCGAGCAGGCAGGCATGCAAGCCGGCTACCCGGCGGCACCGCTGCAGCTGTCCGACGAGCTGAACCTCACGCTGATGCAGAAGATCCGCAAGGAAACCGCGGAAGCTGCGAAGGCCGAAGGCAAGGAACTGCCCGCCGATCCGGCAGGCGACGTCATCAACACGATGGTCGACAAGTTCGACCGCAAGGGCAAGCTCGGCGGCGCCGGCTTCTACGACTACGCCGACGGCAAGCGCACCGGCCTGTGGTCCGGTCTCCGGGAGAACTTCGGTTCCAAGGAACTCGAGGTGCCGTTCCAGGACCTCATCGAGCGCATGCTGTTCATCGAGGCCATCGAGACGCAGAAGTGCTTCGACGAAGGCGTGCTCCTCACCACCGCCGACGCCAACATCGGCTCCATCATGGGTATCGGCTTCCCCGCCTGGACCGGCGGTGTGTCGCAGTACATCCAGGGCTACGAAGGCGGCCAGGCCGGCTTCGTCAAGCGCGCTGAAGAACTCGCCGCCAAGTACGGTGAGCGCTTCACCCCGCCGGCCTCACTGAAGTAGCAGGCGGCTCCGCCGCCCGTGCGTGGTTAGGGAGTCTCTGGACTCGTTAACCACGCACGGGCTGAGTTATCCCCAACCTGTGGGTTATCCACAGGGCAATCCATTTCCCCAGGTGCGACACCGAGACCCGTCGGGGGTCTCGGTGACCGTGCCCGGTATGACCTCTACACAATTCGCCGCCCTGAAAGATGTCGCCGACGCGCAGTTCGGCCTGATCACCCACACGCAACTCCACGCCCTCGGGTTTCCCCGCAGCAGGGTCCGGCACCGCGTCGAATCCGGTCGATGGCAAGCTGTGCTCCACGGTGTCTATTCGGTGAGCAACGGACCGATCACTCGTGAGATGTCGCTGGAAGCCGCGCTGCTCTTCGGAGGCAAGGGCGCAGTCCTCAGCCACCACACGGCCGCCGAGGAATGGCACATGATTCGTGTCGATCCGGCACGCCCCGTGCACATCACTGTTCCTTACGGAAGATCGGCTATCACCCAGCCTCCGACCGTTGTCGGTGCGGGCCTCGCGTCGGTCAGTCTGTGCCACCGGGAAGGAACTGTCGTGCATCCGGGAGTCGTCGTGCACCGGTCGAGGGCGCACGATTACATCGCCGTCGACACGGATCCGCCTCGGACGACGCGAGCCGACACTGCGCTCGACCTCGCGATCGCCGAGCCCACGGCACGGGACGCCTACACCCGGCTCGTCGCTCTCGTGACCAATGCCCGGATCCCACTGCGCGACATTCGACGACGCATGGGGGAGCGACGACCGCGTCGGTACGGCAAGGCGCTCGTGGATGCGGTACGACTGCTCGCCGACGGAGTGCAGTCGGTGCTCGAATACCGCTACGCCACCGACGTCGAGGACGCGCACGGGCTTCCTCGGGCGCGGCGGCAGTCACCCGTGGTCGTGGATGGGCGCACCCTGTTCGAGGACTGCGACTACTCCGACCACGGTGTGCCGCTCATCGTGCGACTCGACGGTCGCCGCGCGCATGCCATGGCAGAGGTCGCGTTCCGGGACCGTCGACGCGACAACGCCGCGGAGCTGCAGGGGCGTCCACGGCTCGTCTACGGGTTCGACGAGGTGACGAAGAATCCGTGTGTGGTGGCCCGTGAAGTGGAGACCGTGCTCGTGCGGGAGGGGTGGATCAGGCCCGGCGAGAGGCCGTGCCCGGCTTGTGAGTGGTCAAGGAGTGCAGCGACTCCTTAACCACTCACGGGCGGCGGAGCCGCCTACTTCCACCAGGGACGCAGCGGCACATGCGCCTCGCCCTTGGGGCCGAGCTTGACGGCGAGGACCTGGTGCAGCTGAACGACGTTGCGTTCGAAGCCCAGTCGCGACCCGGCCATGTAGAGACCCCAGACACGTGCGGTGCCTTCACCGACCTCGGCGACGCAGGCATCCCAGTTGTCGACGAGGTTCTGGCACCATCCGGCGAGGGTGAGTGCGTAGTGCTCGCGCAGATTCTCCTCGTGCCGCACCTCGAGTCCGACGTTCTGGATTTCGGAGATGATGCGTCCGGAGCCGGTGAGTTCGCCGTCGGGGAAGACGTACCTGTCGATGAAGCCGCCTGCGCGTGCCTGACTCTGGTTGTCGGGCCGGGTGATGCAGTGGTTCAGCAGCCGGCCGCCCTCGCGGAGCTTGCTCTGCAGCAGCCCGAAGTAGGCGGGGTAGTTGCCGACGCCGATGTGCTCGGTCAGGCCGATCGACGAGATGGCGTCGAATCCGGTCTCGGGGACGTCGCGGTAGTCGGAGAACCGGACCTCGGCGAGGTCGGACAGTCCTTCTTCGGCGATGGCCTTCTGTGCCCATTCGGCCTGTTCGCGGGACAGGGTGGCGCCGATGACCTTGACGCCGCGGCGGGCGGCGTACCGGACCATCGATCCCCAGCCGCAACCGATGTCGAGCAGTCGGTCGCCGGGCTGGAGGCCGAGCTTCTCGAACACGAGGCGGTACTTGTTGTCCTGTGCCTCTTCGAGGGTCTGCTCGGCGTTCTCGTAGCAGGCGCACGTGTACGTCATGGACGGGCCGAGGACATACTCGTAGAAGGTGTTCGAGACGTCGTAGTGGTGGTGGATGACCTCGGCGTCACGGGACTTGGAGTGCCGCAACCCTTCCGCGACTCGACGCCACCGCGGGAGATGCTCCTGCGGGGGAGGGGCGATGGGGCGCAGCAGATCCCAGCCGAGCGAGCGCGTGATGGCGGCGAGAGTGAGCGCGGACGGACGACGAAAGTGCAGTTCGTCGCCCATCACGCGGAGGATCTCGTACGGGTCGCCGGGGTGGACGCCGCGGGCCTCGAGGTCGCCGGACACGTAGGCCCGGGCCATGCCGAGGTCGCCGGGGGCGGTCGCCAGGTAAGTGGTGCCCCGGGTGGTCTTGAGGTGAAGACCGTAGGGGGCGTCCTCCGGGCCGGCGGCGCTGCCGTCGTAGGCGGAGAACCGCAGGGGGAGCATGCCGTCGGACAGAGTTTCGAGAATCTCTGCGATGGTCAGCTTGTGGTCTTGGGAGTGTGAAGCTTTCAGAGTTGTCATCGACGTTGCACCGCCTTGGAGAAAAGGTCCAGTAATCGTGATTTCGGGTCGTAGCGTTTTTTCAGTTCCGTGTATCGATCGCCGCCGTAGTAGAGACGTTCGAAATCTTCTCGTGAATAGTACGAATCGGAGTAGAGGGACTTGTGTCCGTCGAAGTCACTGACCTTGTCTTCGATCAGCCGATTCGCGGCCCCCTCGGGTCGGCCCGGAACGATGGGCACCGATGACCAGAATCCGATGTTCACGTACGTGCGTTTCGGTTCGAGGGGGTACAGGGGCCAGGGGCGTTGCGAGGACGCGCCGGCGGGGGCGGGTTCCCGCAACCGCAACGGGCACAGCCACAGCGGTTCGATGGGGATCTCGTCGAGGAACCAGCGGACGAAGTCCGCGGTGCGCTCGATGGGCACTTCGACGTCCTGCACGACGCGTTCGCGCGGCGGGTTGCCCTTGCGCTTCTCGAGGCGGTCGCCGATGTCGTACTTGTGGTCGAGGGCGATGAGCTTCCAGTAGAAGCTGCTGCGGAGGAGGTTCTTCGGCCACAGCCGGCGGATGGTGGGGTTCTGGGCGCCGAAGGCGCGCGAGCACCAGAACCAGTCGGTGTCCCAGCGCCACAGGTAGTCTCGGATGGTGAGTTTGTCCGTTTTGGGGTGGTTCACGGAACTGTGCCGGATGGACCGGTAGAAGATGCTCTGCCCGGTGTAGTCGCTGACGGGGCCGCCCTCGTCGGTCTGATGGCCCAGCGTCAGGTAACTCTCGGACGCGGTGAACACGACGCCGTCCAGGTAGTCGACGGGGATGGCGTCGTGGACGCGCTCGGTGACGATGCGATCCATCGCCGACTGCAGCTCGTCCAGGGAGTCGAAACGCAGATGGCGCAGTGCCACATACCGTTTGACGGGCTCGAGCTGGATGCGCAGTCGTGTGGAGTAGCCGAGGGTTCCGTAGGAGTTGGGGAATCCCCAGAACAGGTCGGAGTTCTCGCCTTCCGGTGTCGCGGTGACGATGTCGCCGCTGCCGGTCAGGACGTCGATCTCGAGGACCGATTCGTGGGGGAGCCCGTTGCGGAACGACGTCGACTCGATGCCGAGGCCGGTGACCGCGCCGCCGAGTGTGATGGTCTTGAGCTGCGGAACCACCAGCGGCACCAGCCCGTACGGCAGGGTGGCGTCCACCAGGTCTTCGTACGTGCACATTCCGGCGACATCCGCGGTCCGGGCCTGCTCGTCGACCGAGATGACTCCGCCGAGGCCGGAGACGTCGAGGCCGGGTGCGCTGGTCTGGGCCCGCGCCCGGAACAGGTTGGACGTCTTCTTCGCGAGTCGCACGGTGGCGTCCGTGGGAATCGCGCGGTAGGACGCGAGAAGCCGTTCGACGCCGGCGCGGTGAGCGTCGATCCCGGTGACGGGCAGAGTGCGATGCGCACGGAAGGGGCGTCCACCCTCCCGCATGCTTTTCAGTAGTTCAACCGAAGAGGCAGCCACACCCTGACGCTATCCCTCTCCGCGGGTTCAGGCCACGCATATCGGCGCGGTCGACCGAAGATTCACACAAATGTCTCATCAATGTGCGGGTCGTGACCACGTCGAAGTGAGCTACCTCACAATAGATTGCCACGTCATCGCCCGGACTCGCGGACGGAAGGCAGGATGAGAGGAGGAAGCAGTTTCGTACAAATCGTACAAGAGGAGTCAGAACAGTGGGCCAGGTCAGCGCGAGCAGTTCGATCACCGTCGCAGCCACACCGGAGAAGGCGCTCGCGGCTTTGACGGACTACGAGACGGTGCGTCCGCGCATCCTCTCGGAGCAGTACCTGGACTACCGCGTCCTCGAGGGCGGGCAGGGCGGCGGCACCGTCGCGCAGTGGACGTTGAAGGCCACCGAGAAGCGGTCCCGTGACATCAAGGCCACGGTCACCGTGGCGGGCAACACGATCACCGAGACGGACGCGAACTCGTCGCTCGTCACCACCTGGGTCGTCGCCCCGAGCGGCAGCGGTTCGACGGTCACCACGACCACCGAGTGGAAGGGCGCGGGCGGCATCGGGGGCTTCTTCGAGAAGACGTTCGCCCCGCTGGGTCTGAAGAAGATTCAGGGGCAGGTGCTGGCGAACCTGGAGCGCGAACTCGCCTGACGCGACGCCGGTTCGCTCCGGCGCCGTCGTGGTGAGTCCCACGACGGCGTCGGCGCCGGACCGCGCTGACGGTCACGGTCTACTCTGGCAGGGGAAACAGCAGAAAGGACCACGTCAGTGCAACCAGGTGGACAACCCGACATGTCGCAGCTCCTCGCGCAGGCACAGCAGATGCAGCAGCAGCTGATGGCCGCTCAGCAGGAGATGGCCGAGGCCGAGGTCACCGGGCAGGCCGGTGGCGGACTCGTGACCGCGACGGTCAAGGGGACAGGTGAAGTGGTCGGTCTGAAGATCGATCCGAAGGTCGTCGATCCCGACGACGTGGAGACTCTGCAGGACCTCGTGATCGGTGCGATCGAGGACGCGTCGAACAAGGCGCAGGAGATCGCGGCGCAGAAGCTCGGTCCGCTCGCGGGTGGATTCGGTGGGGGAGGCCTGCCCGGTCTCCCCGGTTTCTAGAGGCGCGGCGTGTACGAAGGTCCGGTTCAGGATCTGATCGACGAGCTCGGCAAGCTGCCCGGCGTCGGGCCGAAGAGCGCACAGCGCATCGCGTTCCACCTGCTCAGCGTCGAGCCGCCGGAGATCGACCGGCTCAAGAATGCGCTGCAGCGGGTGCGCGACGGCGTCCAGTTCTGCGTGGTGTGCGGCACGGTCTCCGACAAGGAGCACTGCCGCATCTGCGCCGATCCGCGCCGTGACCGCACGGTGATCTGTGTGGTCGAGGAGCCGAAGGACGTCCAGGCCGTCGAGCGCACGCGCGAGTTCAAGGGCCGCTATCACGTCCTGGGCGGCGCGCTGGATCCGCTGTCCGGGGTGGGCCCCGATCAGCTCCGTATCCGGGAGTTGCTCGCGCGCATCGGCAATCAGGAGGACGGCGTCGACGTCTCCGAGGTGATCATCGCGACCGACCCCAACACCGAGGGGGAGGCCACCGCGACGTATCTGGTGCGGATGCTGCGGGACTTCCCCGGGCTGACGGTCAGCCGGCTCGCGTCGGGTCTGCCGATGGGCGGCGACCTCGAGTTCGCCGACGAGCTCACGCTGGGCAGGGCGTTGTCGGGGAGACGCACGCTGTGACGTCGGATCCGGGCACTGCCGCGCCGGTGAAGCGGACGGCCGAGCAGTCGCGGTCGCTGATCGTCGACGCGGCCGGTCGGGCGTTTGCGACGCGTCCGTACCGGGAGATCACGCTCAAGGACATCGCCGAGGACGCCGGGGTCAGCGCACCGCTGATCATCAAGTACTTCGGGTCGAAGGAGCAGTTGTTCGACGCGCTCGTCGATTTCCGCGCGGCCGCGGAGATCGTGTTCAGCGGTCCGCTGGACGGTCTCGGTGAGCGGATGGTGTCGATGTTCGCGCGGCCGCTCGAGCCGTACAAGCCGCTGTCGTTGAACATTCTGTTCATGAGTGGGCCGAGCGAGGAGAGCAGCCGCAAGCTCCGCGCCAACTATTCGGCGCAGATGATCGACGCGCTGGCCGAACGACTGCCCGGGCCGAATGCCCGGCTGCGCGCCGAACTGGTGATGTCGATGCTGACGGGTCTCGCCGTCATGCGTCGCAAGATGATGCAGGAGCACGCGACGGGCACCCCGGAAGAGGTGGTGGCGCACTACGCCCCGCTGGTGCAGGAGTTGCTCGACGGCTGAGGGCGGATTGTCCGGCTTGCGGGGTAAATGGTTGTTCACCTAATCTGGTGAACAACCATTTACCAGCTGTGCAAGGGGTGACGCTTGACGATCTCGTTGCCGCGCCCACTGTCGGCGCTTGCGGATCAGCCGGTCGCACCGCCGGACTCTGCCGGCGGATCGCGTTACCTCTTCCCGATTCTCGCGTTCGCGGGCGTGTTCCAGGCCGTCCTGCAGACGGTCATGGTGCCCCTCCTGCCCAGCATGCCGACGTTCACCGGCGCGAGTCAGACGTCGGTGTCCTGGCTGATCACCACCACCCTCCTGGTCGGCGCGGTCGTCACCCCGATCTTCGGCAGGCTCGCCGACATGTTCGGCAAGAAGCGGATGCTTCTCGTCGCCTTCGTCTTCATGACGCTCGGAGCGTTGATCTGCGCCGTGACGTCCGACATCGCGTTCCTGATCTTCGCGCGGGGACTGCAGGGGGCAGGTGCCGCCGTCATCCCGGTCGGAATCTCGATCCTCCGCGACGAATTGCCGCGGGAGAAGGTCAACGGCGCCATCGCCATGATGAGCTCGACCCTCGGGATCGGCACGGCGCTCGGACTGCCGTTCGCGGCCTCCGTCGCCGAGTACTCCAACTGGCACGTCCTCTTCTGGGTCATCGCGGGAATCGGGCTTGCGGTCACCACGGCCGCGGTGCTGTTCATCCGCGAGTCCGAGGTGCGGTCTGGCGGGCGGTTCGACGGCGTCGGCGCCGTCGGTCTGACCGCGGCCCTCGTCTGCCTGCTCGTGCCGATCACGCAGGGCAGCTCGTGGGGCTGGGGAAGTCCCGCGGTGCTGGGCATGTTCGCGTCCGCGGTGTTCCTGTTCGCGTTGTGGGGACATCAGCAGCTGCGCAACCGGAACCCGCTCGTGGACCTGCGGGTGTCGGCGCGAAGGTCGGTGCTGCTGCCGCACGTCACGGCGCTTCTCGTCGGGTTCGCGTTCTACGGAAACGCTCTCATCACCACACAGTTGCTGCAGGCGCCCCGCGGAGACGCCGGCTACGGCCTGACGATCCTCCAGGCCGCGGTGTGCCAGCTGCCGACGAGTCTGTCGATGATCGTCTTCGCGCAGGTCGGCGCCCGGGTGTCCGAACGCTACGGGTCGAAGGTGACGATCCTGTCGGGCGCGATCTGTCTTGTCCTCGGCTACGCGCTGCACACCGTGCCGCACAAGGAATTGTGGATGGTGATCGCGGCGCTCGGTGTCGCGGCCGTCGGCACCGCGCTGGTGTACAGCACACTGCCGATGCTGATCGTGCGGGCCGTGCCGTCCACGCAGATGGCCGCGGCCAACGGCGTCAACGTCCTGCTGCGGACGATGGGTACCACCATGTGCAGCGCGGTGGTCGCGACGGTCCTGGCGGCGAGCATGGTGGGCGGTGTCGCCTCGGCCGCCGGATTCTCGATCGCCTACGGGGTGTGCGCCGTGCTGGCTGTCCTCGTGTTCGCGGTCTCCCTGGCCCTGCCGGGGCACGATCGGATGAAGAAAAGTCCGGTAGAGCCTCTTGTGACGTAGATCACTCGCGTGTATCGTCAGTGATGCGGATCGAGGAAATGTACCTGTGAGCAGAGAAAACTCGAGAAGCAGAGATCCGGCCGAGAATGCAGAAGCATTCCCGGCCGAACCCCTGTCTGGGGTCTTTACTCCTCCATCGATTCCGCGATCTGCTTGATGGCGGCCAGCCGGCGATCCCACTCGGCGCCGATCCGTTCCAGCGTCCGCGCCGTCTTGTTGAGCTCGGCGCCCAGCGCGCGGTAGCGGATCTCGCGGCCCACCTTCACCGACTCCACCAGTCCGCAGGCCTGCAGCGCATTCAGATGCTTTGCGATGGCCTGCCGCGACACCGGAAGCCGGGTGGCGAGCGACGACGCCGACTGGTCGGCCCGCCCGAGTTCGGTGAGGATCTCCCAGCGGGTCTCGTCGGACAGCGCCGCGAACACCGAGGCCAGTTCGGCGTACGTGCCCACTGTCATGCCTTCACGCCGTGCAGGTACGCGACCAGTTCGTCGAGTTCGGCGTGCCAGCCCTGGACGTTGCCCTCGCGGGCCCGCTTCTGGTCGGCGACGTCGCGGTCGAGGGTGTCGAACCCGGTCTCGACGACGGTCAGTTCGGTGCCGGCCGCGTGCTCGGACAGCGTGAACCGCACCAGGGTGGAGTTGCCGATCACCGGGTCTGCTTCCATGTCGGCGGCCCAGCGGAAGCCGAACGCGTTCGGTTCGTCGACCTCCGTGACGACGGCGCGGGCGGTGCCGTGCTCGTCCCAGGTGAAGGCGGCCTTGCCGCCGACGCTGAGGTCGAGCGACGTGCGCTGCCCGAACCACTGGCTGATCTTGTCGGGATCCGTGATCGCCGCCCACACCGCCGATCTCGGGGCGTTCACGACAACGGTCCGGGTGATGCTGCTCGATGCGTCCATGGTGGGCCACCTTTTCGACGACGGTTGATGTGCAACTCCATGGTTGCACTCTTTCCAACGTTCTGCAACCCTTCGGTTGCGCACCGCAGGTGAGTGCCGATGTGTGCCCGGGGGCGCGTTCTCACTCACATGGGTTATCCACAGGCTGTGGAAAAAATGGTTGGGAGGGGCGGTTCCTGTCGGGGCGGGCCGACACCGTTCCGGGCATGGAACACGACTCATGGCAGTCCATTCTCGACGCCCAGGACGGCGTCGTCACCACGGCACAGCTCCGGGCGCACGGCGTCAGTGCCACAGCACTCCGGCATCGTGTGGTGTCCGGCCAGTGGCTGCGGGTGCTGCCGCGCGTCATCGCGGTCACCAACGGTCCGCTCACCCGCCCGATGGCCCTCTCCGCCGCACTCCTGTACGGCGGCCGGGCGATCCTGAGTCACCGGACCGCGGCCGAGGAATGGGGACTGCTCCGCGTCGACGACCCGTCGGCGCCGATCCACATCACCGTCCCCTACAACTGCTCTGCGGTGAATCAGGGGCCGACTGTCCGCTCACCCGGCAGTCCGCGCCCGACCTCGGTCGGCAACGCACTCGTTCATGGTGGCGTCGTGGTCCATCGGTCCCGCGCGTTCGAGCACATCTCGGTCCCGTTCCGTCGGCCACGGACATCGTTGGCCGACACGGTGATCGACCTCGCGGTGTCCGAGGCCACCCCGCGGGAGGCGGCCCTCCGGTTCATCGAGGCCGCCACGAGTGGCAAGGTCCACGTCGAGGTGCTCCGGCGGAAACTCGAGGTCCGGCGTCCACACCGGTATGCGACCGACATCGCCGACGCCGTGATGCTGCTCGGCGACGGCGTTCAATCGGCCCTCGAACATCGCTACGCACTCGACGTCGAACGGGCACACGGGCTGCCGAGCGGGAAACGTCAGATGCCGCACGTCGTGGACGGCCGGATTCTGTACGAGGACGTCGATTACAGCCCCATGGGTGTGCCGCTGATCGTGCGGCTCGACGGGCAGCAGTATCACAGCGCGCAACAGTCCCGTTTCCGTGACCGTCGGCGCGACAACGCGGCGGAGCTGGCCGACCGTCCACGGCTGGTCTACGGGTGGGATGAGACGACCCGCGACCCCTGCGGGGTATTCGAGGAAGTGCGCCGGGTGTTGGTCCGCGAAGGATGGGCCGACATGTCGCGCCGCTGTCCGGCCTGCCCACGTGAGTGAGAAAGAGTGCCCGGCCACTCTTTCGCACTCACCTGCGGAGGTGAGTGCGAAAGAGTACGGGACGACGCTTTGCCACTCACGTGCCTAGACGCGCAGGCGCTCCCGGCGCAACTGCTCGACCTCGGGCAGGTCGAGGGGCGCGAGCTCGTCGACGCCCAGCGCCCGTTTCAGGAGCAGGTCGGCGAGTTCGGGGTTGCGGGCGAGCGCGGGTCCGTGCATGTACGTGCCGATCACGGAACCCTGGACGACGCCTTCGAGCCCGTCCCCGACGCCGTTGCCGACGCCGTGCGTGACCCGGGCCAGGCCGCGGGCTTCGGCGCCGAGTGTGGTTCCGCCGCGGTGATTTTCGAACCCCGTGAGCGGCTGCGTCAACCCGTCCATCCGTGGTGTCGTGATCACTTCACCGATGGAACGCGTCGCCTGCGGGGACGTGGTGACGTCGAGCATCGAGACGCCGTCGACGCGTTCGCCGCTCGACGTCTCGTACCAGTTGCCGAGCACCTGGATCGCGGCGCAGATCGCCAGGACGGGGGCGCCGCGTTCGGCAGCCTTCTGCAGTCCGGGGTACTTGGCGAGGTGCCGGGTGGCGAGGCGCTGCGCCGAGTCCTCGGCCCCACCGAGCGTGTAGACGTCGAGGGACTCCGGGACCGGGTCGTTCAGCGTGATCTCGACGATCTCCGCGTCGTATCCGCGCATGCGCAGTCGCTGCCGGAGGATCAGGGCGTTGCCGCCGTCGCCGTAGGTGCCCATCACGTCGGGCAGCACCAGGCCGATGCGTACGGTCGAGTCAGACATTGCGCGCCTCCTTCGCGATGGCGGTGTTGAGGTCGCGGAAGGCGGTGTAGTTGGCGAGCACCTCGACGCGTCCGGGCGGGCAGGACGCGATGGCCCGCAACGGGTTCGGGTCGAGCGTGTGCTCGACGCCGGCGTACGTGAGGCGGACGGCCAGGTCGGTGCCGCGTTCGCCGGCGGCCACCACCTTGACGCCCTCGAAGTGCTCGAACCGCACGTCCCACAGCCAGGACAGGTCCTCGCCGTCGGGAACCTGCCCGTTGACGGCGATCACGAGTCCGTCGACGGTGGGGTCGATCATCGACAGCGCTTCCTGCCAGCCGGCGGGATTCTTGGCGAGCAGCATGTGCACGGAGTGCGACCCGACCTCGACGGTGCTGTAGCGGCCTGCGACTTCCTGGACGGTGGCCGCCGCGGCGACGGCGTCCTCCGCCTTCGCGCCCATCGCAACGGCCGCAGCGACGGCCTGCGCGGCGTTGCCGCGGTTGGCGCGTCCGGGCAGGGCGAGGGTCATCGGGATCTTCAGACCGTCGGGCCCGTACAGGTTTTCGTCGTCCAGCCACCAGTCGGGGGTCGGGCGCGCGAAGTCGGAACCCGTGCTGCGCCAGTGCGAGCCCTCCCACACGATGGGTTCACCGGTGCGCGGACAGCTGGCGGCATCGCTGGCCCATCCGCCCCCGGCGGCGACCCAGACGACGTTCTTCGCGTCGTAGGCCACCGAGGTGACGAGGACGTCGTCGCAGTTGGCGATCACGACGGCCTCCGGGTGCGCGGCGACGCAGGCGCGGAGTTTGCGTTCGATCATGTTGATCTCGCCGACCCGGTCGAGCTGGTCGCGGCTGAGGTTGAGCAGAACGAGGGCCTCGGGGTTGACGGCGTCGCTGACGTGCGGGACGTGGAGCTCGTCGACCTCGAGGGCGGCGAGGGGCGCGTGGACGCGGGTGCTGAGCGCCGCGACGATGCCGGCGTCCATGTTGGCGCCGTCCGCCTGTGTCGCGACCTCACCGAGGGTGGAGAGCGCCGCCGCGGTCATCCGGGTGGTGGTGGACTTGCCGTTGGTGCCGGTGATCACCGCGGTGCGTCGGCCGGCGCCGAGCTGCTCCATCAGTGTCGGGTCGATCTTCAGGGCGATCAGTCCGCCGATCATCGAGCCCTTGCCGCGGCCCGCCTTCTGCGACGCCCAGGAGGCCGCCGCCGCTGCGCGCAGGGCGAGCTTGCCGCGCGTCGTGATCCCAGTTCCAGTACTCACTCCGCGAGTTTTGCACAGGGTCCGGTCAGACGCCGACTCGCGCGGGTGCAGGTGAGTGCGAAAGTGTGCTCGGACGCACCCTGCCACGCACCTGGGTGGCGGCGGCACCGGCGATGACGACGGCCCCGCCGATCAGCGACAGGACGCTCGGCTCCTCGTGCAGCACCAGCCAGGACGCCCCGATCCCGACGATGGGAACCAGCAGGGAGAACGGTGCGACCATCCCGGCGGGGTAGCGGCTGAGCAGTGCCGTCCACAGACCCGAGCCCGCGACCGTGCCGAGGATCACGATGTAGGCGAGGCCTGCGAGCGCGAGCGGGCCGTTGCCGTCCAGTGACGACGTCAGGGAGTCCCAGCCCGCCGACGGACCCTCGACGCCGAACGACAGCGCCAGCATCGGCAGCGGCGGAATGACGCACATCCACAGCATCAGGCGCATCGGCTGATCGGACGCGGCCTTGCGGTTGCCGATGTTGCCCAGCGCCCACGACAGTCCCGCGAGCAGCGTCAGGGCCACCGGCAGCAGCGCGGCGTGCTGGGCGCGGTCCCAGCCGATGACTGTCATCCCGGCTATCGCCACCAGCAGCCCGCACACCTGCGTCGGCCGCAGTCGCTCCCGCAGCAGGACCGCGCCGAGGACCACGGTGAACGGCGCCGAGGACTGCAGGACCAGCGACGCCAGCCCGGTGGGCATGCCGACGTGCATGGCCCAGAACAGGAAGGCGAACTGGCCGACGCCGAACCCGAGGCCGTACACCAGCAGCCACTTCAGCGGGACCTGCGGTCGGGGAACGAACAGGATCACCGGGATCGCGATGACGAAGAATCGCAGCGCGGCGAAGAAGAACGGTGGGAAGTGATCGAGGCCCGCGCGAATGGCGAGGAAGTTGAGCCCCCACAGGACGACGACGGTGAGTCCGAGCAGCCGGTCGCGGGAGGTCATGCCTTCCATCGTGAGGGCCGGAAACAATCAGGACAAGCGCATTAAAGTGCACTATCAATGTAGTTTTGCTACATGGATGCGACCCGGTTGCGCGTGCTGCGCGAGCTCGCGGACCGCGGCACGGTGGCGGCGACCGCGCAGGCGTTGTCGATGACGCCGTCGGCGGTGTCGCAGCAGCTCAAGATCCTCTCGCGGGAGGCCGGGGTGACCCTGCTCGAACCCGCCGGCCGCCGGTTGCGGCTCACGGACGCCGGTCAGGCGCTCGTCGTCCGCGCCGACGACGTCGTGGCCGCCCTGGACCGCGCGGCGGCGGAGATGAGCGCCTACCGCGGTTCGCCGCGCGGCCGGGTGCGGGTGGCGCTGTTCCCGTCCGGGGCCGCGCTGCTGCTGCCCGGACTGTTGGACGCGCTCGAAGGCAGTGGGGTGGACGTGCAGGCGCGCGACGAGGACCTGCCCGCCGCCTCGGTGCCCACCCTGCTCGCCGATTACGACGTGGTGCTGACGCATCGCGACGAGCGGGCCCCGGACTCGTCCTCGCCGCGGGTGACGGCTGAACCGCTGATGCGCGAACCCATCGACCTCATCCTGCCGCCCGGCCATCCGCTCGCCGAACAGGATGCGGTCCGCCCGGACCAGTTGGCGGACGAGAGGTGGATCAGTGTGCGCGGCGGGTTCCCCGTCGACGACGTGCTGATGTCGGTGGCCGCCGCGACCGGTGTGCAGCCGCATGTGGTGATGCGCATCAACGACTTCCGGGTCATCGAGGAACTCGTCGCCGGCGGTCACGGCGTGGCCCTGCTGGCCCGCCATGCGGTGACGAGCCGCACGGTGGTGCAGCTGCCGCTCGCCGGGGTGCGCGCGGCCCGGATCTACGAACTGGCCCGGCGGCCGGCAGCCGACGACGTCCCCGCGGTGGCCACGGTGCTGCAGGCGTTCCGGGACGTCGCGTCACGGGTGCGGGACTGACCCCCGACAGCACGAAGGCCCGCACCGGGGCGGGCCTTCGACGGTGACGGTGCGGGTCAGGCCAGCGCCTTGGCCTTCAGCGTCTCGTACTCCTGCTGTGTGATGGTGCCTGCATCGAGCAGGGCCTTCGCGTCCGCGATCTGCTCGGCCGAGGACTTGCCCGCCACGGAACGGATGTAGCTGTCCTGCGCCTGCTTCACCTGCTGCGCGGCCGCCATCGACCGCTGGGCCATGCCGTCGCTCTTGACGATGAGATACACGAGCGCGGTCAGCAGCGGGATGAAGAACAGGAAGACGATCCAGATGGCCTTCGCCCAGCCCGACGTCTTATGGTCGCGGAACAGGTCGGTGATGATGGAGAACAACAGGATCAGGTAGGCCACGAAGCCGAAGGTGACGATGATCACCCAGAGAAAGTCCCAGAAAGAGTCCATTGCAGCGCTCCATTCACAGTCGAATTCACTCTGCGCCGACTATCGCACCGGGCCGGGGCGCCCGCGTCATCCGAAACAGGTGAAATGTGGCCGCTGCCGACCCCGCCCGCGGTCGCGAAACGGCGAACGGCCGCGGCACCGGTAGGTGCCGCGGCCGTTCGGGTGGGGATTACTTGCCTGCTTCGACCGCCCGGCGCATGCCGCGCTCGACCGCACCGATGATGTACGGACGCAGCTCGACGGCCGGGATGACGGCGTCGACGGAGCCGACCCGCTGTGCCCGCTGGATGTTGTGCACGGCCTCGAACTCGGCCGCGACCTCACCGAGCTTCTCGTTGCGCACCGCAGCCTGCTGGGCCGCCAGCTCCACCCGCAGGTGAGCCTGCTGGGCGTCGTTCTGGGCGCCCGCCAGGTTGGCCTCGAGCTCCCGGATCGACGGGTCGGCGGCCACCCGCGAGTTGACCTCGCGAGTGAACACGACGGCCGCGGCGGGGGCACCACCGAGGACCGAGGCGAACGAACCCTCGACCGCCAGCACCTCCATGTTGTCGTTCAGTGCTCCGGAGAACACCACGAACGCGCCACCGTGGTAGCGGGAGACGACGCAGAACACGATCGGGCCGTCGAAATTGACGATGGCGCGGCCGATCTCGGCGCCGTACTCGAGCTGGATGTGCCGCAGCGAGTCCGGGGAACCGTCGAAGCCGGACAGGTTGGCCAGCACGACGAGCGGACGGCTGCCGCTGGCGGCGTTGATCGCCCGGGCCGTCTTCTTCGACGACTGCGGGAACAGCGTTCCCGCGGTCCACTGGTCGGGACCGTTGGCCGGCGACCATCCCTTACGGGCGATGGCCCGCGACTCGATGCCGATGACGCTCACCGGGTAACCGCCGAGGTGCGCGTCGAACACGACGGACGTGTCGGCGTCCGCCATGTCGGCCCACCGCTCCAGCACCGTGTGGTCCTGGTCGACGAGCGAACGCATCACCGTGCGAATGTCGAACGGCTTCTTACGTTCCGGGTTCGTCTCCGCGGAGAAGATGTCGCCGACCGTGGTGAAGTCGCTGGACGGGTGGACGTGCGGGAAGGACCGCACGTCGCGCCCGATCGGGTCGCTGGTCTGCGCCCGGCGCGGGAAGCGTTCTCCGGCAACGACGTACGCGTGGTCGTAGTGCGCGAACAGGATCTCGCACGCGGCGGGCAGGTTCGGCGCCCAGTACTGCGCCTCACCGTTCGGGCCCATCACGCGGTCGTAACCGCCGATGCCGAAGTTGTCCTCGGCCGAGACGCCACCCGAGTAGTCGAGCGAGTTCTTACCGGTGAGCACCATGGCACTGTCCGGCGTCATGACGAGGATGCCCTTGGTGTGCATCAGCATCGTGGCTTCGGCGTTCCAGTACGGCTGCGCACCGACATTGATGCCGGCCACGATCACGTTGACCTCGCCACCGTTCTGCGTGAACGTGATGAGGCGACGCAGGCCGCGGGACACCCAGTCCATGTTCTCGGTGCCGCTGTCCATGGAGATCGTCGCGCCGGACGACAGCGCGAACCACTCGACCGGGACACCCAGCTTCTCGGCCAGGTCGACACCGGCGACGAGGCGGGCGCACTCGGCTTCCGCGACGGTGCCCAGTGCCTTCGTCGGGTCACCGAAGAGCGCGACGCGGGTCATTCCCTCGGGATGCCGGTCGGTGCGGGCCGTGACCAGACCGACGACGAGGCCGGCCTTGTTCTGACCGTACGGACGCTCGACGGGAACCAGCTGGCCCGTCTCGTCCAGGTCGTGCTCGACGAAGCTGCCGTCGCGGCCGGTGAGCAGCGGGATCAGCTCGTACGGGTAGACGGTGCCGCGGGCACGTGAGCTGCGGACCTTCTGCGTGTACGCGTCGAGCGGCTGCAGCGGCTCGGTCGGCGGCTCGGTGACCTTGACGACCACGCCGGCACCGGTGCGGTAGGAGAAGCGCAGAGCCTTCTCCCGCGACTCCGTGCCGGGCTCGCCCTGGAGCCGGGCGATCACGGTGATCTCCTCGAGTCCGGCGCCCGCGGTGAGCGGTGCCGCGACCCGGGCGAACGCCTCGAGGTCCTCGACCGGGACGTCGATCTTCGGCCACACGTACAGCACGACGCGATTGGCGTCGAGCTTGCGCTTGCTGCCGCGCGTGGCCTGCGCCCGGCGGATGCCGTCGAGGCACGACTGCAGCACGCGTTCCGCGGCGGGAACGCCGATGACCTGGCCGTCCTCGTTGCGGACCGGCGTGATGTCGCGGATCTCGGCGAGCGCGATGAGGCGTTCGTCGGTGGGGTTGTCGCGCGAGACCAGGTTGAACAGGAACGTGTCGGCGACCGCGGGGAGGCGGGTGCCGTCGAAGTTCTTCAGGCGCCACAGGTCGAGTCGCTGGCCGGTGAGCGGGTGCATGTCCCGGATCAGCTTCTCTTCCGCCAGGACACCTGCGTCCGGGCGGTACGTGAACTTGCGGACGTCCATGTCGGTTCCGCCGAAGACGGACACCGTGACCCGGCGGCAGGTCGCGGCCAGCGGCAGCGCCGCCAGCGCCTTCCGCAGGTCCTCGGACATGGTGTTCGGGTCGGCGGGCGGTGCGGTCCACGACAGGTAGAGGTCGAGGACGAGGTTGTCGGGGTTCTCCGCGGCGACGGCACCGATCTCGTCGAGCGCACCGGGCAGTTCGGCGTACTCGGCGACGGCCGACACGAGGTTGAGGCGCTCGCCGAGCAGATCGAAGTTGCCGGTGACGAAACGCCGTCCGTTGCGGTCGAAGGACGTGACGTCCTCGAGCGTGCGGATGTCGTAGTAGCGACGGGTGACGACCTCGAGCAGTGGCCCGACGGTCGCGCTCTTGCGTGCGATCCGCTGCCCGAGGAGCTCGGTCAGCGACTGTGGGGTGGCGACCAGGGCCTCGAGGCGTTCCTGGTAGTCGGCGGCGTCGGGACGCTCGGCGAGGTACTCGAGGCTGCCGCGGACACCGTCGTAGACCTGCTCGCGGGCCTTGCGGATCTGCGGCTCGTCGAAGAACCGGAACCGCACGTTGCGGGCGACGTTGCCGATCACCGGGTAACGGACCTGGGTGGCGATGATCAGCCGGTCCAGGACCTCACCGAGTCCGCTGGGTGCGCGGCCGGGAGCGTTCTTTTCGTTCAGCCACCGATCGAGCAAGGCGGCGATGACGGGAACCTGGTTGTCCATGCGCTGCTGCGCGAGGAACAGGCGGTAGACCGCCTCCTCCAGCTCGGCGGTCCGCTCGAGGTCGGTGACGTCGTAGTGACGCAGCGCCCGCGACAGCCGGGTCGTGAACGACTCGGGCAGGCCTTCGAGCTCGACGTCGAGGGTGTGGAGGTAGGTGTGGAAGTGCTCGCGCGGGCTGTGGACGCGCTCGTCACCGTCCTCCTCGGCTGCGGTCGGACGGTTACGTCCGATCTCGCAGATGTCCGCGAACGTGTTCAGCAGGGCGAGCTCCGCCTGCACGAGATCCGGGTCGCCCGCGATCTCGGCGCGCAGCTTCTCGTAATCGGCGAGGAGAACACCGGCCCGCTTCGCGCTGACGTCGTAACCGGTGAGCAGTGCGGCGAGTGCGTCGATCTGCTCGAGGGCATCGGCCCGGGTGTTCCCGTGCGAAGCGGGAGAGCCGAGATCGAATTCGACGCGAGGCGACTTCGGAGCGGTGGACTCCTCGGAGCTCTCCTCGACGCGCAGCAGTGCCGTTCCGGCGTCGACCTGGGAGTTGACCATGGCGAGAACTTCCCGCACCCGGCCTGCGACGGGGGCGCGGACCGCGGTCTCCATCTTCATGCTCTCGAGGACGACCAGCGTGGCGCCGACCTCGACCTCGTCGCCGACGGACACGGGCACCGCGACCACGACTGCGGGAGCCGGTGCGCGGACGACGCCGGCCTCGTCCTGGCTGATCTGGTGGCTGATGCCGTCGACCTCGACGAGGTACTGGGCGCGGCCCGCGACCGAGACGACGTGGTGGCGTCGGTCGCCGATCACCAGGCGGCTCTCGAACTCGCTGAGGCGGTCGACCTCGACCTCGGTCTCGGGGGCGTCCCCGTCGACGCGGTAGCTGTGGGCGCCGACCTGCGTGACGGTGAGTCCGTAGGCCTGGCCCTGGTAGCTGAGCTCCACCTTGCGGCCGATGGCGTGGCCGGCGCGGGGGCGTCCACCGCGAGCGGACGACAGGAACGCCTCACGCTCGAGCTTCTCCTCGGCGTCGTAGACGTCGATGGCGGCGGCGATCAGGGCGACGTCCGCGGTCCGGGACGGGACGTTGGAGGTGCCTGCGTCGGTGCGGTCCAGCCAGCCGGTGTCGGCGGACGCGGAGATGACCTCTTCGCGGTCCAACAGGTCCAGCAGGAACGACTTGGTGGTGGTGCCGCCCTGCAGCACGACCGTGGTCTCGCGGAGAGCGGTGCGCAGACGCGCGAGCGCCTCGGAGCGGTCGCGACCCCAGGCGATGACCTTGGCGACCATCGAGTCGTAGTCGGGCGGGATGACGTCGCCCTGGGCGATGCCGGTGTCGACGCGGAGACCGCTGCCGAGCGGGAACTTGAGCAGCTGCACGGCGCCGGGCGCGGGAGCGAAGCCGTTGGCGGCGTCCTCCGCGTTGAGGCGGGCCTCGACGGCGTGACCGAACTCGGGCGGGCAGTCGCCGACCAGCGGCTCACCGCTCGCGACGAGGATCTGCAGCTTCACCAGGTCGATGCCGGTGGTGGCCTCGGTGATGGGGTGCTCGACCTGCAGGCGGGTGTTGACCTCGAGGAACGTGAACGTCTTCTGCTCGGGCTGGTACAGGTACTCGACCGTGCCGGCGCCGCGGTAGCCGGCGGCGCGCACGAGCTCTGCGGAGACGGTGCGCAGGTGGTTCGACTGCTCGGCGGTGAGGAGCGGGGAGCTGGACTCCTCGATGACCTTCTGGTTCTTGCGCTGGATGGAGCAGTCGCGCACACCGGGAGCCCAGACGTTGCCGAAGTTGTCGGCAATCACCTGTACCTCGACGTGGCGTGCGTCGGTGACCAGTCGTTCGATGAACACGACGGGGTCGCCGAAGGACCGCTGGGCCTCACCCTGGGTGCGTTCGAGCGCGAGTTCGAGTTCGTCCTCCGACCACACCTTGCGGATACCGCGGCCACCACCACCGGAGCGGGCCTTGATGATGAGCGGGTAGCCGATGGCCTGGGCGTGACGGCGGGCGTCGGCGCGGGTGGCGACGGGGCCGCCGCTCCACGGCGCGACCGGGACCTCCACCTTCTCGGCGAGGAGCTTGGCCTCGACCTTGTCGCCCAGCAGGCGCATCGCTTCGGCGGGCGGGCCGATGAACGTGATGCCGAGCTGCTCGCAGACCTCGACGAACGCGGGATCCTCGGCGACGAAGCCCCAGCCGACCCACACGGCGTCGGCCTTGCTCTCGCGCAGCGCGCGGGCCAGCTCGGCGTGATCGAGGTAGGCGGTGCCGGTCTTGACTGTGCGCAAGCACACACCTTCGTCGGCCTGCCGAACGAACATCGCGCGGCGTTCCGCCTCGGTGTGCAGTGCGATCGTGCGGATGCCGTAGTTGTGCTCGGCGTTCAGTTCGCGCACCGCACGAATCAGGCGGACCGCCGCTTCGCCGCGGTTGACTATCGCTATTCGCTTGAACATCTGTTATCGCTCCGTTTCCGTAAAACTCATTGATCCGCAGAGTGTTTCGATGGCCAAGGCCATGTCCGCCGAGGACTGGGTGCCGCCTTCGCGGACACGTGCACCCCTGCACAACCCACTTGACTACCTCCAGGGGCGCCCCGAACGCGATCGTCGGACCTGCGCCATTGCGGGACCGATGCTCGGGGAATGCGAGCATAACGTCGAAAATATGTACCCGCGCGTAACTTCTGCGAGGCCCGGATCTGCTTGTCAAGCGTTCAATGACTTGCGTGTCGACCCTACGGCGGAGTAATGAGGCCGGAATTCCGCCGAACTGGGCGTCCTCCGGAGGGGTATCTGCAACCCGTTGTCACAGAGTCGTTTTCGTCCGGCTCCTCGAGAAGCTCTCGGAGAAGGGAACTTTCACGCGGAAGTTACTGGCGGTTCACCTTCGGGTCGGCGCCCGCGGGCTCGGTCGCGTGCGCCACCGCGCCCCGCACGCCGACGTGCGCCTCGCGGTGCATCCGGTCGACCATGTGCGGATAGTGCAGTTCGAACGCGGGACGCTCGGAGCGGATGCGCGGCAGCTCGGTGAAGTTGTGCCGCGGCGGCGGGCACGTCGTCGCCCACTCGAGGGAGTTGCCGAACCCCCACGGATCGTCCACCGTGACCACCTCGCCGTAGCGGTAGCTCTTGAAGACGTTCCAGACGAACGGCACGGTCGACGCGCCCAGGACGAACGCGAACACCGTGGAGACCGAGTTGAGGACGGTGAAGCCGTCCGAGGGCAGGTAGTCGGCGTAGCGGCGCGGCATCCCCTCGGCGCCGAGCCAGTGCTGGACGAGGAACGTGCCGTGGAAACCGGTGAACGTGGTCCAGAAGTGCCATTTGCCGAGACGCTCGTCGAGCATGCGGCCGGTCATCTTCGGGAACCAGAAGTAGATGCCCGCGTACGTGGCGAAGACGATCGTCCCGAACAGCACGTAGTGGAAGTGGGCGATCACGAAGTAGCTGTCGGTGACGTGGAAGTCCAGCGGGGGACTCGCGAGGATGACACCGGTGAGGCCGCCGAAGATGAACGTGATGAGGAAGCCGAGCGAGAACAGCATGGGGGTCTCGAACGTCAGCTGCCCCTTCCACATGGTGCCGATCCAGTTGAAGATCTTCACCCCGGTGGGCACCGCGATCAGGAACGTCATGAACGAGAAGAACGGCAGCAGCACCGCGCCCGTCGCGTACATGTGGTGCGCCCACACGGCGATCGAGAGGGCGGCGATGGCGATCGTCGCGTAGACGAGCCCGCTGTATCCGAAGAGCGGTTTGCGACTGAAGACCGGAAAGATCTCCGACACGATGCCGAAGAACGGCAGCGCGACGATGTACACCTCCGGATGGCCGAAGAACCAGAACAGGTGCTGCCACAGCAGCACGCCGCCGGTGGCCGGGTCGTACAGATTGCCGCCCAGGTGGCGGTCGACGAACAGCCCCATCAGCGCTGCGGTGAGGATCGGGAACGCCACCAGGATCAGGATGCTGGTGATGAAGATGTTCCACGTGAAGATCGGCATCCGGAACATGATCATGCCCGGGGCTCGCAAGCAGATGACGGTCGTGATCATGTTGACCCCGCCGAGGATGGTGCCGAGACCGGACAGCGCCAGCCCCATGATCCACAGATCGGCACCGACGCCCGGCGCATGCAGCGCGCTCGTGAGCGGCGAGTATGCCGTCCAGCCGAAGTCCGCGGCGCCACCCGGGGTGATGAAACCCGCGATCGCGATGGTGCCGCCGAACAGGAACGCCCAGTAACTGAACGCGTTGAGACGGGGAAACGCGACGTCGGGGGCGCCGATCTGCAGCGGCAGGATGTAGTTGGCGAACCCGAACACGATCGGCGTCGCGTACAGCAGCAGCATGATCGTGCCGTGCATCGTGAACAGCTGGTTGTACTGCTCGTTCGACAGGAACTGCAGACCGGGGACGGCGAGCTCGCCGCGGATCAGCAGGGCCATCAGACCGCCGGCCATGAAGAAGACGAACGAGGTGATCAGGTACAGAATCCCCAGGTCCTTGGGATCCGTCGTCGTGATCATCTTGTAGAAGAAGCTGCCCTTGGGGCGGCGCCGGGCCGGATACGGACGGACCGGAAGATGCTGTTGAAATGCCAGATTCACGACGCCCCCCGAAGGGTCCGAGGCGGTTCGGGTCCGGTGTGGACTCCGTTACCAGGGTAGTCACCCGACGCCCGGAGGGAGCCGCTTTCCGTGGCCGGAAACGACGCTGCCGCAGGTGCGCGTGGTGCGCGCCTGCGGCAGCGAGGGTCGGGAAGCGGTCAGTGCGCCCGGTTGACCGCCGAAACAACGGCGCGGAGCGACGCGGTGGTGATCGACGTCGCGATGCCGACACCCCAGACCACGGTGTTCCGTCCGTCGGGCGCGGTCACGGCGCACTCGACGTACGCGGCCGCCTGGGCGTCGTCACCGGCCGACATGGCGTGCTCGGAGTAGTCGAGCACACGCACGTCGAAGTCGATCGTGGCGAGCGCGTCGACGAACGCGGCGAGCGGGCCGTTGCCCGAACCCGAGATCTCGTGCTCCTTGCCGTCGACCTTCACGGTCGCGGTGATGGAGTCGGTGCCGCCGTCCTCCTCGGACGCCGTGACCTTCTGCTTCATCCGCTCGAGCGGCGTGATCGGAGCCAGGTACTCCTCGTGGAAGACGTCCCACATCTCCTTCGGCGACACCTCGCCGCCCTCGCCGTCGGTGATCCGCTGGACGGCCTGCGAGAACTCGATCTGCAGGCGACGCGGCAGCACCAGCCCGTGATCGGCCTTCATGATGTACGCGACGCCGCCCTTGCCGGACTGCGAGTTGACGCGGATCACGGCCTCGTAGGTGCGGCCCACGTCCTTGGGGTCGATCGGCAGGTAGGGAACCGCCCACAGGATGTCGTCGACGTCCGCGTCCTGCGAGTCGGCATCGAACTTCATGGCGTCGAGGCCCTTGTTGATCGCGTCCTGGTGGCTGCCGGAGAACGCGGTGTACACGAGGTCGCCGCCGTACGGGTGACGCTCGTGGACGGGCAGCTGGTTGCAGTACTCGACGGTGCGGCGGATCTCGTCGATGTTCGAGAAGTCGATCTGCGGGTCGACGCCCCGGGTGAACATGTTGAGTCCGAGCGTGACCAGGCAGACGTTGCCGGTGCGCTCCCCGTTGCCGAACAGGCAGCCCTCGATGCGGTCGGCGCCGGCCTGGTAGCCCAGCTCCGCGGCGGCTACGCCGGTGCCGCGGTCGTTGTGGGGGTGCAGCGACAGGATGACCGAGTCGCGGCGGGCCAGGTTGCGGTGCATCCACTCGATGGAGTCGGCGTACACGTTGGGCGTCGCCATCTCGACGGTGGCGGGCAGGTTCAGAATCACCGGGTTCTCCGGCGTCGGCTGCAGCACCTCGGTGACGGCGTCGCACACCTCCTTGGCGTACTCGAGTTCCGTGCCGGTGTACGACTCGGGGGAGTACTCCCAGCGCCACTGCGTGTCGGGGTACTTCTTCGCCTCGTCGAGGGCCAGGGTCGCCGCGTCGGTCGCGATCTTCTTGATCACCTCGCGCTCGGCCTTGAACACCACCCGCCGCTGCAGGATGGACGTCGAGTTGTAGAAGTGGACGATCACCTTGTTCGCGCCCTCACAGGCCTCGAACGTGCGCTTGATCAGTTCCGGCCGGGACTGCGTGAGCACCTGGATGGTGACGTCGTCCGGAATCGCTCCGTCTTCGATGATCTCGCGGACGAAGTCGAAGTCCGTCTGGCTCGCCGACGGGAAGCCGACCTCGATCTCCTTGTAGCCCATCCGCACCAGCAGTTCGAACATGCGGCGCTTGCGGGCGGGGCTCATCGGGTCGATCAGCGCCTGGTTGCCGTCACGGAGGTCGACCGCGCACCACTGCGGCGCACGGTCGATGATCTTGTCGGGCCACGAGCGGTCCGGCAGCGACACCGGCTCCACTTCTTCGGAGAAGGAGCGGTAACGGAACGTCGGCATCGACGAATTCTTCTGCGTGTTCCACTCCGGCTGATCGGAGGGAGCAGGCTTGGAAGGCGGCGTGATGGTGCGCGTTCCGGAGGTAAAGGCGTCAGCGGGGGACATGGGATTGATCTCCAGGTTCGATGTGGACTTTCCGAGTCCAACGGCTGTGTCGACCGGCGCACGAGAAACCCCGCGACGGGAAGCCAGTCTGGATCAGACCCCGTCGCGGCAACCAAGGAGGAGTGCGCGCTGCATACTCAGCACTGTACTCCGGGCACCATCGTTCGCGTGCCGGGGTTCGAAGTCCGAGTGAGGAGACAGCGGTGGGCCGCAGCGCGACGGTGGTAACACCGCTGGTGGCCGCACTTTTTGCGGCACTGCTCGCGTCGTGCGCCGGGGTGGTCGAGGGGGCGCCGAGCGTCGCCGGGGTCGGCGAGCCGATCTACGGCCTGCCCGTGAGCGACCACAGCCGCGTCGAGTTGGGCGTCGCCGCCGCGGCCCGCGCCATCACGCCGTGCGGACTGCTCGACGAAAATCTCGTCGCCTCGCTCGGTCAGGTCACTGCATTCGGGCCCGTCGGCGATCTGTCCACCTGCCACGCCGAGTTGGTGCCTCCCCGCGGCACGCCCGCCAACCCGGTCTGGGTCGAGGTGACGGTGGGCGAACGCGAACCCGCGGAAGAAACCGGTGCCGGCGAGGCGACGTCGGGAATCGAGGTGCGTCCCGCGGTCGGCGCGCTCCCCGGAACGTGCACCCTCTACTTCTCGCTGCCCCCGGTTCCGGGAGTGCAGGACGACGCCGCCCCGGGGCGATGGGGGCACGTGTCGTATCTCGACGGGGCAGGCGGAACGGGTGACTCCGCCGGCGGCGACGACTGCGCGGAGGCCCGCACGGTCCTCGGATCGGTCGCCGGCAGGCTGCGCACCCCGGTGCCGGTGCGTTCGGATATCCCGCTCGCGCAGCAGGATCCGTGCCGGGTGGTCGAAAAGATGTCCGGGCGGGGCGTCGAGACGTTCTCTCCGGGTAGCCGTCCCTACGAATGTCTCCTGACGCTCCGTGGCGGCGACGCGGCGTCCGTGCAACTGGCGCTGGCGCCCGAACCGTCGCAGGTCGGCGGCCCCGAAGCGGTCGAACTCGGCGGCAAGACGTTCACGTACTTCCGGGACGCACTCGAATGTCACTACTACTTCTATCCGGGTGCGGTGTTCGACACGAACCTGCCGTCGAGTCCGGTGAGCGAACGGGACAAACGCAGCAATCGGCTGACCGCGTCCGTGGCGGCGTCCGCGCCTAGCTGCGACGACGCGGAAACGCTGGTGCTCGCCGCGGCCGAAATGTTCGACTACTGACATGAACACACAGGTCGATGTCGCCCGGGCCTACCTGGACGCGTTGCTCAGCCACGACGGCAACACGGTGCCCATCGAGCCGCGGGCGGTGCGGTACGAGGTGGGGCTGAAGACGGCGTTCTCCGGAAATCACCTGCGCCGAAGCCTGTCCGGCGGCCCCCAGTACCGGGTGATCCGGGCGATCCGCGACTGCGTGTGGACGGTCGACGGCGACGACGTCACCGTCGACTACCTCCTCGACGCCGGACTGTTCGGCCGCACCCTCGTGACGGTCCGGGTGGTCGAGACGTTCCGGATCCCGCAGGACGACCTACGGATCCACCGCATCGACGCGAAGATCCGGCGCCCCTGAGTGGGGCGCCGGATCGTCTGTCGTGCACTGTCTTCCGCACGTGAGTGGCAATGTGTGCCCCGCCACGCTTTGCCACTCACATGGGGTCAGTCGAGCGTTTCGTGCGCCGCGGGAACGGAACCCAGGCGGCCGGCCTGGAAGTCCTCGAACGCCTGCAGCACCTCGGCCTTGGTGTTCATGACGAACGGTCCGGCCATTGCGACGGGCTCGCGGATCGGCTTGCCGCCGAGGAGGAACACCTCGAAGGACTTGGTCCGCGAATCCTGTGTGTCGGCCGCGGCGATCGTGAGGGTGTCACCGCGCCCGTAGACGGCCGTCTGGCCCATGCGGATCGGACGACGTTCCGAACCGACGAGCCCCTCGCCCGCGAGGACGTAGGCGAGCGCGTTGAACTCGGGGTTCCACGGCAGCGTCAGGCCGGCACCCGGTGCGATCGTCGCGTGGACGAGGCTGATCGGCGTGTACGTGGACCCGGGGCCGTGGTGTCCGTCCACGTCACCGGCGATCACCCGAACGAGAGCGCCGCCGTCGGACGAGGACAGCAGGGCCACCTTCTGGCCGGTGATGTCCTGGTAGCGGGGCGCGGCCATCTTGTTGTCGCGCGGCAGGTTCACCCACAACTGGACGCCGTGGAACAGGCCACCGCTCATCACCAGGTGCTCGGGCGGGGTCTCGATGTGCAGGATGCCGCCGCCCGCGGTCATCCACTGGGTGTCGCCGCCACCGATGGTGCCGCCGCCGCCGTTGGAATCCTGGTGCTCCATGATGCCGTCGATCATGTAGGTGACGGTCTCGAAGCCGCGGTGCGGATGCCACGGGGTGCCCTTGGGTTCCCCGGGTGCGTAGTCGACCTCGCCCATCTGGTCCATGTGGATGAACGGGTCGAGCGCTGTCAGGTCGATGCCGGCGAACGCGCGGCGAACCGGGAAGCCTTCGCCCTCGTAGCCGACGGGTGCGGTGGTGAGCGAACGGACCGGGCGGTCGACGGCGCCGGGAGCGGGTGCGTCGATACGCGGCAGAGCAAGGATGTTGTCGACCGTCACGGCAGGCATGGGGTGTCTCCTCGTACTCATGTAATTGATTGTTCAACTACTTCATGGTGTGTAACACCCGCTGCGTCCAGGTATTCCCACGGGGGCGGCTCCGCCGCCCGTGCGCGGTTGGCGAGTGCAGAGACTCGTTAACCACTCACGGGCGCGAAGCGCCTACTACTAGTTGAGGACGTTCTCGTGATCGGGGCAGTACCGCGTGATCGCGCCGATGATGTACGGGTAGACGCCGTCGTTGGTGAGCATCGGCGTCCACTCCTCACGCACCTGATCGAGGGGCTTGCCTGCGTCGAGGGCGGTGCAGATCTCGCCGGCCTGATGGACCGCCAGGTCGTCGTCGGTGACGGTCTGGTTGTTCGCGCGCAGGTAGGCCAGGTAGTCGGCGGCCGTCTGCGGGTCGTCGGCGACCGAGAACACGCGGCTGCCGGGGGCGGTGGCGGCGGTCGTCCTCGCCGCCACGGAAGCCGAGGCGGACGTCGTCTCGGAGGCGGCGGTGTCGCTGTCGCCACCGCAGGCGGTGAGGATTGCCGCGGAGCAGACGGTGAGGGCGGTCAGAGCAAGGGTGCGGCGCATGGGGCGTGTGATTCCTTTCGAGGCCTGTGACGGCGACGATCGTATCGCCTGCGGGGCCGGTGTTCCCGGCGGCGATCACCCGCACTGTTTCGGGTCAGAGACCGCGATCGATGAGGTCGAGGATCTCCTCACTCGTCGCGGCGTGAATCTTGTCGACCGCGGCCGCATGCGCATCGTCGGACGTGCCGACCTCGGCCAACAAGCTTCCGAGGCGCTGCGCGATGGCCGACCGTGCCTCGCTGTCCTCGCCGAGTTCGGCGATGGTCGCGCGCAGCCGGTCGACGTCGGCGAGAGCAACGGACATCGGATCCGGGACGAGTTCCGAGCGCAGGAACTCGGCGACGGCACGCGGACTCGGGTGGTCGAACACCATGGTCGGCGGCAACCGCAGCCCCGTGGCGGCACCGAGATGGTTGCGGAGCGCAACGGCCGCCAGTGAATCGAAGCCGAGTTCCTTGAACGCCTGGTCGGGGTCCACCGAGTCCGATGCGTCGTAGCCGAGCACCGTGGCTGCTCCGCCCCGCACCAGATCGAGCATCAGGTGCCGCTGCTCGGGGATCGACCGGTCGGCGAGGCGCTGCGCCCAATCCGACGGCCCGGACCCGCTCGCTCCGGTCACGACCGCGTCCGACCCCGCGGCGTGCGGGCGCGATTCCCGGATCAGGCCACGCAGCGGGGCGGGAACGTACGGTGCGGCCGAGCCGGAGTGGTCGAACCGTGCGGCCGCGACCGTGGGTGCACCGGCGGCCAGCGCGCTGTCGAACAGGGTCAGGCCGTCGGCCGCGGGCATCGGAATCATTCCGCTGAGGCGGGCTCGGGCGAGGTCGATCGCGCCGAGGTTGTCGGTCATGGCGCTGGGTGTCGCCCACATGCCCCACGCGATCGAGAGCCCGGGCAGCCCGAGGGCGTGGCGGTGATGGGCGAGGGCGTCGAGGAACATGTTCGCGGCCGCGTAGTTCGCCTGCCCGGGGGCCCCGAGGATGCCGGCGAGCGAGGAGAACATGACGAACGCCCGCACATCGCTGTCCGCGGTCAGCCGGTGCAGGTTCCAGGCCGCGTCGACCTTCGGTCGCAGGACCGCGTCGAGCCGCTCGGGGGTGAGCGACGCGAGGGTGCCGTCGTCGATCACGCCGGCCGCGTGGATCACCGCGGTGAGCGGGTGTTCGGGCGGTATCCCGGCCAGCAGCGCGGTGACCCCCGACTCGTCCGCGGTATCGCAGGCAACGATGCTCACCTCGGCACCCAGACCGCGCAGTTCGCTGCGCAGTCGGTCGCTGCCCTCTGCGTCGGGTCCGTGCCGGCTGGTCAGCAGCACGTGCTGTGCCCCGTGCTCGGTCACGAGGTGCCGGGCTACGAGAGATCCCACCGTGCCGGTGCCGCCGGTGACCAGAACGGTGCCGTCGGGATCGAACGGTGTCGGTTCGTCGACGGCGGGCATGCGCCGCAACCGAGGTGCGCGCAAGGTGCCGTTCCGGGCCGCCAATTGCGGTTCCCCGCTCACCAGTGCCGACGTGATCGCGGCCTCGGCGTCCGATGCGTCGTCGAGGTCGATCAGCACGAACCGGTCCGGGTTCTCGTTCTGTGCGGAGCCGACGAGACCCCACACCGCCGCGGCCGCGAGGTCGGGACGAGCGTCGTGGTCCTGCCCGTCGTCGGTCACCATGGCGTTGCGTGTCACGATCACGAGCGGGTTGTCGGCGACAGCCTCGTCGTCGAGCCAGTCCTGGAGCAGTCGCAATACCCGAGCGCACAGGTCGTGGGTCGCGTCCGGACCGTGGTCGCCGTCGGTTGCACACCCGACCAGCACCGTCCACGGACGCAGGTCGTCGTCGTCCGGCCGGGACTCCATCGCGGTTCGCAGCGCCTCCAGGTCGGGATAGCGCGGGAACGTCGAACCGACACCAGGGTCGCCGAACCCCTCGGCGCCGAGGACGACCGCCGGACCGAGGGGCCGTTCGGACGTGGCCACCTCCACCGGGATCCAGGCGGCCCGGTGCAGTCGCAGAGCCGCCGACCGGCCTGCGTCCCGCCCGTCGCCCGTCCTCTGCGTCACCCGCAGCGCGTCGACGGTCAGCACCGGCTCGCCCGCGGGATCGACGGCGGCAACGCGGTACCGTCCGTCCTCGCCGGCAGTGAACCGGGCGGTCATCGCCTCTGCGCCGACGGTGTGCAGACGGATCCCCGACCAGGTCAGCGGCCAGCCGTCCCACCCGAGGAGGGGTTCGATCGCCGCCTGTAGTAGTTCCGGATGGATGCCGAAGCCACTCGTGTCGGTGCCGTCGTCGAGGCGCACCTCGGTCTCGGTGTCGCCCGGGTCCTGCTGCGGCACACCGGCAGCAGGGCCGACGACGTCGTCGATCGTCGCCGATGCGTTCCGAACCCAGCTGTCCGGGCCGTCGGTGTCACCCGACTTCGACGAGATCGTGACGGTGCGAGCGCCGTCGGTGCCGGGCGGCGACACCAGCACGCGAATCGAGGCCAGTCCCGACGGCGGGAGGACGAGCGGGTGCTGCAGGGTGAGTTCGTCGATGTGGTCGAGGCCGACGTGGTGGGCCGCGTGCAGGGCGAGTTCGACGGGCACCGCAGGCAACAGCGTCTTCGCTTCGACGGTCGACGGCTGGTCGCCGTCGTCGATCGTCGGTGGCACGAGCCAAGGATCCCGGTGCAGGGACAGCTGTCCGGTGAACAGGGTCGCGTCGTCGTCGAGGGTCACCGCGGCACCGAGCAGCGGATGATCGGCCGGGGTCAGACCCAGCTCGGTCGGGTCGCCGGTATGTCGGGTGGACGCCGTCGGCCAGTAGGAGCGGCGCTGGAATGCGTAGGTGGGCAGGACCACCCGGCGGCGACCGGGCAGTACCCGATCCCAGTCGATGGTGGCGCCCTGCACGTAGGCGGCGGCGACCGCCTCGATGATCCCGTGTGCTTCGTCTCCGCGTCCGGGCAGCGTGGCGATCGTGTTCGGGACGACCTCGGCGGCGAGCGCCGCCAGGGCCGCACCGGGACCGACTTCGACGAGGCGGGTGACGCCGAGTTCGTCGAGGGCGCAGACGCCGTCGTGGAAACGCACCGCGTGCCGGATGTGCCGGGTCCAGTAGTCCGGGGCCATGAGTTCCTCGGCGGTGGCGACGCGCCCGGTGACGTTGGAGACGACCGGAATCTTCGGCGGCTGCGTCGTCAGCCTCGACACCACGGCGGCGAACTGGTCGAGGATGGGGTCCATCAGGGTCGAATGGAAGGCCCGCTCGACCCGCAGGCTCGTGGCCTTCAGACCGGCGGCGGACAGTTCGGAGGCGACGGCCTGAACGTCGCGTTCGGCGCCGGCGAGGACGACGGATTCGGCGCCGTTGACGGCCGCGAGATCGACGCGCCCGTCGATCCGCGGGAGGATGTCCTCCTCGCGTGCCCGTACGGCGATCATCAGACCCGGTTTGGTCGACTGCATCAACCGCCCACGGTCACCCACCAGAGCGGCGGCATCGGGCAGGCTGAACACCCCCGCGACGTGTGCCGCGGTGATCTCGCCGATCGAATGGCCGATCAGGTAGTCGGGGGTGATGCCCCAGTCCCGCAGCAGCCGATAGAGCGCGACCTCGATGGCGAACAGTGCCGGTTGGGTGTATTCGGTGCTGTCGAGCTTCGCGCCACCGCCGTCGGACTCGTCCCAGATGACTTGCCGTACCGGGGTTTCCACGTGCTCGTCGAGTGCGGAGCAGACCTCGTCCAGTGCCCTCGCGAATACCGGGTACGCCTCGTAGAGGCCGCGGCCCATCCCGATGCGCTGCGCACCCTGGCCGGTGAACATGAAGGCCGTCTTGCCGCGGGCGCTAGTGCCGGTGACGATGTTGCCGCCGGGTCGCCCCGTGACGATGCGGGCGAGGCCGTCGCGCAGGTCGGCCAGCGTTTCTCCGATCACCGCGGCGCGGTGGGTGAATCCGGATCGGGTGGTGGCCAGTGAGTAGGCGAGGTCGGCCGGATCCGGGAGTTCGGACTCGTCCGTGTCGAGAAACTCCGCCAACCGGGTGGCCTGCGCCCGCAGCGCATCCCCGGTCTTTCCGGAGATCACCCAGACCAGCGGCGACGCCGACGGAGAGACCTCCGGCACCGCGTCCTCGGGCGGCTGTTCGAGGATCATGTGCGAGTTGGTGCCGCTGATACCGAACGACGAGACGGCCGCCCGCCGGGGTCGTCCGGTCTCCGGCCACGCAACCGATTCGGCGAGCAGCGAGACCTCGCCCGCGGTCCAGTCGACGTGCCGGGTGGGGACGTCGCCGTGCAGGCTCGGGGGCAGCACCCCGTGCCGCATCGCCATCACCATCTTGATCACCCCGGCGACGCCCGCCGCTGCCTGGGAGTGCCCGATGTTCGACTTGACGGAACCGAGCCAGAGCGGCCGGCCCTCCCGGCCCTGCCCGTACGCAGCCAGCAAGGCCTGCGCCTCGATCGGGTCGCCGAGCGTCGTGCCGGTGCCGTGTGCCTCCACGGCGTCGATGTCGGCCGGGCCGAGCGCGGCGTCGGCCAGCGCTTGGCGGATGACCCGTTCCTGGGACGGCCCGTTCGGGGCCGTCAATCCGTTGGACGCCCCGTCCTGATTGACCGCCGATCCGCGGATGATCGCCAGCACCCGGTGGCCGTTGCGCCGGGCGTCGCTGAGCCGCTCCAGCACCACCATTCCCGCGCCCTCGCTGAGCCCGGTGCCGTCGGCCCGGTCGGAGAACGGTTTACAGCGGCCGTCCGAGGCGAGCCCGCGCTGGCGGCTGAACTCGATCAGCACACCGGGTGTGGCCATCACCGTCGCCCCGCCGGCCAGCGCCAGCGCGCATTCCCCGTCGCGGAGCGCCCGCGCCGCAAGATGCATGGCCACCAGCGACGACGAGCAGGCTGTGTCCACGGTGACCGCGGGACCGGTGAAGCCGAGGGAGTAGGAGATCCTGCCGGATGCCACGCTGTTGCTCGTCCCGGTCATCAGATAGCCCTCGGCGTCGACGTTGCGCTGAGTCATCAGGTGGAAGCCGTAGTCGCCGCCCATCAGCCCGACGTACACGCCGGTGTCGGTGAGGCCGGGCGCGGTCGGCCGGATTCCGGCCTGCTCCAAGGCTTCCCAGGCGCTCTCGAGAAGTAGCCGGTGCTGCGGGTCCATCGCGATCGCCTCGCGCGGGCTGATCCCGAAGAACGCGGCGTCGAATTCGTCTGCGTCGTAGAGGAACCCGCCCTCCTTCATGTACGTGGTGCCGGCCCGGTTCGGGTCGGGGTCGTACACCTCGTCGAGATTCCAGCCCCGGTTGTGGGGGTACGCGCCCACGGCGTTGCGGCCGTCGCGGACGAGTCGCCACAGGTCCTCCGGGCTGTACACCTTGCCCGGGTATCGGCAGGCCATTCCCACGATCACGATCGGGTCGTCGTCCCTGCGGGCACGTGTCGGCCCGGCCGGCTGGGGAGCCGCATCGTCGCCGAGCAGGCGCGCCACCAGCTCCTGGGTCAGCGCGTCCGCAGTGGGATGGTCGAACACCACAGTCGCGGCCAGTCGCACACCGGTGGCGGTCGCCAGCTGATTGCGCAGCTGCACAGCGGTCAGCGAGTCGAAACCGAGTTGTTTGAAAGCACGTTCCGGGTCGATCGCCTCCTTGCCTTCGTGACCCAGCACGGCCGCCACGTGGGTGGTGACGATGTCGAGCACACGGCTGTGCCGCTCACCGGGGTCCAGCGCCCTCAACTCCTCGGCCAGTCCGGTCGGGGAATCGGCGGCAGCGGCGCGGCGACGGCGGACGCCGAGCACCCGGCGCAGGATCGGCGGCAGCGACTCACCGTCGGATCGGGAGGCCCTCGTCGAGAGCCGTATCGGCACGATCAACGGACGGTTCACGGCAAGGGCAGCGTCGAACAGGGCCAGACCCGACTCCGGGCTGATGGTGTCGATGCCACTGCGCTGTAACCGGTCGAGGTCGGCCGCATTCAGATGGGACGTCATGCCGCTGGGCCGGTCCCACAGTCCCCAGGCCATGGACGTCGCGGGCAGCCCGCGGGAGCGGCGGTGCTGCGCGAGTGCGTCGAGGAAGACATTCGCCGCCGCATAGTTCGCCTGGCCTGCGCCGCCGAGCACACCCGCCGCCGAGGAGAACAGCACGAACGCCGACAAGTCGCGGTCCCGGGTGAGTTCGTGCAGATGCCAGGCACCGTCCACCTTGGGACGAAGGACGGCGTGTAACTGCTCTTCGGTCAGGGTGGCGGCGGTGGCGTCCTCGAGCACCCCGGCGGCGTGGATCACGCCGGACAGGTCGGGAATGCCGGCAAGGAGAGCGGCCACCGCGGCGCGGTCGGCCACGTCGCAGGCGACAGCGTTGACCTCCGCCCCCGACTCGGCGAACTCGGCACGCAGTTCGGCCGCACCCTCGGGATCGAGCGCGTGCCGTCCGGTCAGCAGCAGCCGGCGCACCCCGTGCCGCGCGACGAGGTGGCGGGCGATCAGTCTGCCGATGGTTCCCGTGCCGCCGGTGATCAGGACCGTGCCGTCCGGGCCGAAGATCGCGGGTACCGGTTCGGGTGCAGCCGCAACGGGTGTCACCGCGGCGAGCATGGGAGCCAGCAGTACGCCGTCCCGAATGGCCAGCTGAGGCTCGTTGCAGGCCAGGGCCATGGAGATCAACGAAGGGTCACCGGCGTGTGCGTCCAGGTCCACCAGGGTGATGCGGTCCGGGTGCTCGTTCTGCACCGCGCCGATCAGTCCCCATGCGGGGGCGGCAGACACGTCGTCGACGGGATCGTCGTCGCGGACCGCCACCGCGAGCCTCGTCGTGACCAGCAGGCGGGTCTCGGCCAGGCGATCCTCGCGGAGCCAGGACTGGACCGCCCGCAACGTCGCCTCCGCGGCGGCGTGCGCCCGAGCCGGCGTGTCCGGTTCGTCGCCCGGTTCGCGGTCGAGCCACAGCACGCGACCTTCCGGATCGCCGCCGGCAAGCGCCTCCTCGAGCGGCATCAGGTCTGCCGGTGCGGTGCTGGATGCACCCACCGGCATCCACTCCACGCGGTAGAGGCTGTCTCGAACCCCGGCGGCAGGTACGCCCGCGTCCCCGAGCGGCCGCAGCGCCAGCGATTCGGCGGTCAGCACCGGTCTGCCCGCCGCGTCGTACGCGGAGATCCGGTAGCGCTCGGGTCCGGTCGGGGTGACGTGCACGCGCAAGGCGGTGGCGCCCACGGCGTGCAGTTGCACCTTGTCCCAGGCGAACGGCAGCCGGACACCGGTGTCCGCGGCCCCGAGCGCAATCACGTGCAGCGCCGCGTCGAGCACCGCCGGATGGATCCCGTATCCCGCGACCGCAGCAGCGGGGTCCTCTCCGCTCAGCCGCACCTCGCCGTACAGGTCGTCGCCTCGCCGCCACGCCGCGCGGAGGCCACGGAAGGCCGGGCCGTACTCGTAGCCGGCCTCGTCGAGCACGTCGTACAGACCTCGAACGTCGATCGGCGTGGCATCGGCGGGCGGCCATTGCCGTTCGGGGGAGTCGGCGGTGTCCACGGCCGCCGTGAGCGTGCCGGTGGCGTGCCGGGTCCACGGGGTGTCCTGCGCGGCATCGGCAGGCCGGGAGTGCACCGACACCGTCGATCGGCCCGCTTCAGGGTCGGCGAGCACGCTCACCTGCAATGTCACCTCACCCTCGGCGGGAATCACCAGGGGTGCCTCGATGGCGAGTTCCTCGAGCCGGCCGCACCCCACGCGGTTCCCCGCGTGCAGGGCGAGCTCCACGAAAGCCGTGCCCGGCAGAATGACGGTGCCGCTGACGCCGTGGTCACTCAGCCATGGAAGACGTTGTGGCGACAGCAGACCCGTGAACACCGCGCCCCGGCCGTCACCGAGCTCGACCGACGCGGCGAGCATCGGGTGTCCACCCGTTTCCATGCCCGTCGACGCGAAATCACCCTGTGGAACCGGACTTTCCAGCCAATAGCGGCGGTGCTGGAAGGCGTACGTGGGGAGGTCCACCCACTGCTGCCGATCGTCGTGTCGAGCCCAGCTCACCCGATCCCACTCGACGTGCAGCCCGTACACCTGTGCCTCGGCGAGTGCGGCGGTGAACTGGCGTAGGCCCGCGCGGTCGCGCCGGACGGTGCCGATGGCGCGGCCGGCGACGCCCGCCGCGTCGAGGGTTTCCTGCAACGGCACGGTGAGGACGGGGTGGCTGCACGACTCGACGAACAGTCGATACCCGTCCGCGGCAAGCGATCTCGTCGCTTGCTCGAACCGGACCGTCCGTCGCAGATTGCGGTACCAGTAGTCCGCGTCCAGTGCGGTGCCGTCCAGCACACCACCGGTCACCGACGAGTAGAACGGAATTCGCGACCGGCGGGGAGTGATGGAGGCGAGGACGTCGAGAATGGGTTCACGCAGGACGGAGACGTCCGCGCAATGCGACGCGTATTCCACCGCGATCCGCCTGGCCTGGACACGCTCGCCCTGCAACTGCCCGACCAGGAGGTCGAGGGCGTCGACGGGTCCGGAGATCACCGTCGCGGACGGCCCGTTGATCGCCGCGACCTCGACGGCGCCGGCCCAGGGCTGAATCTTCTCCCGGACGATGTCCGCCGGCAGAGCCACCGAGGCCATTCCGCCGCCCCGCCGGGCCGACGCGCCGATCACCCTGCTGCGCGCGGCCACGACGAGTGCCGCGTCCGAAAGGGTCAGCGCACCCGCGACATACGCGGCCGCGATCTCGCCCTGTGAATGTCCGACGACGGCCGCCGGTTCGACGCCGTGGGAGCGCCACAGTTCCGCGAGACCGACCATCATCGCGAACAGCGCCGGTTGCACCACGTCGACCCGGTCCAGCGCCGCGGGGTCGCGGTCGCGCAGCACGTCCAGCAGCGAGAAGTTCGTGTACGGGGCCAGCGCGTCGGCGCACTCCCGCACGGTGTCGGCGAACACCGGCGACGTGTCCAGTAGCTCGGTGGCCATGCCCACCCACTGCGAGCCCTGGCCGGGGAAGACGAACACCGGCCGGTCGCCGGCTTCCAACGCCACACCGGTGACGACGTCGGCGCTGGGCGCACCTCGGCCGAGTGCGTCGAGGCCGCTCAGCAGAGTCTGGGGCCGTGCGCCGATCACGGCGGCGCGGTGATCGAACGCGGCACGGGAACCCAGCAGTGCGCCTGCCACCGCGGCGGGCGTCAGCTCTGGGTGCTCGGTGACGTAGTCGCGTAGCCGCTCGGCCTGGGCGCGCAGTGCGAGCTCGGTGTGGCCCGAAAGGAACCAGGCCACGACTTCGTCCGGGGGAGAGGCTGATTCGGAAGTAGCCGGCTCGACCGGTGGGGACTCCTCCAGGACGACGTGTGCGTTGGTGCCGCTGATGCCGAACGACGAGACCGCCGCTCGCCGGGGCCGATCGGACCCCGGCCACTCCCGGTTCTCGGTGAGCAACGACACCGACCCGGCGGACCAGTCGACGTGCGGGGTCGGCCGGTCGACGTGCAGTGTCTTCGGCAGGACACCGTGCCGCATCGCCATGATCATCTTGATCACCCCGGCGACGCCGGCTGCCGCCTGGGTGTGCCCGAGGTTCGACTTCACCGAGCCGAGCCACAGCGGCCGGTCGGCGGGGCGGTCGCGGCCGTAGCCGGCCAGCAGGGCGGACGCCTCGATCGGATCGCCCAGTTTCGTGCCGGTCCCGTGCGCCTCGACCACGTCGACATCGCCCGGGCCGAGTCCCGCATTGGCCAGCGCCTGCGCGATCACCCGCTCCTGAGCCTGCCTGTTCGGGGCGGTCAGGCCGTTGCTGGCGCCGTCCTGATTCACCGCGCTGCCGCGGATGACGGCCAGTATCCGGCGACCCTTGCGCTCTGCGTCGGACAGCCGTTCCAACGCGACCATCCCCGCACCTTCACCCCACGCCGTGCCGTCCGCGGCGGCGGAGAATGCCTTGCACCGGCCGTCCCGGGCCAGTCCGCGCTGGCGGCTGAACTCCACGAACACCGCCGGGGTCGCCATGACGGTCGCCCCGCCCGCCAGCGCCAGTTCGCACTCGCCGCTGCGCAGCGCCTGCATGGCGAGGTGGATGGACACCAGCGACGACGAGCACGCGGTGTCCACCGTGATCGCGGGTCCGTTCAGGCCGAAGCTGTAGGCGACGCGGCCGGACGCGACGCTCATGGCGTTGCCGGTGATGAAGTACCCCTCGAGGTCTTCGGGCGGCATGCCGCCCGCCCGCGCCGCGTAGTCGATGCCGGACAGCCCCGTGAAGACGCCGACCTGGCGGCCGTGGACCGACCGCGGATCGATGCCGGCGTGTTCGAACGTCTCCCAGCTCGTCTCGAGGAGAAGTCGCTGCTGTGGGTCCATCGCCAGCGCCTCGCGCGGCGAGATGCCGAAGACCTCGGGGTCGAACCCCGCCGGGTCGTCGAGGAAGCTGCCCTGCACCGTGTATGTCTTGCCGGCCTGCTCGGCCGTCGGATCGTAGAGGTCCGCCAGGCCCCAGCCCCGGTCCTCGGGGAAACCGGCGACGGTGTCGGTGCCGGACTCCACCAGCCGCCACAAGTCCTGCGGCGATCGCACCCCGCCGGGGAACCGGCAACCCATGCCGATGACGGCGATCGGTTCGCGGCTGACACCCTCGACCTCACGCAGCTTTTCCCGCGCTTGGTAGAGCTCCGCGGTGACTCGCTTCAGATAGTCGAGGAGCTTCGCCTGATCGGCCATATCGCGGTCCTATCCGAGATCCGCCATTGGTAGCGCGGAAACCTCGATTGTATCCGCCACCACCATGCGGAGGCAGCGGTCCGAGCATCACCTTCGATCGATCTGCCTGGTCAATTCGGGCAGGTCACATGGGATACCCGCCCCTGCTCCGGTCCACACCACTTCCGGTTATTCGGATGTCCGGCGACCGCTGATGGAGGTAGTGTGGCGACTCCGAGCAGGATCCGTATCGAGGAGGTGAGATCTGTGTCCGTTCGTTCAGGTCGGGTGCTCTCACTCCGCGACCGCGCGGTCGTACCGACATAAGGTGACCGGGAGAGCGCCCATCGGCATTCCGGAAGGCTCTCCCATGTCAGTGTCTCTCTCACCGTCCCTCGAATTCGTTCTCGTCACGAGGCTTCGCGCCGCCGGCTGTGTGTTCGCCGAGGACGAGGCCCGCCTGATCGTCTCCGCGGCCCGGACGTCCGACGAACTCGCGTCGATGCTGGACCGCCGCGTCGCAGGCGTCCCCCTCGAACACGTCCTCGGCTGGGCCGAGTTCTGCGGGCTGCGGATCGCGGTCGATCCGCGGGTGTTCGTGCCGCGCCGCCGCACCGCGTTTCTCGTCGAGCAGGCGGCCGCCCTCGCGTGCCCGCGCGCTGTCGTGGTCGACCTGTGCTGCGGTTCGGGCGCGGTGGGGGCCGCGCTCGCCGAGACGCTGGGGGACGGCATCGAGTTGTATGCGGTGGACATCGACCCCGCCGCGGTCCGGTGCGCGCGACGCAACGTCCCGGACCCCGGCCGGGTGTTCGAGGGCGACCTGTACGAACCGTTGCCCACCACACTGAGGGGAAGCGTCGACGTCCTGGTCGCGAACGCCCCGTACGTGCCCACCGACGCGATCCGGTTGATGCCGCCGGAGGCCCGGTTCCACGAACCGCGGGTCTCGCTCGACGGCGGCGCGGACGGACTCGACATCCAGCGGCGGGTGGCCCTCGGGGCGCGCGACTGGCTCGCGCCGGGCGGTCGTCTACTGATCGAGACCAGTGAGAGTCAGGCCCCGCTCACCGCGGAGGCTTTCGCGGACGCCGGGTTGATCACCCGGATCGAGACCTCGGAAGACATGGACGCCACCGTCGTGGTCGGCGCCGACCCCAGGTGAGTGCCGAAGCGTCCCGGGGCACGCTTTGTCACTCACGTGCGGGTGGCTGCTCACTTTCGATCCGCACACAGCAGTACCCCTCGGCGGGTGCCAGTGTGGCGCGCCGATCCTCGCATCCCGCGCCGTCGAGCAGTCCGGACAGCAGCGCGAGGTTCATTCCGCACACCATGTCGGTGTGCTGCCGGGCGAGCGTGTGGAACGGACAGTTGACCAGGACGATGGTGCCGTCGCTGCGGCGCGGTTCGTAACCGCACGTCGCGAGCGCCGCGACCAGATCGTCGTCCGTGCAGCCCGTGTCGGCGCCGAGGCCGCGCCCGAAGTCGTGGGCACGCGCGGAGAGGGCCGCCCGCGGCGATGCGCCGGTGGCGTCCGCGTCCTCGATCGCCCGGGCGAACAACTCGCCGGCGAGCGCGTATGCACGCTCGGGCAGGTGTACCGAGAACTCACGGTCGGATCGTCGGTAGAGCTTGGCGGGCCGCCCCGCGCCCGGACCCGAGCGTCCCCCGCGCCTCGCGAACTCGACCGCCAGTAGCCCCTCGTCGGCCAGCTTCTCGAGATGGAACGCGGACGTCGAGCGGGCGAGTCCCAGTGCCTCGGCGACGTCGTCGCGGCTGACCGGCGTCGTCTGCGTGCGCACGTGGTCGTACACCCGCCTGCGCACCGGCTCGTCGAGCGAGGAGACGGCCGAGACGTCCGAGCGTGAAGTGTCACCCATGGACCCATTGTAAAACCGAGAACCGTTGACTTAATTGCGCGCGAAATTCTATAGTCAATGTACATAGTTTTTAGAAGGAGTCGTCATGGCTACCAACACACCCCACGAGGTCAGCCACGGTTCGCACACCCTGGCCGACCCCGGCTATCAGGCCTTTCTCGTGCTGCGCACGGTCTTCACCGTGGCGCCGATCGCGTTCGGGCTGGACAAGTTCACGAACTGGCTCACCGACTGGCCGGCCTACCTCGCGCCGTGGATCGACGGCATCCTGCCGGGAACCGCGCAGCAGGGTATGTACGCCGTCGGCGTGATCGAAGTGATCGCAGGAATCCTCGTCGCCGTGGCGCCGCGGATCGGCGCCTGGGTCGTCGCGGCCTGGCTGGCCGGAATCATCGTCAACCTGGTCACGCTGTCCGGGTACTACGACGTCGCACTGCGCGATTTCGGGCTGCTCGCCGGTGCCGTCGCTCTCGGCCTGCTCGCCGCGGAGTACGGGCGCCCGCTCCACTACCCCCACACCTGATCGATACTGCGCACCGCACGTGAGATGCACCTCATCGACTGTTTCGAGTGACTCGACCGCTCGTAGTCTGTGTGGTCGTGTCGGTAGGAGCGCAGGACCAGGGAACCGGGTCTCGGGATCACGGTGTGCCGATCCCTGCGCCGGCCCCGGCACGCTCGTTGCTGCTGGGGGTACCGAAGCAGGGTCGGCGCTGGCCGGGCGTGGTCCGCGCCGCGGTGGCCGTGTGCCTGCCCGCGCTGGCGGGCGTCGCGCTCGGACACTCTGCGGTCGCCGCGACGGCGACATTGGGAGCCTTCGCCGTCGTCTACGGCGAGGGCAGGGCGTATCGGGTGCGGTGGCGGGTGGTCTCGATCGCCGCCGCCGTGATGGTGCTCCTCGCCGGTGTGGGCGCGGCGGTCGGTGCACTCGTGCACGACGCGACCTCGGCGGGCGGTTCCCCGCTGTGGGGGATGGCGCTCGTCCTCACGATGACCGTCGTCGTCGCCGTCTGTGCCTTCGTTGTCGACGGGCTGCGGCTCGGAGCGCCCGGTGCCTTCCTCCCGCTGCTGACGGTGGAGATCTCGTCCGCGCTGCCCGCCCTCGGTGTCTCCGTGGCGGAGGTGACGTCCTGGGCGGCGGCCGGCGCGGTGTCGGCGTTGCTCGTGTCGATGTCGGGGCTGCTCGCGCGTCCACGCACCCCCGAGCGTGCCGCGGTCGCGACCGCGGTGGCCGCAGTCGACGCCGCACTCTCCGACACTCCCGCGCCGAATTCCCGTCGGGACGCGGTGCGGTCGCTGCACGCCGCGTGGCAGTGTCTCCACGACGCCGCCCTCGTCGGGCGTGATCATCCACTGACCCGCACGGTGCGTGCGGCACACCTGCGGTGCGCGGCCACGGTGCACGGTCTCGACGCGGACCACGCCTCCGACGAAGACGACTTGCGGCCGCAGGTCCCGCTGCCCAGGCCGTCGATCCGCTATCGGCTCGCGCGGGCGGCTCACCTCCGGGGCCGGTCCTGGACGATCGTCGCGCGACTGCTGGTCGCGTGCCCCGCCGCCGGTCTCGTGGCGCTGGGTCTCGGTGTCGCCCGTCCCGACTGGGCCGTGATCACCGCGGCGATGATCCTGCACCAGGGCCCGGACCGGGTGCTGGGAACGTACCGCGGGCTGCACCGGTTCTTCGGAACGGTGCTCGGACTCGTTCTGCTCGCCGCGCTCGCGACGCTCGACCTGTCGGCGGCCGCGCTGGTACTCGTCGTGGCGCTCCTGATGGCGGGGACGGAAGCCTTCCTCGTCCGCAACTACGGCCTGGCGATGGTGTTCATCACCCCGCTCGCGTTGGTTCTCGGCGGCCTCGGAACCCACGTCGACCTCGTTGCGGTCACCCGGGACCGGCTTCTCGAGACCGTCCTCGGTGTGGCGGTGGCGCTGCTGGTGCTGTGGACCGTGCTTCCGGGTTCGTATCGGCGGATCCTGCGCGACGCGGACGAGCAGGTGGCCGGGACGATCGGCCGGCTCGGCGATGCGCGGGAGCCGGATGCCGTCGCGGAACTCGGCCGGGATCTCGAGTTCGATCTGCACGCGTCCACCACCGCCGCGATCACCGCCGCCCACACCGACCCGGCATGGACCCGCGACCGGTGGCCCGAGCACCACCACCTCCACGAGCTCGGCTACCGAATCCTCACCCGGCACTTCGGACCTCGTCTTTAACCGGATTTCGCCGGATCTCCGCTGTTAGGGTTCGGTGATGGGTCCTGTGACGGGAATCGGAACAGCAATTCGAGCCTCGTTGGCCGCCGCCCTGTGCGTCGGCATGCTGGCCGCGTGCGCGTCGGACGAGGAGCCGCAGGCCGACCCAGCGGCCACGTGTGCAGACGTCCCCAACGGCACCCCGATGACCGCGGCGCCGCCGCCTCCCGGTCCGGCGCCGACCACCCAGAATCTCGCGACCAACCCGGAGATCGCGACCGGGTACCGCTCCGGGATGACACCCGTGGACACCGCGTCGTATGCGGTGTCCACCGCCAACCCGGTGTCGACGCAGGCCGCGTGCGAGGTGTTGCGGGACGGGGGAACGGCCGCCGACGCGCTGATCGTGGCCCAGACGGTGCTGGGTCTCGTCGAACCGCAGTCCTCCGGAATCGGGGGCGGGGCGTTCCTGCTCTACTACGACGCCGGGCAGAACAGCGTCGAGGCATACGACGGGCGTGAGGTCGCGCCGATGGCCGCGACGGAGAACTACCTGCGCTGGATCAGCGACACCGATCGCACCGAGCCCAAGCCCGACGCGCGGGCGAGTGGCAGGTCCATCGGGGTTCCCGGGGTGGTGCGGATGCTCGAGCTGGCGCACCGCGAGCACGGCCGGGACCAGTGGCGGGAACTGTTCGACCCGGCCATCTCGCTCGCGGACCAGGGACTCGAGGTCAGCCCTCGGATGGCCGGGCAGATCGCCGAGTCCGCTCCCGATCTGGCGCTCGACGAGCCGTCGAAGGCGTACTTCCTCAATCCGGACGGCAGCCCCAAGCCGGCAGGCACGAAACTGACCAACCCGGCCATGGCCAAGACGCTCGGTGCGATCGCGGCGGGCGGCGCCGACGCCTTCTACACCGGGGCCATCGCCCAGGGCATCGTCGATGCGACGGCGACAGCGTCGGGTGGGCGCACTCCCGGACAGATGACTCTCGACGACCTCGCGAACTACCAGGCGAAGAAGCGGACGGCGCTGTGCACGCCGTATCGGGATCACGAGATCTGCGGCATGCCCAACCCGTCGTCCGGTGGCACGGCGGTCGCGGCGACGCTGGGCATCCTGGCGAACTTCGACCTGTCGCAGTACGGGCCGACGAACCTCGATGACAACGGTGGAAAGCCGACGGCGGAGGCCGTGCATCTCATCTCCGAGGCGGAGCGACTGGCGTATGCCGACCGGGACAAGTACGTCGCGGACTCCGATTTCGTTCCGCTGCCCGGCAATTCCCTCGACACGCTGCTGAACGAGGACTACCTGAAGCAGCGGGCCGGCCTCATCGACCCCGGCAAGAGCATGGGCACCGCGCAACCGGGCAACTTCGGGCCCGTTCCGCTGGGGGTGCAGCCGCAGGACAAGGAACACGGCACCAGCCAGATCTCGATCGCCGACAAGTACGGCAACGTCGCGTCGATGACGACGACGGTGGAATCGGCGTTCGGGTCGTTCCACATGACGGACGGCTTCGTGCTCAACAATCAGCTCACCGACTTCTCTGCCCAGCCCGTCGGGCCGGACGGGACGCCGCTCGCCAACCGTGTCGAACCGGGTAAGCGGCCCCGCAGTTCGATGGCCCCGACGCTCGTCTTCGACCGCGGCAGCGACGGTTCGCTGGGGGACGTCCAGTACGTGACGGGGTCGCCGGGCGGTTCGGTGATCATCCAGTTCGTCGTGAAAACGCTGGTGAGCATGCTGGATTGGGGTCTCAACCCGCAGCAGGCGGTGTCGGCGGTCGACTTCGGGGCGGCCAACACCCCGGTCACCGGCGTCGGCGGGGAGCATCCGAACATCAATGCGGCCAACGACGGCGCCGACGACCCCCTGATCGTGCAGTTGCGGGCGATGGGTCACCAGGTGTCGGTCGCGCCGCAGTCCAGCGGGCTCAGCGCGCTGCAGCGCCAGGACTCGGGGTGGGTCGGCGGCGCGGACCCACGCCGGGAGGGCGCGGTGATGGGTGACGGTACGGGTTAGGCACCGCCACCGCAGGAATTATGCCTGCTCGACGAGCGGGGCCACCTTGGTGCCGAGCAGTTCGATCGCGCGCATCACCTTGTCGTGGGGCAGCGGTCCGACGCTGGGGTGCAGCATGAACCGCTCGATGCCCAGGGTGTCGCGCATGCCGGCGATCTTCTCCGCCACCTGCTCGGGGTTGCCGAGCACGAGCGAACCGCCGGGTCCGCGCAGACCGTCGAATGCCTGCGGGTTCATCGGCGCCCACCCGCGTTCGCGTCCGAGGCCGGTCATGGCCGCGGCGTACGACGGATAGAACTCCGCAACCGCCCGGTCCTCGGTATCCGCGACGTAACCGTGCGCGTGGACGGCGATGGGCTGCGGTTCGTGCCCACCCTCCGACACGGCACGGCGGTGCAGGTCGGCCAGCGGTGCGAAGCGGGCGGGTTGTCCGCCGATGATCGCGAGCGCCATCGGCAGGCCGAGAAGTCCGGCGCGGGCCACCGACTCGGGATTGCCGCCGACCCCGACCCAGATGGGAAGGGGACGTTCGGGCCGCGGGTAGACGGACTGGTCCGTCAGCGCCGGTCGGTGCCGTCCCGACCAGTTCACTGTCTCGGAGTCGCGGAGGGCGAGCAGCAGGCCGAGTTTCTCGACGAACAGCTCGTCGTAATCGGCCAGGTCGTAACCGAACAGCGGGAACGACTCGGTGAACGAGCCGCGACCGGCCATCACCTCGGCGCGCCCGTCGGAGATCAGGTCGAGGGTCGCGAATTCCTCGAATACGCGCACCGGGTCGTCGGAGCTCAGGACGGTGACCGCGCTGGTCAATGCGATGCGGGACGTCCGGGCGGCGGCGGCCGACAGCACGACTGCGGGCGCCGACGCGGCGAAGTCCGCCCTGTGGTGCTCACCGACGCCGTACACGTCGAGGCCGACCTGCTCGGCCAGGACGACCTCTTCGAGCAGATCCTTCAGACGCTGCCGCGGCGACACCCCCCCGGCCCCGCCGGAACCGACCTCCGCGAACGTCGTCAACCCGAGTTCCATGCGATACCCCTCGCTCGTGATAGTTGAATCATCAATTAGGTGGTGTAACTGCGCGGACGGACGGGATATTCCGTCCGATGATTCAGACCGGGGTGGGCGGGGAACCCGACGACCATGGCGAGATACCGAGTGATCGATCCCCGGGGCAGTGTGGTCGAAACGAAGGAGATCCCGAGCGCCGACGACGCGCACGCATGGTTCGTCGACGTTCGCGCAGACAATTCCGAGCTCGGATGGCGGATGGAAGTCGACGAGGACGGCACCTGGGCGTTCTTCGACGACACCGAGGGTGCCACAGAGAAATAGAGGCACATCGTGCTCGCCAGCGACCCACGGAAAGTGGGCGTCGAGGAGGAATTCCACCTCATCGATCGCAAGACCCGGCGCCTGACCACCCGCGCGCCGGAGTTGCTGGCACGACTTCCCGACGGCGTGTTCGTCGACGAACTCCAGCAGTGCGTCGTCGAGGTCAACAGTGGTGTGTACGCCGACCTCGACGGCCTGCGGAACGACCTGGAGCGGCACCGGAGAGTGCTGATCGACGCGGCCGAGGGACTCGGCATCGGCGTGGCGGCCGCGGGCTCGATGCCGCTGTCGCTGCCCGCCGAGATGCACGTGACGGGGACGCAGCGCTACCGGCGCATGCTCGCGGACTACCAGGTGCTCGCCCGCGAGCAGCTGATCTGTGGCACACAGGTTCACGTCGACCTGCCCGACCGCGACGAGGCCGTGCAGGTCGCGCACCGCGTCGCTCCGCACATGCCCGTCCTCCTGGCGCTCAGCGCGAGTTCCCCGTTCCGGTCCGACGGTGCGGACACCGGCTATGCCAGCGCGCGGACGCTTCTGTGGCTGCGGTGGCCGAGTACCGGTCCGGCCGCCCCCGTCTCCTCGGCCGCCGAATACGGCACCCTGATCGACGACCTGGTCTCCAGTGGGGTGATCAGTGACCCCGGTATGGCGTACTTCGACGTCCGGCCGTCGGTGAAACTTCCGACCCTGGAGTTGCGGGTGTGCGACAGCTGCCCGCGACTGGACACGGTCGTGCTCGTCGCCGCCCTGTTCCGTGCGCTCGTGGAACGCGAGGTGGAGGGTCTGCGCGCCGGGACGAAGGGCGTCGAGGTCGTCCCGACCCTGACCAGGGCGGCACTGTGGCGGGCGGCCCGGTCGGGGTTGGAGGAGGAACTCGTCGACGTGACGGTTCCGCAGGCACGTCCTGCCGCGGAACTCGTCGGCGACTTCGTGAATTCGCTGCGCCCGCAGCTCGAGGAGACCGGCGACTGGGACACCGTGGTGGAGCTGTCCGCCGAGGCCACCGCCCACGGCAGCTCCGCCGCACGGCAACGTCAGGCGCTCGGTCGCCGCGGCCGGCTCACCGACGTGGTCGATCTGCTGCTCGCGGAGACGGCGGGCCGCTCCGAGCACCTTCCCGAAGTGGAGGCGCCACCCGCGCCGGTCGAACTCGGCCCGAGGTCGACCGGCGCCGGCCGGACCCGGCGATACTGGAGCGCGAGGTTCTGGGACCGCGGCGACACCGCCGACATGACGTGGACGGAGTCGACGGAGCTCGACGAGAAAAAGCTGATCGAGTGGCGCCGGGATCTGCACGCGCACCCGGAACTGTCGTTCGAGGAACGCAGGACAACCGGCGTCGTGCGCGCCCACCTCGTCGGTCTCGGGCTCGCACCCGTCCTGATGCCGGGCGGAACCGGCCTGTGGTGCGACCTCGGTCCGGACACGGGCGAGTGCATTGCGCTGCGCGCCGACCTCGACGCGCTGCCGATCGCCGAGACGACCGGTCTGCCGTTCGAGTCGAGGGTGCCCGGGGTGTCACACGCGTGCGGTCACGACGCCCACACCACCATGTTGATGGGGGCGGCATCCGTCCTCACGAAATACCCGCCGCCGTCCCGGGTCCGGCTCATTTTCCAGCCCGGGGAGGAGACCACCCCGGGCGGCTCGGTCGACACGATCGCCGCGGGCGCGGTCGACGGTGTGTCGAAAATCTTTGCACTGCACTGCGACCCGAATCTCGAGGTCGGAAAACTGGCCACCCGGACCGGGCCGATCACATCGTCCAACGACTCCGTCACCGTGCGGTTGTGGTCGGCGGGGGGACATACCGCGCGACCCCATCTGACCGGCGATCTGATCCATGCCGCGGCCGTCCTGGTGACCGGTCTGTCGTCCGTACTCGACCGCCGAATCGACGCCCGCACCGCGACCGTCCTCACGTGGGGGAAGGTGGCCGCCGGGCAGGTCGCGAACTCCGTTCCCGAGTCGGGTGAACTGGTCGGCACCCTGCGCAGCGCGTCCCGTGAGACGTGGGCCTCGCTCGAACCGCTGGTCACGGACACGATCTGTCACCTGCTCGCGCCGTACAACGTGCGGTACGAACTCTCCTACCTGCAGGGCGTCCCGCCCGTCGTCAACGATCCCGACTGCACCGCCGACCTCCGGGAGGCGATCGAATCGGTCGTCGGCTTCGACCACCTGGCCGAGGCACATCAGTCCAGCGGCGGCGAGGATTTCGCGTGGTACCTCGAGAAGGTTCCGGGCGCGATGGCCAGACTCGGCGTGTGGGACGGGATCGGCACCCGGCAGGAGCTTCACCAGCCGGGGTTCGACCTCGACGAACGCGCCATGATCCACGGGGTCCGGACGCTGGTCGCGCTCACCCGGCTCGAAGACCAGTCCGGGTGACCGCGGCGTCAGGCCGGTTTGGCGGCGGCATCCGCCAGTTTCGGCACAAGTGCCTCGACGGCGTACGGGAGGCTGAGGACGGTGCCCCAGGTGAGAGCGCCGGAGACGGTGGGGTCGTCGACGAACACGGCCCGCCCGGCCTTCGCCACCGGTAGCGACTGATAGACGGGGTCGGCAGTGATCTGCGCTTCGGCGCCGGGACTGCTGCCCACGTTCCAGACGAGGACGTCGACGTCGACGATGTCGAACTGCTCCTTGCTGATGGTGAACGCGTCCTGATCGCCTGCGAGTTGTGCGATCTGCTCCGGGACGACGAACCCGAGCGACGTCATCAGGCGTGAACGCGGGTCGTTCGGGGAGCGGACGTAGAACGAGCCGGCGTCGCCCAGTTCGGCGACCGCGACCGTCTTGCCCTCGAATTCGGGGTGGGCGGCGCGTTGCTGCGCCACCAGGTCGTCGACGTCGGCGACGAGTTGGTTCGCCTTCTCGTCCTCGCCGAGGGTGATGCCGACGATCCGGACGGCGTCCTGCCACGGCATGCCGAAATCGGGGTAGTCCGGCGACGTCGTCACGGTGGGCGCGATCGCCGAGAGCCGCTGATACGCGTCGTCGTCGACGTCGATGTACAGCGCGAGGATCAGGTCGGGAGCGAGTTCGGCGATCGCCTCGTACGCGAAATTGGCCTCACCGGTGAACTGTCCGCGGTTGAAGACCTCGGGGTGCGTCCCCCCGAGCGCGTCCTGGGCCCAGGGCCACGTGGCGTCGGGATAGTCGCCGTACCAGTCGGTGACTCCGACCGGCTGACGTCCGAACGCGAGGAGCGTGTCCTGGTCGGAGTAGCCGACGGTGACGATCCGCTGAGGGTTGTCCGGGACTTCGGTCGTTCCCTTCTTGTGCGTCACCGTCCGGGTGCCGCCCTCGGTGTCCGCGGCGGTTCCCGAGGAACATGCTGCGGCGACGACGGCCAGGCCGACCCCGGCACTCACGGTCAGGAACTTGCGGCGGTCGAGCGTTCGCATCCACATACCTCCCTGTAGGTGAGGCTAACCTACAGGGAGTGGTCCCGGCCGTGCATCTGCGGCGGAAACGGGGGAGTCGGCTCGGGAATCGGGGGCGTCGGCGAAGGTCCCGGCGGTTCCGGCTGTGGTCCGGGCTCGGGAGGGGCAGGTTCCGGGCCCGGCTCGGGCGGAAACGGGTGAGGCGGCGTCGGCGTCGGCGGCACCGGAGGAGGGCCTGGATCCGGCGGCACCGGCTCCGGGTCCGGCACGGGATTGCCGAGCTCGTCGTGGGCACTCGTCATCAACTGACCACCTTCCGATCGGCTGATTGAGTGGTACCCGGAACGGGCATCCCGCAATCACGGGACGAGCTGTGGCCGCCCGGGAACAAAACGCGGGATCGGTGCGTTGTCTAGCAACCGTGCCCCGCAAGTGTGGAATTTCACGACACGGGGAACATGAGCCAAAGGGAGGAAGTCATGGCAACCGACTACGACGCACCACGGGTTACCGTCGACGACGAACTCGCCGCGGACTCGCTCGAAGAATTGAAGACACGGAGGAACGACTCGCAGTCGTCCGTCGTCGACGTCGAGGAGACCGACACGGCGGAGTCCTTCGAACTGCCCGGCGCCGACCTGTCCGGTGAGGAACTGACGGTCCGCGTCGTTCCGAAAAGGGCCGACGAATTCACGTGCAGCAGTTGCTTCCTGGTCCATCATCGGTCGCGTCTCGCGTCCGAAGAGGGCGGGCAGCTGATTTGCCGCGACTGCGCATAGGAGGCCCGAGTGGCCGAGGTCAGTAGAACGTTCACCGTCGCCGCACCGCTCGAGAAAGTCGTCGCGTACCTGCGCGACTTCGCGAACACCACGGCCTGGGATCCCGGGACCGACAAGTGCGAGCAGACCACCCCCGGTCCGGTGGCGGTGGGCACGGAATGGCACAACGTGTCGTCGTTCTTCGGGCGCACCACCGAACTCGCCTACCGCATGACCCGCGACGACCCCGATCACGTGGTCTTCGAAGGTCGCAACAAAACCGCAGCCACGTCGGACGATCTGGCGTTCGAGAAGGTGGGCGACGTCTCCACGTCGATCACCTACCGCGCGCATTTCCGCTTCACCGGCCTCGCGCGGTTCGCCGACCCCGTCGCCCGCCTCGCATTCGAGGTGCTCGCGGCCAAGACCGTCAAGCAGATGACCGGGGTCCTCGAAGCGAGGTAAGCGGTATCGAGCTTCCACAGCGCCCTCACTCTCGACGAGTGAGGGTGTTTCATTCGGTACCGATCAGGGAATGATCCGATCCTCGTGATCCGAAAAGATCCGCCGCACATCGTGTTTGCGGGTGACCGGGTCGAAACTCCGGGTGGGTATCCAGAAGATGAAATACATCGTCCGGACCAGCCATACGCCGATCCACGAGACGCGCGCCTGCTTCGTCAGCCCGTGGGCGCGCAGCGTGCGGGGGAGCGATGCCGTGTACTCGAAGTACGACTTGCGAGACGACAGCATCCGCCGGCCGGACACTTGCACCTTCATGCCGGGCAGCATTGCGATCTTGATTCCCGCATCATGGAGTGAGAGCGAGATGTCGGAGTCTTCCCAGATGCCTCGGCCCTCGTGCAGTGCGGGAAGGATTGTTTCCCATGCGGTCTTGCGCACCGCCATGTTCGCTCCGTATACGCCGCGAGCTTCCTGAACGCCGGCGTCCTTCTTCGTGTCTGATGCCACGCGCACCATGAATCGCTGGACACCCTGGAGTGGCATGTCGTACTGCTCGAACGGGCCGAGTGCGGCCCCGAACTCCGGGTCGGCGGTCGCGAAGAATTCGCGGATCGACTGAGCCCAACCCGGCTGCACGATGGTGTCGGCGTCGATGCGCGCGACGATCGGTGTCTTCGCTGCCGCGATGCCTGCGTTGCGGGCGGGGATCAGGCCGGGCTGTTCCTCGGTGATGATGCGAAGTCTGCCCGCGGCTTCGTGTGCCTGGGCCACGGCGACGGTGTCGTCGGTGCAGTTGTTGTCGACGACGATGATCTCGTCGATCTGGTCGCCCTCCGCGAGGAGTGCGTCGAGCGCTCGACCGATGGTCGTCTCTTCGTTGTAGGCCGGTATGACCACGGTCAGCGTCGGCGCAGTCGGCTGGGGGGTTGGCTGCTGCCCTGGCGTCGGGGGCTGCGTCATCGCGCACGATCCTTTGGTGGAAGGGAGTAGGGAATCTGTGATTTCCCTGAGAATCTTCACATACTTGTCGGTTTGTTACAGTGCGGAGGCAAGGACCTGGCAGATTCGACCGTCGGTGCGCGAGGCGGAGGTGGCAACCAACTCGCGGAGATGGTCTGATCGCGACTGTGCCGTGTGCGGGCTAGCGCTCGCAAACTGAATAATATTACCCACGAGTATTTTACGAAGATTTTCCGTGTTGTTCGCATGGTTGTCCGCCCGTGTGGCCCCGTCGGCTCGCGAACCGGGGCAATCGGTAGGCTACCGCCGATACTGATCGATCCTTCAATCACTTTTCAATCGGCGGAGTGGCGAACGTCTTCACGGTGGGCTCGCACTGTCGGTGGCTCACGTGCTACCGCTCGACGGGAGCGCAGCCCCGAGTCGATCGATCGTCGTCCACGCAGAAGGAGTCCGAAGAAGTGAAGCTGGAACCACGCGACGCCGCATGGGTGTACCTGGAGCAGGCGGACACCCCGTCGCTCAGCATCGCGATGTACGTCTTCGACACGTCGACGGACCCGCGAGGTGTGATGACGCCGGACGAGGTCAGGGCGTTCGTTGCCGAGCGCGTGCAGGCGGTGGACGTGTTCACGCGCCGGCTGCGGCGTGTACCCCTCGACCTCGACCACCCGAGCTGGGTGGCGGACCACGAGTTCGACATCGACAACCACCTCGAGGTCGTCGATGCGCGCGGCGGAGGGTGGGGCGAGTTCCGCCGCATCGCCTCGGAGTTCGTCGGCGGCGGGTTGGATCTGCAGCGCCCGCCCTGGGAGATGCGGGTCGTCACGAGGTTGACGGACATCGACGGTGTCGCGGATGCGGCGGCGGTGCTGCTGAAATTCCACCACTCGGTGGGTGATGGCGCGGTCACCCTGGAGATGACCCGGCGACTCTTCTCCGCTCAGGTGGACCGACAGCCGGCGACGGGGCCGCAGACGCCCGTCGGTCCGAGATCGGTCATGCAGGCGCTCCCGACCGTTTCCCGGCAGTTGCGTGCGTTCGTGCAAGGCCTCCGGGACGTCTCGGCCGCGGGCAAGGAAGTCAAGGCCGCGGTCGACAGCGGAGAGGTGCGGGTCCCGCCGCGGATGCGGCCGGCTACACGGTTCAACGGGAGCGTGGGCCCGGCGCGGACGTTCGACGCCGCGTCGTTCCTGCTGGACGACGTCCGGGCGATCCGGGCCGCCGCCGGGGACGTGACGATCAATGACGTGGCCTTGACCCTGGTGGCCGGCGCGCTCCGCGACTACCTGCGGGAAGTCGGCGAAGAACCCGAAGAGTCGCTGGGAGCGAAAGTCCCGATGTCGATCCGGTCGCTCGGACACTTGGAGTCGGCGAACCAGCTCACGGTCCTGCAGGTCGATCTCCACACCGACATCGCCGACCCTCTCGAGCGGCTCCGCGCGATCCACACCTCCGCAGCGGCGGAGCGGGACCGCAAACAGCGCGCCGAGGTATTGCGTTCAGAGACGCTGGTCGACGTGACTCCAGGTTTCGTCGTGCGGGCGATCAACTGGATCGCATCACGGTTGCCGTCCTCTTCCTCGTCGGTTCCATACTTCAACGTCGTGACGACCAACGTCGCACGCGGTGGCGTAGATCTGTGGCTGCGGGACGCGCAGGCCGTGTCGACGTACGGTGCCGCGGCGCTGACGGCCCGGCAGGGTCTCACGCATGCGATCCATTCGCTCGGCAACACACTGACCATCTCGGTGCTGACGACTCCGAACATGATGAACGACCCCGAGCGCTACGTGGCGCTGATCCACGCACAGTTCGACTCCCTGGCGGCGGCAGTGGGGGCATCGACCTCGACCGCGTGACCGGTGCGCGCCTGGGCGCCCTGCACCAGTGATGCGGGGCGCCGCTGTCGGGGCGAATCAGCTGAGGTGATGCACCTCCTGCAGCCCGTAGACCGGTGTCGGGATCTCCTCGTGCCGGGCCTTGAGCTGCAGAGCGAGGTACAGCGAGTAGTGCCGCGACTGGTGCAGGTTGCCACCGTGGAACCACAGCGCTTCCTGCTGGGTCGGTTTCCACATGTTGCGCTGCTCGCCCTCCCACGGTCCGGGGTCCTTGGTGGTGTCGGAGCCGAGGCCCCAGCACTTTCCGACCTTGTCGGCCACTTCCTGACCCATGAGGTCGGCGGCCCAGCCGTTCATGGACCCGTAGCCGGTGGCGTAGACGACGAGGTCGGCAGGCAGTTCCGTCGCGTCGGTGAGAACCACGGCGTCCTCGGTGAGATGGTCGACCTGTCCGGACACGAGGTGGATGCTGCCGTCGGCGACGAGGTCGGACGCGCCGACGTCGATGTAGTAGCCGGACCCACGGCGCAGGTACTTCATGAACAGACCGGACCCGTCGTCACCGAAGTCGAGCTTGAATCCGGCCTTTTCCAGTCGGTCGTAGAAGTCCCTGTCCCGTTCGGCGATCTTCTGATAGATCGGGATCTGGAATTCGTGCATGATCTTGTACGGCAGTGACGCGAACGTGAGGTCGGCCTTCTCCGTCGTCATTCCCGCCGCGACAGCGCGCTCCGAATAGAGGTCGCCGAGGCCGAGGTCCATCAGGGAGTCCGACTTCACGATGTGCGTGGACGACCGCTGCAGCATCGTCACGTCGGCGCCGTTCTCGAAGAGCGCCTTGCAGATGTCGTGAGCCGAGTTGTTGGCACCCACGACGACGACGCGCTTCCCCACGTAGGCGTCCGGACCGGGGTGCTGACTCGAATGGTGCTGCTCGCCCCGGAAGACGTCCTGGCCCGGGAACGACGGAACGTTCGGCTTGCCCGACATGCCGGTGGCGAGCACCAGCTGCTTCGGGTGGAGCACCACGTCCTCGCCGTCGCGGTCGAGGACGACGGTCCACTCCTTGGTCTCCTCGTCGAACGTCGCGGACGTGCAGGTGGTGGACGACCAGTACGGAATCTCCATCACCTTGGTGTACATCTCGAGCCAGTCGCCGATCTTGTCCTTCGGCGCGAAGACCGGCCAGTTGTCCGGGAACGGCATGTAGGGCAGGTGGTCGTACCAGACCGGGTCGTGCAGGCACAGCGACTTGTAGCGGTTGCGCCACTGGTCGCCGGGGCGTTCGTTCTTGTCCACGACGATGGCCGGGACCCCGAGTTGGCGCAGCCGCGCGCCGAGCGCGATGCCGCCCTGGCCGCCGCCGATCACCAGAACGTACGGCTGGCGGGTGTAACCGAGTTCCCGCTCCTCGATCTCCCGCTTCTCCGCCCAGCTCAGGGTGTCGCCGCCGGAGCCGTGAACAGCACCCTTGACGCGGTTCCGTCCCCGGCGTTCCTCGTGGCCCTTCAACTCCTGCATGGTGGTGAGGAAGGTCCACGCCTCGTCGCCTTTCAGGCGCAGGTGCCCCTTGCCCCGGCCCGTCGCGGTCTCGAATTCGATCCACGCGGAGGTGACGCCGTCGGCCTCGTCCGGTGTCTCGGTGGTGCGGAAGTTGACGGGGTCGGTGTCGTCCAGGCGTGCGTGCAGCATCGCGGCGACGGCGTCGCGTCCCTCGACCGTCTTGAGGTTCCAGGTGAACGCCACCAGGTCGCGCCAGAAGCTGTCGACTGCGAACATGCCCGCGGCGCGGTCGCCGTCGCGCGCGGCGAGAGCGGATTCGAAGCTCGCCAACCACAGGTCGACTCGTTCCTGAGGTGTCAGGGACGTCTGCACCGCAGTCGGCTGGACCGTCTGTGTCATGTACCTCTCCTTCGCTTGGTATGTGATGTACAGCACACTCCGGAGTGGGGCGGGCGGCAAGCGTTGCATCGTGTTGCAGTCCCGCCCGTGAGTACTTATCAACCGCGGGCGGTTGATAAGTACTCACGGGGCGAATGTCGAAATCCGTGGTGGCCCGTTCGACGTACTGTGTGAGTCCACGGCAAGAAGGCCTGGACCGACCACAATCGAGGAGGAAATCATGCGGGTCATGGTGATGATCGAGGGTGCAGGTGCCGACGAAGACAAGATCGCCCCGACCGAGGAAATGCTGGCCGCGATGGGCGCGTACAACGAGGAATTGGTGAACGCGGGCATCATGCTCGACGGCCAGGGTCTGAAGCCGACCAGCGCAGGCGCACGGGTGGTGTTCGAGGGCGGCACGACGTCGGTGGTCGACGGCCCGTTCACCGAGTCGAAGGAGATCGTCGCGGGCTACTGGATCTGGGAGGTGCGATCTCTCGAAGAGGCGATCGAGTGGGTCAAGAAGTGCCCCGCCGACCCCGGCACCGGACTGCGCCAGCTGATCGAGGTGCGGCCGATCTTCGAGTCGGAGGACTTCGGGGACGAGTTCACTCCGGAGCTGCGGGAGAAGGAAGAGGCACTCGCGGCGCGGATCCGCGAGCAGCACCCGAACGGCTGAGTCCGGTGGACGTCCAGCGCACGGTCGAGGCGGTGTGGCGCATGGAGTCTCCGCGCCTCATCGCGTCGCTCACCCGCCTCGTCCGTGACGTCGGGATCGCCGAGGAGATCGCTCAGGATGCGTTCGTGCTCGCGCTCGAACAGTGGCCGGAGCAGGGCGTCCCCGACAAACCGGGTGCGTGGCTGACGGCCACGGCCGAGCACAAGGCGATCGATCGCATTCGCCGTGAACGGTCGCGGCAGTCGAAGTACACGGAGATCGCCGTCGACCCGTCCGCGCAACCGCCGAGCGCCATGCCCGCGCCGGACGCCGTCGACGGCGTGGAGGACGACCTGCTGGCTCTGGTTTTCGTGGCGTGTCATCCGGTGCTTCCCCGGGAATCTCGTGTGGCACTGACCCTTCGCCTGATCGGGGGTCTGCGCACCGACGAGATCGCGCGGGCGTTCCTCGTCCCCTCGGCGACGATGGGGCAGCGGATCAGCAGGGCCAAGCGGACGCTGTCGGAGGCGAAGGTCCCATTCGAAGTGCCCGCACGCGAGGAACTTCCGGCACGGTTGTCGGCGGTGCTCGAGGTGGTCTATCTGGTGTTCAACGAGGGGTACTCCGCCACGTCGGGTGAGGACTGGATTCGGCGTGACCTCGCGTCGGAGGCGATGCGGCTCGCCCGTGTCCTCGCCGGCCTGCTGCCCCGGGAACCGGAGGTGCACGGACTGGTGGCGCTCACCGAGTTGCAGGCGTCACGGTTCGCCGCCCGGGTGGGTCCCGACGGTGAGCCGGTCCTGCTGCAGGATCAGGACCGGTCGCGGTGGGACCGGACCCTTCTGGCGCACGGCAGTGCCGCGCTGGAGCGGGCTGTCGGGCTCGGCCGCCCGCTCGGCCCCTACTCGCTGCAGGCCGCGATCGCCGGGTGTCATGCCCGGGCACCACGTTTCGAGGACACCGACTGGGAGGCGATCGTCGCCCTGTACGACGCGCTGGCGCAGGTGGCGCCGTCGCCGGTGGTGGAACTCAATCGTGCGGTGGCGTTGCTGCATTCGGATGGGCCCGAGGCGGCGCTCGCTGCGCTCGACGCCGTGCGGGACGACCCTCGGCTGGCGCGCCACCACCTCTACGGCGCCGTGCGGGGCGAAGTCCTCGAACGCCTCGGTCGCTACGACGAGGCGGCCCGGACGCTCGAGGACGCCGCGGCGACCGCGCCTACCCGCCGTGAACGGAACCTCCTCATGGCCCGCGCCGCCGCCGCGTCGGAGCATGCCGAACCGTGAGTCTCGACAATTGATTCACGATTTCCTGAATACAGAAATCGATGTACAGTCAGGCTCATGGAGACACTGGTCCACCGGGACGCCCTCGCGCGTTTCGGGTACGCGCTGTCGGACACCACCCGCACGCAGATTCTGCTGAGCCTGCGGTCCGGGCCCGGGTATCCGTCGGAGTTGGCCGAGAAGATCGGGGTGTCCCGGCAGATCCTGTCGAATCATCTGTCGTGCCTGCGTGGCTGCGGTCTGGTCGTCGCGGTGCCGGAGGGCAGGCGGAGTCTATACGAACTCGCCGACCCGCGCATCGCACGTGCCCTCGACGACCTGCTCGGCCTGGTGCTCGCGGTTGATCCGTCCTGCTGCCCGGACGCGGAGACAGAAGGCTGCTGCTGATGGCGTCCGAACTCGGCATGCCCACCAGGCCGACCGGCGAACGCAGGCAGGTCCTGTCCCGCCGGATCAGGTTCTTCGTGGTCGCGACGATCACCTACAACGTGATCGAAGCGATCGTGGCACTCACCGAGGGTGCGCGGGTGTCGTCGACGGCGTTGATCGGGTTCGGCCTGGATTCGGTGATCGAGGTGTCGTCGGCGGCCGCGGTCGCGTGGCAGTTCGCGGGACGCGATCCCGAGTCGCGGGAGAAGGTCGCGCTCCGAATCATCGCGTTCTCGTTCTTCGGGCTCGCCGCGTACGTGAGCGTCGACGCGGTGCGGTCACTGCTGGGGGTCGGTGAGGCGCAGCACTCGACGGTCGGAATCGCGCTGGCCGCAGCGAGTCTGGCCGTGATGCCGGTCCTGTCGTGGGCGCAGCGGCGGGCCGGTCGTGAACTCGGCTCCCTGTCGGCGGTCGCCGATTCCAAGCAGACCCTGTTGTGCACGTACCTGTCCGCGGTGCTGCTGGTCGGGTTGCTGCTCAACAGCACCCTCGGCTGGTCGTGGGCCGATCCGATCGCCGCCCTGGTGATCGCGGTCATCGCGGTGAAGGAAGGCGTCGACGCGTGGAAGGGCGACACCTGCTGCCCCGCGCCGGTCGGTACTCGCGCGGCGGATCAGGATCCCGGCTGCGACTGCTGCGACTTGTGATCACCGAACGGTTGGTCGCGTTCGCGGACGGCCTCACGGAATCCGACGGTGGCCGAGCGTAATTGGAACGCATACCCCTCGCGGGTGTGCCGAGACATGCCGTCGAGGACGGTGCCCACCATCGTCGAATTCGCGACGCCCTGCGCCAGCAGCGCGCTGTTCAGTGCGAGCTTGACCATCATCAGCTGATTGACGGGCATCTTCGCGATCCGCTCGACGAGGTCCTCGGTGCGCCGGTCGAGTTCCTCCGCGGGCGCCGACTCCACCGCGAGACCCCACTCGGCCGCCTGCCGTCCCGTGATGCAGTCGCCGGTGAGGAGGAGTCGCTTCGCCCGCTGGTCGCCGAGGCGGTGCGCCCACATGCCCGCGGCAGGCACACCCCACACCCGGGTCGGGGGATAGCCGATCTTCGTGTCGTCCGCGGCGACGATCTGGTCGCAGTACAGCGCGATGTCGGTGCCGCCGGCCACACAGAATCCGTGGATCTTCGCGACAGTCGGTTTGTTGGCGTGGAGCAGGCTCGCGAAGCCGCGGTTGAACCGGCTCATCATCGCGTAGTCGGCCATCGGATCCCAGTTTCCGAACGGATTGTGGTTGCGCGCCTGAACGATCGGATCGAGCACGGTGCCCGTCGTGCGGTCCGGCCCTTCGTCGGTGTGGCCGCCGTGCTCGGCGAAGATGCCCAGGTCGTATCCGCCGCAGAATCCCTTGCCGCGCCCCGACAGCAGGATCACGTGGACGCGGGGATCGAGGTCGGCGCGTTCCACGGTGGCGGCGAGCTCCACGGGAGTGTCGGCGGTGATCGCGTTGCCGTGGTCGGGACGGTTGAACGTGATCCGGGCGATGCGTCCGGTCACCTCGTAGGTGAGGGTCCGATACTCCGCCGGGTGGTCCGCCCGATCCGGTTCACGACCCGCGAACAGGGAGTCGTCGCCCTCGTCCCAGCCGTCGCGCCAGGCCGCCGGACGGGTGCCGGCGTGGTCGTCGTGTCCGGTCACGACCCCACCTGGGGAGTGGCGCGGTCGATGATGGCGGCGGTGTCGACGCCGGTCGGCAGCGTCCCGAACACGGTGCCCCAGTCGCCGGACAACCGGCTGACGCAGAACGCGTCGGCCACCGCCGGGTGCCCGTGGCGGATCAGTAGCGAACCCTGCAGGGCGAGCGCCATGTCGCCGACGACCCGCCGCGCCCGGTGCTCGAGTGAGCTGACGTCGCCGAAACTCGCCTTCAGATCCGCGACGGCGGCGTCGAGTCGCGCGTCGGCTCCGGCAGCGGAATCGAGTTCGTCGAAGAAGACCTGAAGCGTCTTCGGCTGTTTCGCCATCGCGCGCAGGGTGTCCAGGGCGGCGACGTTGCCGGAACCTTCCCACACCGACAGCAGGGGAGCCTCCCGGTACAGCCGCGGCATCCGTGATTCCTCCACGTACCCGTTGCCGCCCAGGCATTCCAGGGCCTCGGCGGCGTGGATCGGACCGCGTTTGCAGACGAAGTACTTGCTGACCGCCAGCGAGATGCGCCGCAGGGTGTTCGCGTGCTCGTCGCCCGCGGTCGCGCGGTCGGTGAGCGCGGCCAGCCACAGGGCGACGGTCGTGGCCGCCTCCGACTCGACGGCGAGGTCGGCGAGCACGTTCCGCATCAGCGGCTGATCCACCAGGTGGGCGCCGAATGCGCTGCGGTGCACGGCGTGGTGCGCGGCCTGCGCGGTGCCGACACGCATGCCGGTGGCCGTGCCGATGGTGCAGTCGAGGCGGGTCATGTTGACCATCTCGATGATCGTCCGAACGCCGCGGCCTTCCTCGCCGACCAGCCACGCCACGGCCTCGTCGTACTCGACCTCGCTGCTGGCGTTGGAATGGTTGCCGAGTTTGTCCTTGAGTCGCTGCAGGTGCATCCGGTTGCGGGTGCCGTCCGGCAACACCCGGGGCAGGAAGAAACACGACAGTCCGCCGGGGGCCTGGGCCAGCACGAGGAACACGTCGGACATCGGCGCCGACGTGAACCATTTGTGCCCGGTCAGGACGTAGCTGCCGTCGGACTGCGGCACCGCGCGGGTGGTGCCCGCGCGGACGTCGGAGCCGCCCTGCTTCTCCGTCATCGACATTCCGGCGATCAGGCCGGCCTTGGTCAGCGGAGGGTGCAGCGCCGGATCGTAGACCCGGGCGGTGAGCAACGGTTCGTACTGTTCCGCCAGCTCACGGTTGTGGCGCAGGGCGGGGACGACGGCGTACGTCATGGAGATCGGGCAGCCGTGACCGGCGTCGACCTGGCCCCACACCGCCATCTTCGCGGCCCGGACCAGGTGGGCGCGCGGGTCGGGGTCGGCCCATGGTGCGCCGTGCAGGCCCATCTCGACGGCGGTGGTCATCAACTGGTGGTACGCGGGGTCGTACTCCACCTCGTCGATGCGGTTGCCGTAGCGGTCGTGGGTGCGCAGGACGGGAGGGTGCGCCTCGGCGAGATCGCCCCAGCGCTGCGCCTCCTCGCTGCCGGCGAGGCGGCCGACGTCGTGCAGTTCCTCGAGCGCGTCGTGGGCGCCCTCGCGTTGCAGCGCTTCGAGGATCGGTGCGTAATCGGCCGCGTCGAAATTGACCAGCGGCGGCACCTGGTTGAAGACCTCGTGTGTGGCACTCATGTCGGACTCCCGAGGGATCGGAGGGTGAAGGTGAGCAGGGCGGGGATGATCGTGCCGTCGGCGGCACCGCGGGCCAGGGGCAGGATCAGCGCTTCGCCGATGGCGCCGACGATGCAGGCGGCGGTCACCGACGCGTCCTGTTCCGGGATCTCCCCGGCCTCGACGGCGGCGGCGATCGCGACCGCGAGTGCGTCGCGGAACGACTCGCGGAACAGGAGGCGTTCGGTGTCGACCTGCGGGTCGACGGGCTCGACGAGCAGCGCGTACGCCAGGGTGGGTGCGCGTAGCGCGCGTTCGGCGAACGTGCCGACGGAGGCGGATACCGCGGCGACGCAGCGACCCTCGGCGCCCCGGGCGGCGTTGCCGGATTCGACGGCGGCGCTCACTTCGCGACTGCAGACGATGCGGAAGACTTCCGCGAACAGTTCGCCCTTGTTCGAGAAGTGCCGGTAGACGGTGCCGGTGCCGACGCCCGCCTCGGTCGCGACCGCGGAGATCGAGCACCCGGCGTATCCGTGGCGGGCGATCAGCCCGATCGCGGAATCGATGAGGGTGGTGCGGAGTGCGTCCAGGCGTTCCTGGACGGCGGGGGTGCGCCGGTAGGCCATATTCAAGGAGTGAACACCCGTTCCGTTCTTCCGTCAAGAGTGCTAGCGTCGGCTGCACCAGCGAGGAAAGGCGCACTCGATGACTTCCGACGTGGTACTCGTCCGCAAGGACGGCCCGGTCACGACGATCAGCCTGAACCGGCCCGAAGTCCGCAACGCCGTCGACCGGCCCACCGCCGACGCGCTCGCCGACGCCTTCCGCGCATTCGACGCGGACGAGGACGCGTCCGTCGCGGTGCTCCACGGTGAGGGCGGAACATTCTGTGCGGGAGCGGATCTCAAGGCGATCAGTTCCGGGACAGGGAACCGGGTGGCGCCCGACGGTGACGCACCGATGGGCATCTCCCGGATGCGGTTGTCCAAACCGGTGATCGCCGCGATCGACGGGCACGCGGTGGCCGGTGGGCTCGAACTGGCGCTGTGGGCCGACCTGCGGGTCGCCGGTGCCGACGCCGTCCTCGGAGTGTTCTGCCGCCGCTGGGGCGTGCCGCTCATCGACGGCGGAACCGTCCGCCTGCCGAGGCTCATCGGGGAGAGTCGCGCGATGGACCTCGTCCTCACCGGGCGGCCCGTCGACGCCGACGAAGCCCTGAGCATCGGCCTGATCAACCGGAAGGTCGCGGCGGGGGAGGCACTCGCCGCGGCCTGGCAGCTGGCCGCCGAGATCGCCGCCCTGCCCCAGGTGTGCCTGCGGCAGGACCGGTTGTCGCTGCTCGAGCAGGATGGGCTCACCGAGGAACAGGCGATGCTCAACGAATTCCGGCACGGCGCAACGTCGCTGGCGAACGGAACGGTCGAGGGTGCCGCCCGATTCGCCGCCGGGGCAGGCAGGCATGGGGATGCTGCACCCGTGAGTACTTATTAACGGCGGGCGGTTGATAAGTACTCACGGGCGGCGGCAGCACCTCCGGTGGGTGGTGTGGTGTGCGTACCTGCTCGCGCTGGCCGTCACGATCTACACGCTGGGGCTCCCCACCGACCGCATCTACCAGGCGACGTGGATCGTCGCCGGCCTCGTTGCCTTCACGATCGATCGGCCGTGGCAGGACCACCTGCGCGTGGTGCGGGACTGGTTGCCGCTCATCGCCGCTCTCGTCGTGTACGACCTCAGCCGGGGCGTCGCCCACGAACTCGGGATGCCGGTGCGGGCTGAGGAACTGGTGACCGTGGAGAGCTGGCTCTTCGGCGGCGCGATCCCCACGGTGTGGTTGCAGGAAACCCTCCTACCCCCGACGGGTGAGCTGCCGTGGTGGACTCTGCTCACGGGAATCGTCTATACCAGCCACTTCATCGTTCCGTGGGTGGTCGCGGCCGTCTTCTACGTATACTCGCGCGACCTGTGGTCGGGGTACATGCGGCGGGTGCTGCTGCTGTCGTATCTCGGCCTCGTCACCTACATCCTCCTTCCGTCCGTTCCGCCGTGGCTGGCCGCCGAGGGGGACGTGATCTCCGGCAGCGTGGGCCGCGTCGCCGGTTTCGGATTCGGTGTGGTCCCCACGGATGTCGGTACGCGGTGGCTGGAGGCGCAGAGCAACCCCGTCGCCGCGCTGCCGTCCCTGCACGCGGCGTTCGCCCTGCTCGTGGCCGTCGCGCTCTGGCCGTTCGCGAGGAACCTGTGGTCGCGAACGCTGCTGCTCGCCTACCCGCTCGCCATGGCGTTCGTATTGGTCTACGGCGGTGAGCACTACGTGGTGGACGTGCTGGCGGGATGGGCGTACCTGGGCCTGGCGATCCTGCTGGCACGGGCGTGGGAGTCCCGCACATCGGAGTGGCCCGGCCGGGCCGTCACCGCCGGCCGCCCGCGGCGTCGCTGGTGACCGCCACCTCGTCGAACATGGGCTGGAGGAAGGGCACGATGCGGCCTACGATCGCCTCGTTGTACGCCACCGGTTGCTGGTTCGGATTCGCGTGGCCGGTCCCGTCGAGCTTCGCCACCAGCAGCGCGCCGTCGGTCCCGCCGGACTGTTCGACGAGGATCTTCTGCGTGTAGTCGACGTCGACCACCGGGTCCTTCCACCCCGCGCGGGGACGGACGAAGACGATCCCGGGCCGCGGCTTGTCGTCCGTCTCCACCGCCAGCGACTTCAGGTTGTCGATCGCACCGGACGCGACGATGGTCTTGAACTGCGATTCGATCAGCCCGTTGCTCGCCACGTCCTCCGACAGGACCTTCTCGGTGAGGACCTCGTCGAGGACGTCGCGGAATTCGTCGACGTCGACGTGCGGGTACCAGTCCGACTTCGTGTCGAGGAACCTGCTCTGCCGGGCCGCGGTCTCCACCAGCAGGCGCATCGTCCGGCTCTCCCGCGCGCCGGGGAGCCAGCCGATCCACCGCAGCATGTCCTCGCCGCTGTCCCGGCTCCCGGCCCGGACGGCGTGCAGGTCCACCGGGGTGCAGTCGAGCACCACCCCGATGAGGTTGGCGTCCGTGTCCTCGTAGATGTGCTGCGCGACCTCCAACGCGACGACGCCGCCCATGCTGTGCCCGGACAGGACGATGTTGTCGATGCCCTCGTCGGCCGCGCGGGTGGCGATCAGTTCGCTGATCACCTTGGTGTCGATACCGCCGTTGTCGTACTGGACTGCCCATACCCGCCCGATGCGGTCGTACGAGGACAGGGTGCGGGCCGTGTCGGTGGCATCCTTGTTGCCCAGCCCGACCAGGTCGACGACCGCGGTGTCGTGGTCGGCGGGCGACTGCGCGTCGTACACCTCGTGGATCTGTGGCTGGGTCAGTGCGAGTCGCTCACGTTCGGGTTGCACGTCGTGAACCCAGTACTGGCCGCCGGCCAGGAGCAGGGGAACGGTCCCGAGCGCGACCGCGGCGAGGAAGCGCCGGGTGCGACCGAATTTCTGCCACTGGTGACCGAGCCGTGTCGCGTGCAGACGCGCCTTGCGGCGATCGTCGCTCCAGTCGGCCACGGTGGACGGATGGCGTGTCATTCTCTCCGACATCCACTCCGATGGTACGCGCGGAGGCAGAGGGGCCCTGCTACGCGCGAACGAGCTGGGTGTACTCCACCCCGGTCAGCTCGACGGACTTCTCCCACAGGGCCGCCGCGAGTTTCGTGTTCCGCGCCCCGCCGGTGCGCGGCGAGCGCGCCACCGGTCCCCGGACCCCGAACAGTTCGTTCGGGCCCAGATAGTCGTCGGTGCGGACGTCGGGCATGGTCGCCGCGTACAGCTGTCCGAGCGCGCCGTCCTTCTCGTCGTTGCCGACCACTCGCAATCCGAGGTGGGTCACGGTGAGAGCGCCGGGGATCGGCGGGACCATCGAGTCGAAGAGGTTGGTGGCGGCGATGCCGGGGTGCGTCGCCAACGAGAGGAGCGGAAATCCGGCGGCGGCACTGCGCCTGGACAATTCGCCGCTGAACAGCAGATTGGCGAGCTTCGACTGGTTGTACGCGCCCATCCGGGTGTATTTGCGGCGGTCGAAGTTCAGGTCGTCGAGCACGATCCGGCCGCGGCGGTGCGCGATGCTCGCGAGGGTGACCACGCGCGGGGCCGGGGCGGCAAGGAGCGCCGGGAGGAGTTGTCCGGTGAGCGCGAAGTGCCCGAAATGATTTGTGCCGATCTGCAGTTCGAAACCGTCGGTCGTGCGGCCGAAGGGAACGGCCATCAGCCCCGCGTTGTTGATCAGCACGTCGATCTGTGGTGCGACCTCGCAGGCGTGCTGTGCAGCGTCCCGGACCGACGCCAGGTCGGTGAGGTCCAGCGGAATCAGATGGTGCTCGGCATCCCTGCCCGCCTTGCGTACCCATGTGAGCGCGGCGTCGCCGGTCTGCAGATTGCGGCACGCGAGCAGGACCGTCGCGCCCGCCCCGGCGAGCACGGTCGCGGCGTGCAGTCCGAGGCCGTTGTTCGCGCCGGTGACGAGGACGGTCCTACCCCACTGGTCGGGGATGTCGTCGAACCCGAAGTGCCTGTTGTCGAGTGGTGTCATGAAGGGCCCGTCTCCTCGAAGGTGTTGTCAGATGTCCAGGACGACGCGTTCGCCGTCCGTGCGGTCGACGCACAACAGCATCTGGCCGGACGTCCGGCTGTCGTGCTCCACGCGGACGGCGCAGGTTCCGCAGAACCCTTGCCGGCAGGAGAAGGCAAGTCCGGGGCGCACTTCGGAGATCGCGTCGAGCGCGGTTCGGTCGGCGGGAACGCGGACGACCTCGCCGGTGCGGGCGAGTTCGACCTCGAACTGCCGTCCGTCGACGATCGGTGGCGGCGAGAACCGCTCGTAGTGGAATTCGGTGCCGGGCGGCAACGCGGCATCGACCGCCGCGATCAGCGGGATCGGCCCGCAGCAGTACACGGCTGCGGTGTCGCTCACGGTGCCGAGTAGTTCGGCCGCTGTGGGTATTCCGCCGTCGTCGTCGGTGCGCACGGTCACCCGGTCGCCGAACTCGGCGAGCTGGTCGAGGAACGGCAACGACTCCCGGTTGCGGCCGGTGTAGACCATCGACCAGTCCAGGTCGAGCCGATGGGCCAGTCGCGCCATCGGAAGGATGGAGGTGATCCCGATTCCGCCCGCGACGAAGTGCAGTCGGTCCGCCGTCGATCCGTGCCCGGGAAGTGCCAGCGGGAACGCGTTGAACGGGCCGCGGACCGTCACCGAGGCTCCGGGGTGCAGGATGTCGTGGACCTCGCGCGAACCGCCGCCGCCGTCGGGAATGCGCCGCACCGCAATGGTGTACGCGCGACTGTCCGCCGGATCGCCGCACAGCGAGTACTGACGCCGCAGCCCGGACGGCAGCTCCAGGTCGAGATGCGCACCCGGGCGCCACTGGTCGAGTTCGCCGACGTTGGGGGCGGCCAGCGTGAGGCTCACGACGTTCTCGTCGTGCGCCACCACCCGGCGCTCGCGCACCAGCAGTCGCCGGCAGCCGTCGCTGACCGGTGGGGTGAGATCGGTGCGGTACAGGAAGCGCAGCGAGCGCATGTACGCGGTGGTGACACCGGCGACGGCACGCAGCAGCGGGTCGCGTTGCCGCTTCCCCCACAGATCACCCGGTACGGAGGTCGGTGCCGGATACGTCGGAGTCACTACGCCGCCGCCCTCGCGGCAGGCGACTTGGCCAGGTAGGCGATGGCCTGTGCCGTGTCGCCCTCGGCCTGCGGCGAGTAGCGGGGGTGCAGATATCGGAGCGCGCCCCGGAACAGGCTCGTCAGGCCGGGCAGGGAACCGCGGCGCATCGCGGCGAGCAGCCCCATCCACAGGGAGAAGTAGCCGCGGTCGCGCATGGTCGGGTCGGCGTGCACGATGAACTTCAGCCCGCGCGTCATCACCACCAGAAACGCGAGATACGACACCAGCATGGCGAGGTTGCGGCGGAAGTACCCCACGCCGAAGTACATGGCGACGTCGTGAGCGACGTTGCGGTGCTCGACCTCCTCCGCGCCGTGCCAGCGGTACAGGTCGGTCATGCTCGGGTCGGCGTCGAAGTCCTCGAGGCGCGCGTTCAGGATCCAGTCGCCCAGGAACGCCGTCATGTGCTCGATCGCACCGATGAACGCGAGCCGTTCGACGAGTTGCTGACGCTGCGCGCGGGCGCTGCCCATCTCCCTGCGGCCCAGCACCTTCCTCATGAGGAATTCGGACTGCAACACGAACGGCCGCGGGTCCACGTCGTGTGCGTCCAGGAACTCGTACAGCACCACGTTGTGTGTTTCGGCGTGCATCGCCTCCTGCCCGATGAACCCTCGGACGTCGGCGCGGAGTCGGTCGTCGTTGATCAGAGGCAGCGCCTCGGTGAACGTGGCGCAGAACCACCGCTCCCCCTCGGGGAGGATCAGGTTGATCGCGCTGAGCGTGTGCGAGGCGATCGGTTCGCCGGGAATCCAGTGCAGCGGGGTCCGGGACCAGTCGAAATTCACGTTGCGTGCCTGCAGGGTCACGTCACCGGGGTCGACGTCGATCGCGTCGACCTTCTTTCCGTTCCGCAGTGCCATCAGTGATCTCCTCGAAGTCGGCTTCGGGCGAGGGACGCCGTTCGGCCGCGTGGCCGGGTTACCGCGAGACACGATGAGCGTTACCCGCGGTTACGTTTTGTTGGAGTCGAGTGTCACACCGGCGCACTTCGGTGTCAACCACTAGTGTCGTTGCCGGAACGAGGTCCCGTACCCTGGGTATCGGCATGCGGTCCAACGAGTATTCGGAGTCCAGGCGAAGTGGCAGAAACAGACACCCCGCGGTCGTGGGACCGGCGGGCACGCGCCCGCGAGGAGTTCATCGACGCCGCCTATCGGGTGATCGACACGCACGGCCCACGCCCGAGCATGAACGACATCGCCAAGGAGGCGGGGGCCACGAAGCCCCGGCTGTACCGGCACTTCGCAGACAAGGCCGACCTCTACAAGGCCATCGCCGACCGCACCACCCACGACGTCTACAAGCTGGTGGCGCCCAAGTTCAACTTCCTGCTCACCACTCCGCAGGAGGCGCTGAACCACGCCATCACGGGCTACGCCGAGGTGGTCGCCGAGCACCCGAACGTCTTCCGCTTCCTGGCGGACGGCGAGCTGAAACAGGACGGCGCGGGATCAGCCCTGTCCCTCGACGTCGAGCGCGACCTCACCGATCGGCTGGCCGGGGTCGCGTCGACGATCTTCGAGTCCGTGTCCGCCGAAGTCTCCGACGTCCGGTTCACGGCCCGCGCCGCGGTCGGGATCATGGTCTCGACGACCGACCTGTGGCTCGAGTCGTCGACAGACTCCGGGAAACCGGACACCGAGCACTTCGTCGGCCAGGTGGCACCCCTCGTGTGGGGCGTCCTCGACGCGTTCCTCCGTCGCAACGGGATCGAACTCGATCCCACCGAACCGCTCTACCTCGCACTTGCCCGCATCAACGCCCCGTGAGTACTTATCAACCTCCCGTGGTTAATAAGTACTCACGGCGGAAGCGGCTGGACTCCGGGCAGAGGGCGGCGACCGGGGCGACGTCGGCCGCGTAGTCGACGTCGCGGAGCGTCGGCAGCGACAGCACCTCGACGCCGGCGGCGAGGAGGGCCTCCCGGGTGAGGCGTCCGGTGTCCGGACTCGACGTGGGAACCGGGCGTATCGCCTCCGCCGCGACCGCGTCGTGCGCTCCGAGGATCCACCACCCGCCGTCCTCCGCGAGTCCGAGGACGCATCTGCCCTTCCGCTCGGTGAGCAGGTCCGCCGATTCCGCGAGCAGTCCCGCCGTCACCTGCGGTGTGTCCATGCCGATCTGGAGTACCGGCAGGCCGAACGCGTCGAACGTGTCGGCGTGGGCGTTCACCAATCGCTCCGCGAAATCCTCACCCCGCTGCGGCAGAACCGTGAAACGGTCGAGCGCTGCCGCGATGTCGGTGCCCCGGACCGCCCGGCCGAGGTCGCCGGTCATCGCCACCACCCGCCGCGCGACGCGGGCACCCGTGACGGCGTCCAGGGTGTCCAGCAACGAGGCGGCGGCGAGGTCGGCGGCCCGGGCGTCGCCGACGTCCCGCGCGAGCCGGGTCTTCGCGAACCCGGGCACCGGCGCCTTCGCGACCACGAGTACTGCGACGTCGAGGATCACCCGATCACCTTCCAGAAGTCGTGGACGGCGAGGACGGTGCCCTTCAGCGAACCCGACACCTTCGACGTTCCCGCGGTGCGCGGGCGGTACGTGATGTCACGTTCTACGACCCGCCAGTGGGCGCGGCCGGCGAGCACGAGGAGCTGCAGCGGATAGCCCGACCTGCGGTCGTCGACGCCCAAGTCGAGGAGGTCCTGTCTGCGCACGGCTCGCATCGCCCCGAGGTCGTGGATCGGCAGGCCGTACCGGCGCCGGAGTCGTGCGGCGAGGACGGCGTTGCCGATCCTGCTGTGCAGCGGCCACGTGCCGCGTCGATCGGCCCGACGCCGTCCCACGGCGAGGTCGGCTCCCGAGTCCAGCGCGGCGACCAGTCGCGGGAGTTCACCCGGGTCCATCGAGCCGTCGCCGTCCAGCACGCAGACCACCGGTGTCTGCGCCGCCAGCACCCCGGCGTGCACGGCCGAACCGTATCCCGGGACGTGCTCCCGCACCACCGACGCACCGTGCGCGCCGGCTACTGCGGCGGTGTCGTCGGTGGAGTTGTTGTCCACCACCACCGTCCGGTAGTCGCGGGGCACCGCGGTCAGCACTCCGGGCAGGGATCCGGCCTCGTTCATGCACGGGATCACGACGGTGACGTCCCGTGCACGGATCGGTGAGCGCTCAGACACGGGGAGGTCCCGCCGGCGCCGCGTCCCTCAGGGGGGCGTGCGCGAACGCCGCGATCCCCTCGGCGGGCATGATCTGCGCCCGGAACCCCAGCCGCTCCCGGGCCAGCCGGGGGTCGGCAACGATGTGCCGCACGTCTTCCGGACGGTATTCGCCGGTGACGACGGGATCGGGGCCACCGTACGAACGCGCGAGCGTCGCGGCCACCTCGCCGATCGTGATCGGTTGTCCCGAGCACACATTGAACGCCGAGAATCCCGGCAGCGCCGCCTCGACCGCGGCCACGTTCGCCGCCGCGACGTCGTGGACGTGCACGAAATCCCGCGTCTGCCTGCCGTCCTCGAACACGTGCGGTGGGTCGCCGTTCTCGAGGGCTGAACGGAACATCGCGGCCACGCCGGAGTACGGGGTGTTGCGCGGCATGCGATCGCCGTACACGTTGTGATAGCGCAGAGCGGTCACGGAACCGCCGGTGGCCAGTGCCCAGGCGAGCGCATAGTTCTCCTGCGCGACCTTTCCTGCGGCGTAGAGACTCCGCGGCCGCAGTGGCGAGTTCTCCTCCACGAGGGCCCACTCCAGGGGCTTCCCCGTATCGGGATCCGTCTCGTCGAAGATTCCCGCTGCCAGGTCCTCGGTCCGGCGGGCGGCCGGTTCCACGAACTCGCCCCGCCCGTTGCGGTACCGGCCTTCTCCGTAGACGACCATCGACGACGCGAGTATCAGCTTCTCGCAACCCGACTCGTGCATCGCGGCGAGCAGCGTCGCGGTGCCGACGTCGTTGTGGCTGGCGTAGGCCGGGGCATCGCTCACATCCACACCGGCACCGACGACGGCGGCCTGATGGCATACGACGTCCACACCCCGCAGCAGTTCGATCAGAGCGGGAAGGTCGCGGACGTCGGCGCGTCGCACACCGTCCGGCGGCTCGACGTCGGCACCGTGCGCGGACGGGAGCAGTGCATCCACGGCCACGACGTCGTGGCCGGCTCCGGTCAGCGCGGTGCGGACGTGGCTGCCGATGAATCCGGCTGCACCCGTGAGTAGTACGCGTGTTCCGGTCATGGCAGCTCGATCGGCAGCGTCACACCCTCGTGGACGCGGCAGGCTTCGCAGGCGCCCTCGGGCGCGGCGGCGATCGCGGACCGCACCAGCGTCTTCAGCGACCCGAGATTGCGCTGGAACTCGGCGAAGACGTCCACGGCGCGAACACCGTCGCCGGCCTCGATCCCCGCATCCAGGTCGGTGACCAAAGCGATGGTGGCGTAGCACATCTCGAGTTCCCGGGCGAGGACCGCCTCGGGGTGGCCCGTCATGTTGACGAGGGTCCAGCCCTGCCGGGCGAACCACAGGCTCTCCGCCCTGGTCGAGAAGCGCGGTCCCTCGACCACCACCAGCACACCGCCCTCCACTGCGCCCGGCCGGGCGGCGGCCTTGCGCAGGTCCGAGCAGTACGGGTCGGCGAACTGGACGTGCACACCGCCTCCGTCGAAGTAGGTCTGCGTGCGGCCGCTGGTGCGATCGACCAACTGGTCGGGCACGACCATCGAGCCCGGTCCGAGGTCGGGGGTGAGGCTGCCGGCGGCGCAGGGTGCGAACACCTGCCGCACGCCCAGCGTGCGCAGCGCCCACAGGTTCGCGCGGTACGGGATGGTGTGCGGCGCGAATTCGTGCCGGGCGCCGTGGCGGGGGAGGAACGCCACCCGCCTGCCCTCCACGTCGCCGACCGTGATCGGGGCGCTGGGGCTGCCGTACGGAGTGTCGATCGTGACTTCCGCGGCGTCCTCGTCGAAGAACGAGTAGAAGCCGCTCCCGCCGATCACGGCGACGTCCGCGCGGGCCGGTTCGCGTGCACTCATTGCGGTCATGCAGTCAATCCTCCGTCGTTATGCTGGGCGCGAGTGCGACTTTCGCCGAAGGAGATGACGTCATCGGATCCCCGCAGCGCGCCGAGGAGCGGAATTTTCCGTACCGCGACGTCATGGGCGCCGCGCTCGCCCTGATCCTGGTGGTGGTCGCGTTCGTCGTCCCGCGCCTGGGAAACGAGACGATCACGCCGATCGTCCACCGCACCGCGGAGAGCGTGCGGGACTTCGCGGACGCCGCGCCGCTGTTCGGGTTCCGCGACGTGCACTTCGGGTGGGGGACGCCGGTCGCCGTCGCCGTCGCGGCGGCGGTCGTGATGTGGGGGCCGGACCTGGCGCAGACGCTGGCGTGGCGTCGCCTCACGGTGGGAGTGTGGCTCGTCTCCGCCCTGTGGGCGATGGCGCTCGCGCTGGTCGACGGCTGGCAGCGCGGCTTTGCCGGGCGCCTGACCTCCACCGACGAGTATCTCCACGAGGTCCCTCGTGTCACGGACATCCCCGCGACGCTGCGCGGTTTCGCGGGCCGGATCCTGGACCTGCAGCCCGATTCGTGGACCACCCACGTGTCCGGGCATCCGCCCGGTGCGCTCCTGACGTTCGTCTGGCTCGACCGGATCGGACTCGACGGCGGTGCCTGGGCGTCCGCGCTGTGCGTCGCGGTCGGATCCAGCGCCGGGGCCGCGGTGATCGTCGCCATCCGTGCGCTCGGCGACGAGGCCATGGCCCGCCGCGCGGCCCCGTTCCTCGTCCTCGCACCCGCCGCGATCTGGGTGGCGGTGTCGGCGGACGCACTGTTCGCCGGTGTGGTGGCGTGGGGGATCGCCCTGCTGGCCCTGTCGGCGACTCGGGCCGTCCCGGTCCCCGCCCTCGTCGCGGTGGCGGCGGGCGTGCTGCTCGGATTCGGTGTCTACCTCAGCTACGGGCTCACACTGATGGCGATTCCGGCGGTCGCCGTCCTGGTGATCGCGCGCACGGCCCGTCCACTGGTCGGCGCGTTGGTCGGTGCGCTCGCGGTGGCGGCCGTGTTCACGCTGTACGGATTCTGGTGGTTCGACGGCTACCAACTGGTGCAGGAACGGTATTACCAGGGCATCGCGTCGGATCGTCCGTTCGCCTACTGGGGCTGGGCCAACTTCGCGTCGCTCGTCTGCGCGGTGGGGTTGGCGGTGCCCGCCGCCCTGCCCCGGGCGTTCGCCTGGTCGCGGGTGCGGGCGCTGTCGCCGGTTCCGCTCCTCGTACTCTCCGCGCTGCTGGCGGTGGTGATCGCCGACCTGAGCGCGTTGAGCAAGGCGGAGACCGAGCGGATCTGGTTGCCCTTCGAAGTGTGGCTTCTCGCCGCCCCCGCACTCCTGCCGCGCGGAAACCATCGGTTCTGGCTCGCGGTGCAGGCCGCCGGTGCGCTGGCCGTCAACCATCTGCTGTTCACGAACTGGTGACGGCCGGCGCATCCGAGGTGCCGTTCGGGGGCAGACGGTCACTTGGTCGCGATCGTGATGGTGGCGATTCCGACCAGCAGCCCCGGCTTCACGGCGTCGGTCTTGAACGTCTCGTTCAGCAGTCCGGCCGCGTCCTCCGAGATCTTGACCTCGGTACCCTGCAGGATGGCGGTGTCGTTCGGTCCTGTCTGCAGAGGCTTCAACGTGCGGCCGTCGAGATCGAACAACACCGCATCGGCCGCCGCGGGCGCACCGTTGACGCTCACGTCCCCGGTGAGCAGCGACGTGCCCGGGTCGATCGCGAAATCGGTGAGTTCGACGACGGTGCCGGGTGCCGCCAGCGACAATCCACTGCCGTCGTGCATGATCTCGCCCTGCACGTAGGGATCGACCGTCCCCGGCTCCCAGTACTTCACGTTGCCGCCGGTGATCGGAAAGCTGACCGATCCGTCGGCGAGGGCCGCCGTACCCACCACTCCGGGGGTGAGGCCGAGCGTCGTCAGGGCTCCGGTGAAGCCGGAATCCAGTGCGACGGCGGTACTCACCCCGGTCAGGTTGTCGACCTGGGCGACGGGTGCGGGTTGAGTGGCTGCTGCTGCGCTGACATTCGACGACGCATTCGAATCGTTGCTCGAGCACGCCGCGAGCGGGGTCAGGGCCAGGGTGCCGATGGCCGCTGCTACGAGTGCTTTTCGATAGTTCGACATGATGATCAAACAACCTTTCCGGAGGAAGGGGTGGTGGGTGGATGTTCACTAGGTATTCGGTGCGACCTCGCCGGCGGATGGGAGCTCTTACGCCCATTCCATCCGCACGAAGTACCGATTGGCGTGCTGCAGAACATCGATCACGCTCAGTCCGGCAGCGCGTGCGACCCCGGACATCGCGGCGACACCCACACTCGCCCAGGCGAACCACTCGCCGGCGAGATGCTCCGTCTCCCAGCGCAGTAGTTCGTGACGAACCCCTGTCGTGGTCGGCGGATCCACCTCGGCGATCACAATTCCGTGTGGTTGCAACAGTTCTCGTGCGCGGCGCAGTATCCGCACCGGCTCTCCGCCGATACCGATGTTGCCGTCGGCGAGCAGCACCCGGTCCCAGTGCCCGGACCGCGGAAGCGGCGCGAAGATGTCCCGGTGCAGCGCGAGTCCGCCTCGGCGGATCGTGAGTTGCACTGCCGTGAACGACGAATCGACGCCCAGCGCCGCGACGCCGGCCGACACGAGTGCCGCGGTGAGGCGGCCCGGTCCGCATCCGAGGTCCACGGTGGCGCCGTGACAGCCGGTGAGCATCACCCGGTCCGCGATCCGATCGGAGAGGGAGGATGCGTCCCCGCCCATCCACCGGCCCACCGGCAGGGGGCGACGCGTTCCCCGTGCGTCGCGCACCCAGCACGGGAGTCCCGCCGACGCGCGCCGCATCAGGAGGTCCGTGGACACGTCGGTCCTCCTCATGAGCCGCTCACCGTGCCACCATCCGTGCGGGACAGCGCAAGTCGGGTGGCGTACGCGACGGCGGACACCGCGAAGAACGTTGCGGTGAGTAGCAGCCAGCGGTCGAGGAAGGGTTCCTGCGTCAGCCCCGTCGCAGCGAGATACGCGTCGGCGCCCTGCTCGATGATTCCCGGCAGGAACAGCAGCAGTGTCAGCCCGGACGCGAGCGTCGGCACGCGAATGTAGTTGAGCGCCGAAACCGATTGCGGTCGTGGCGGTCTCCTGCCCCGCATCGCGTTCAGCCCGGACGTCAGGGACCGGTCCGCGAGCGCGTACAGCGGGAACAGCACGAGGTCGTGGGCGATCACCGCGCCGAGGAACCACACGGCGATCGACTTCCACCACACGTCCTGATTCCACAGATTCTGCGGACCCACCACCGCCACCGCATATCCGGCGAGGGCGAACGTGAACAGCACCGCCAGCAGATGCAGCGGGTCGGCGCCGTAGAAGCGGGCGAATCGGCGCATCTCACGCCTCCCGGAATTCGATGGCCTGCACCCATTTGGTGTTGTGTACGCCGGGCAGGGCGGGAACGATGATCCGGGCGGGGTAGCCGTGGTCGAGGGACAGGTCCGCGCCGTTGACCTCGAGGGCGAGCAGGGCGTCGGCGTCGCGCACCTGATCGGCCGTCAGCACCGCCTGGTTGAACGCCCCGGACCGTTCCAGCGACGTCACCTTCGCCGACGCGAACGCGGTCACCCCGGCGGCGTCCGCGAGGTCACGAAGTCGCACACCTGTCCACGTCTCGGTGGTGGACCATCCCTCGACGCACGCGATCGGCAGCGACGCCGTGTGTGACGGCATCGCGCGCAGCTGACTTCGGCTCAGCTGCACGGGTTCCGCGCCACCCGTCACCGAGAGCCTCCAGGTGTCGCCGATCAGCTCCGGGGTGATGTGCGCGGCCGTGGCGGTGCGATTGATCTGAAAGTCGTTGGGACCGTCACCGTACGAGCGGCCGCGGGGGAGGAGCAGCGCGGCGCTGCGCAGGAATCCGCCGGTGGTCTGCCCGACCGACAGGACGGCGACCAGGGCGGCGCCGCCACCGACCAGGGCGAGGGCGCCGCGGCGGCTGATCGTGGGCGGGGTGGGGTCTTCGGCCACGAGGCCGTTCTCGTCCGGCGGTTCGGGGCGCGTGTCAGCGCGGGACGTGCGCAGCATCTCCCGGAACGACCGGGAACGTAGCGACCTCACCATCAACGGCACCTTCAGGATCGTGTGCGTCACGAACCCGGCGATGAAGACCCACGCGCCCCAGTAGTGCGCCGTGTAGAAGTCGAAGCCGAAGATGTAGTCGTACTGGATGTTCAGGACCCCGGTGATGATCTCGAACAGCGCACCGCCGACCAGGGCGATCAGCGACAGACGTTCGAGCGCCTGCGCCGGCGACCGCACCGGCGGAAACACGAACAGCTTGGGGATCACCGACCACAGCTTGGCGAGCACGATCGGCACCAGGATCAGTCCGAGCCCGACGTGCAGCCCCTGCGTGAGCCGGTACAACCACGACGGCCGGGTGGGCCACGCGAAGTACGGAAGGTGCAGCCACCCGACTTCGCCGGGACGGGCCTGCCCGAACTGCGGACCGTACGCGATGTACGAGAGCAGTCCCGTGACGATGACGACCGGAAGCCCGATCAGCAGAACGAGGCCGAATACCGAGGTCAGCCACGGTCCGCGCAATGGACTGCGTAATCGTGGGCCGCGAGAGTTGTCGATCATGGTGTATCAATCCCTCCGGCTCGATCATCTCGAGCCTCAGAGGTAATTCGGTGCCGCCGCCGTGCAGGACTGCTTCGCCCGTGAGTACTTGTTAACCGCGGGAGGTTAATAAGTACTCACGGGTGGGCGCCGTGGCGGATTTCGTCGCGGGGCTGGTCGTACCGGACCATCTCGTATCCGATCATCGCGAGCAGGACCGCGGTGAGCACGCCGAGCGTGGCGAGGGCCGGGATGTGCCAGACGGCGGGGAGCAGCGCGATCAGCACGACCGCCGTCACGACGCGCGGCACGGTGACCGACCTCGTCGCGTACGCCTTGAACGCGACCAGCGCGAGGAGGTACAGCGCCGCGCCGCCGAACAGTGCGATCACCGGCCAGCCGTACAGCGGGTCGGTGAGCCGGTGATGGTTGCCGTCGCCGACGTACGACAGGATCTTCTTCAGGCCGAGCGACAGCATCACGATCCCGATCACCATCGGCAGGTGCAGGAAGCTGTAACAGTTCCGGGCGATCCTGATCTGACGCGCACCGCTCGCCTCCTCGAAGGCGTGCTCGACGGCCAGTGACGTGACGTCGAAGTACGACCACCACAGCAGCCCCGACACGGCGAGTCCCAGCAACGAGGCGACGATGATCGCCCAGGAGATCGGCAGACTCGCGACGCCGATGCCGATCGACACGATCGACTCGCCGAGCGCGACGATGATGATGAGGCCGTGCCGTTCGGCGAAGTGGCTCACCGACCGCAACCGCCAGTCGGTGCCGCCGATCAGTGTGCCGATGTAGTCGCCGGCGAGGGCGAGGATCCACATCACGGTCTGTGCCGTGCCGGTGAGCTGCGACGCGATGAGCAGGAACACGGTGCCGGTGATCATGCTCGGTGCGAAGCGCAGCACCTGACCGCGCAGCTGGGGGTCGGTGCGGCTGATCACCCAGAACATCACCAAATGCAGGAGGCGGACGACGAAGTACCCGAGGGCGAAGATGACGGGGCCGTCGAGTCCGCCGGCCAGGTCGTCGAACGCCTCGGGGATCGTCAGCGCGGTGATGAACATGGCGCCCATCGCGCCGAACATCACCACCCGCACGATGCCCTCGTCGGCGCGCACGAGGTTGCAGAGCCAGGCGTACCCCACCCAGCTCCACCACAGGACGGCCATCACCAGTGCGCCGCGCAGCAGGTTCACCCCGGTGGGGTCCTCGGCCATCAGATCGGTGACGCGGGTGAGAGCGAACACGAAGACGAGGTCGAAGAACAGCTCGAGCGGCGACACCGACGCTCGCTCTTCGACGAGACGGGGACGCAAACGATGAGCAAAAGTCACGGGGAGAATGCTGCCACCGGACAGCGACGCGGGAAAGTCCTGGGGCCGCGCAAGTAGAGGGACCGGTCGCCCGGCCGGCGCGGGTCGGCCGTGATCCGAGGACCTTTCGCCGGAACGCGGGTGAAGGAGCGAGGGATCCCGGAAAGCCCATGAGACGGTCTCGAACGGGATTATGCTCGGACGATGGCCGGAATTCTCGTGGGAAGGCCGGGGCCAGTGTGACCGAGCCCCGATTCGGGGTGGTTTCCGCGGATCTACGCAGCAGGCACGAAGAGAGGTTTTTCCGGTGAACGAAATCGACCCGGAGGATAGCGGACCCATCGATTATCTCGTGGTGGAGTTCCCTGCCGACCGACGACCGGACGGATCAGCGTTGGCGATCCTCCGCGAACTCGTCGAGCAGGGCACTGTGCGAGTGCTCGACCTGGTCTTCCTTCGCAAGGAAACGGACGGCTCCGTCGTGGCGATCGACGTCGTCGACGTCGGACTCGTGGGCGATATAGATGTGTCGCTCTTCGCCGAGGCCTCGACCGGCCTGCTCGACCTGACGGACATCGCCGACGCCGGATCCGTGCTCGAGCCAGGTGCTTCGGCTGCGGTACTGGTCTACGAGAACACTTGGGCCGCACCGCTCGCAACCGCCCTGCGTCGCACCGGAGCGCAACTCGTGGCGTCGGGCCGCATCCCTGTACAGGGCATCCTGGCGTCACTCGACGCTCTCGAAGCCAGAAACTGAAACCGAGGACAACACCATGCCTGGACTTCTCCGCGGGATCGCCCGCACCGCCGTCATCGCCGGAACCGCGACGTCCGTGTCGAATCGAGTGTCTCGACGTCAGGGCCAGCGGTGGGCGGCGAAAGAGCAACCGCAGCAGCAGCCGCAAGCACCGCAGAACGAGGCCCCGGCCTACTCCCAGGCACCCCCGCCGCAGGCCGCCCCCACTCCCTCCGCGGGTGGAGGGAGCGTCGACCGGATCGCCGCGCTGAAGGATCTCGGAGAACTCAGAGCGCAAGGTGTGCTCACCGAGGAAGAATTCAGCGCCGAGAAGGCGAAGATCCTGGCCACGTAGGACCACCCGTGAGTACTTGTCAACCGCGGGCGGTTAACAAGTACTCACGGGCGGCGGAGCCGCATTACTTGACGCCACCGGCGGTCAGGCCGGACACGATGCGGCGCTGCAACAGCAGCACGATGATGACGAGCGGAATGGTCACGACCGTTCCCGCTGCCATCACCGACGTGAACGGCTCCTCGTGCGGCTTGCTTCCCGCGAACTGAGCGATGGCGACGGTGGCCGGCTGCGTCACGTCGTTGGACAGCTGACTGGAGATCAGGTACTCGTTCCACGACGCGATGAACGCGAGGATCGCGGTGGTGAACAGTCCCGGTGCGGCCAAGGGCAGCAACACCATTCGGAACGCCTGCCGCCTGCTGGCCCCGTCGATCCGGGCCGCCTCCTCGAGTTCCCACGGCAACTCCTTGAAGAACGCCGTGAGGGTGTAAATGGTGAGGGGCAGCACGAACGAGATGTTCGGGATGATCAATGCCTGGTACGTGCCGAACCAGCCCATCGACGTGAACAGCTGGAACAGGGGCGTCAGGACGGCGACACCCGGGAACATCGACGCCGCCAGGATGAGTCCGAGGACGACGTGCTTTCCCCGGAACTGCAGTCGCGCCAGTGCGTACGCGGTGCCGATGCCGACGATCAGGCCGATCGCGGTGGTGACGGCGCCGATGATCGTGCTGTTGACGAGCGCCCTGGCGAAGTGGTTGCCCGCCTCCGTCGAGAACACGCTCGCGAAATTCTCCAGCGTGACGTGCGTGGGCCACGGGGTGGTGTCGAACGTGTAGTCGGAGTGGCGGAAGGCGGTGACCACCATCCAGTAGACGGGGGCCAGACCCCAGACGACGATCACCGCCAGGCCGAGGTAGGTGCGGATGGATGCGAGCGACGGTCCCCGGCGCCGGCGTACCACCGCGGGCCGGGACATCCCCGGTGTGACGACTGCTGTGGACATGGATCAGGCCTTTCGCTGCTGCTCTTGGGTGTCGATCACGTTGACGCCCATCACCTTCACCAGTACGTAGGCGACGGCGAAGATGAACAGGAACGTGATCGTGGAGAGGGCGGACGCGCTGTTGAAACCCTGGCGCATCTGGTCGATCACCAGGATCGACAGGGTGGTGGTGGCCGTGCCGTCGCCGCCACCGCCGCCGGTGAGGATCGCCGGGAGGTCGTAGATCCGCAGGACGTCGAGCACCCGGAAGAGGACCGCCACCAGAATGGCCGGCTTGATGAGCGGCAACGTGATCGACCGGAACCGCTGCCACACATTGGCGCCGTCCATCCGCGCCGCCTCGTACACCTCGGCGGGCACCATCTGCAGTCCGGCGAGGATCAGCAACGCCACGAACGGTGTCGTCTTCCATGCGTCGGCGATCACGACGGCGAACCGGGCAGGCCACGTGTCACCGGTCCACAGGATCTCCGTGCCGAGCAACTTGTTGGCGATGCCGTCGTACGCGAAGACGAAGTACCACAGCTTCGCGGTGACGGCGGTCGGGATGGCCCACGCCACGAGGATGCTGGTGCGCAGCAGTGCTCGACCGCGGAAGGCCCGGTTCATGATGGTGGCGAACCACAGTCCCAGCGCCACCTCGATGGCGACCGTGACGACGGTGAAGAACACGGTGACCCACACCGACTGCCAGAACAGCGATCCCAGCGTGCCGCCCGGGCAGGACACGGATGCTCCGGTCGTGTCGGTGCACCGCTGGAACAGCCAGTGCGTGTAGTTCGACAGTCCCGCGAAACCCTGGTCGACGAACTTGCCGGTGGCGGGATCGATCGTCGGGTCCTTGAACAGCGACATCACCATGGCGCTGACCACCGGGTACAGAACGACGATGCCCAGCAGGATCATGGTCGGCAGGATCAGGAACATCGCCGCCTTGCTGCGTCCCTTCGGCGGTCGCGCGGAATCCGGTTCGCCGGACCTCGTGCCGTCCCCGTGTGGGGGAGCGGGCGTCTTCTCGAGTGAGAGTTCGTGAACGGTCATCGGCTGTCTCCTCTAGGACCCGGCCGCGGCGATCGCGGACTGGATGTCGGCGGCGGCCTGGTCCACCGTCTTCTCGCCTTTGATCGCGGCGTAGGCGTTGTTCTGCACGGCCCGGGTGACCGCGGGATAGAACGGGGTGACCGGCCGGGTCACGGCGTTCTCGATGGACGTCTTCAACGTGGGGAGGTATGGGTACTGCTCGACCAGTTCCGGGTCGTCGTAGACGTCGGCGCGGACGGGGGCGAGCGATCCCTGCGAGAGGAAGAACGCCTGCGACTTCTTCTCCAGGAAGAACTTCAGGAAGTCCGAGGCGGTGGCCTTGTGCTCGGAGTACACGTTGACCGCGGCGCTGTGCCCGCCGAGAGTCGAGTGACCGGGTCCGCTCTTCCCCGGCAGCGGCGCCACCCCGAACTTGCCCGACACCGCGGAACTGCCCTGTCCGTCCATGAGGCTGTACGCATACGGCCAGTTGCGCATGAACAGCAGCTCGCCGCTCTGGAATGCCTGCCGTGCCTGTTCTTCCTGGAATGTGACGGACTCGCGGGGGATCGCACCCGAACGGTAGGCGTCGACGAGCGATTGCAGCCCCGCCTTGGCTTCCGGGGTGTTCATCGTCGGGGTCACGCCGTCCGGGCCGAGGATCGACCCACCCGCCGTGTTGATGGCCTCGGACGCGTTGACGGTCAGCCCCTCGTACTTGGCGTACTGTCCGGCGTAGCAGCCGATTCCGGCGTGCTGCGCCGTCCCGCACGCGCCGATGAGCTCGTCCCAGGTGGCGGGCGGATGATCCATCAGGTCGGTGCGGTAGTAGAGCAGGGCGCCGTCACTGGTCTGCGGCGCCGCGTAGAGGACGTCACCGTACGTGGCGCCCGCGACCGTCGCCGGAAGCAGTCCGGACGTGTCGATCGCCATCGGGCCCTCGAGCGGTTGCAGCCATCCGCGGGCCGCGAATTCGGCCGTCCACACGACGTCGACGACGGCGACATCGTATCCGGAGTCCCGGGACTGGAAGTGCTGCACCAGGTCCTCGTGCTGCTGGTCGGCCTGGTCGGACTGCTCCTTGAACGTCACCTCTTCACCGGGGTGGGTGGCGTTCCATTCGTCGATCAGAGGCCGGATGACGTTCGAGTTGTCCTTGCCCTGCACGTAGGTGATGGGCCCGCGGCCGTCGAGGTTCTCCTTCTCCGCCTGCGCGGCGGCGTCGATGCCCTGATCGGCGCAGGATGTCGCCGCGAACAGGACGCCGACGGCCACCGCGCAGGCGGCGACGCGCTTCATCGTGATTCACCCGCGCCCGGTTCCGACAGCCACACGGCAGCGTCGGACGGGAGAACTCCGCCGGTGATGCCGGCGACCGAACCGAGCACGACGGTCAGTCCTTCGGGAAGTGCGACCGGTTCGGGGCCGGTGTTCACCCAGCACTGCACCGCGCCGCGTGCGAACGCGAGCACGCCCGGGGGAGTGTCGAGCCACTCGACTGCGTGCGGGGTGTCGAAGAAGTCGCGTCGCAGTTCCAGCGCCTCGCGGTACAGCGTGAGGAACGACTCGGGGTGGCCGGCCTGCGCTTCCGCGGTGTGCGGGGCCCAGTGCCCGGGCTGCGGGAGCCAGGTGTCCTCCTCCGCGTCGAACGGGGAGAAGCCGTACGGCACTTCGTCGTTCGACCACGGAATCGGAACCCGGCAGCCGTCACGACCGCAGTCGGCGCCGGCGGTCTGGAACCATGTCGGATCCTGGCGGACGTCGTCGGGCAGGTCCTCGACCTCTTCCAGTCCGAGTTCCTCGCCCTGGTAGATGTACGCGGTGCCGGGCAACGCCAACTGCAGCAGCGCGGCGGCACGCGCGCGACGACGGCCGAGTTCGTGATCGGGTTCCTCGAGTGCCCAGCGGGCGCGCTCCCAGTCGGTTTCGACGAGATGGTCGGGCTGTGAGCGGGAGTAGCGGGTGACGGTGCGCGGCACGTCGTGATTGGACAGCACCCACGTTGCGGGAGCGCCGACGGTGGCTGCCTGCTCGAGCGCGTCGTCGATCACGGCGCGAATGCTGGCGGAACGCCAAGGGGCGCGCAGGAAGTCGAACTGAAACGCCGTGTGGAGTTCGTCGGGGCGCAGGTAGCGGGCCAGGCGATCGTTGCCGGGCACCCACGCCTCGGCGACGAAGACGCGGTCGGCGTAGGCGTTGGCGACGGCCCGCCAGCCCCGGTACACCTCGTGGACGGCGTCCTGGTCCCACGCGGGATGCGGGTCGGTGTGCTGCGAACCGGGAAGGCGCTCACCGGCGTCGGGCAGTGCGGGATCCTTGGCCAGGCCGTGGGCGACGTCGATGCGGAAGCCGTCGACGCCCTTGTCGAACCAGAAGCGCAGGATGTCCTCGAACTCCGCGCGGACCTCGGGGTGCTCCCAGTTGAGGTCGGGCTGGCCTTGAGCGAACAGGCGCAGGTACCACTCACCGGTGTCCAGGCGGCTCCACGCGGGACCACCGAATGCGCTCTGCCAGTCGTTGGGCGGCTGGTCACCGGCCGGGCCGCGACCCGGCCGGAAGATGTACCGGTCGCGGGCGCCCGGCTCGTCGCGCAGGGCGGCCTCGAACCAGCGATGGGCACTGGACGTGTGGTTGGGCACGATGTCGAGAATCACGCGAATGCCCAGCTCATGGGCCTCGGCGATGAACGCCTCACCCTCCGCGAGAGTGCCGTACGACGGCTCGATGTCACGGAAGTCGGCCACGTCGTAGCCGGCGTCCTCCATCGGCGACGGGTACCAGGGATTGATCCACACCGCGTCGACACCGAGGTCGGCGAGGTAGGGCAGCTTGGATCGCAAGCCGGTGAGGTCGCCGACGCCGTCGCCGTTCCCGTCGGCGAAGCTGCGGATGTAGACCTGGTAGACGACGGCTGTCTTCCACCAGGCTTCTGGGTGCCGGCTCGCGACGGTGGTTGCGGTCGACTCCACGGACTGGGTCATCGAATCTCCTCGGTGGGGGATGGGATGGGGGAATGTGATGCGTAAACGTTTGCGTAGATAGCGTGAGGCACGTCACAGGTAGCTGTCAACTCGAGCAGGATGATTTCTTTTGCGCACTACAGCGCCATGGATTCCGTGAGGTATTTGCGCAAATATTTGCGTTGTTCGCTTACTGTGGGGACGTGATCCCCAAGCAGTCCGTCAACATGGCCGACGTCGCGCGCCGCACCGGAGTCTCGATCGCCACCGTCTCGCGTGCGTTGCGCGGTGAGCGGGGTGTCTCCGAAGCGACGCGACTGCGAATCCAGAGGGCCGCGGACGAGTTGGCGTACGTCATCTCACCCGAGGCGTCGAAGCTGTCGGGGGGCGCGACCGGGCGGGTAGCTGTCGTGGTGCCGTGGATCGACGCCTGGTTCTATTCGCGGATTCTCGCCGGCATCGAACACGAACTCCGCGCCGCGGATCTGGACGTGCTGCTGTACTGCCTCGAGGAGTCGTCCCAGCGCGAATCGTTCTTCGAACGGCTTCCCTTGCGCCGCAAGGTCGATGCCGTCATCGCCGTGGCGTTTCCTCTGACCGGGCCGGAGCGGGCGCGGCTCGAGGAGATGGATGTGACCGTGGTCGTCATCGGCGCGCACGCCGGCGAGTTCCCGTCCGTCCGGATCGACGACGAACTGGCCGCGCGCCAGGCTGTCGGGCACCTGATCAGGATCGGCCACACCCGGATCGGCATGATCCGCACCGTGGACCCGGAAGGCCAGTACTGGGAGGGCGACATCGCCCGGGTGGCAGGATTCCATGCCGCCCTCGCCGACGCCGGACTCGACGACGACTGCACCGTCACCGTTCCCTGGGGAATCGAGGGCGGCGAGCGCGGCATGGAACTGCTGCTCAGCCGTGCCGAGGTACCCACCGCGGTGTTCTGTCATTCCGACGAGGTCGCCGTCGGAGCATTGCGCACGCTGCGACGTGCGGGGATTCCCGTTCCGGCGGGGATGTCGGTGATCGGGATCGACGATCACCCGACGGCCGAGCTGGCCGACCTGACCACGGTCCGGCAGCCGGTCGGAGAGCAGGGGGCGGCGGCCGGCCGGGCGGTCGTGGAACTGCTCAGCGGCCGGGAACCGGCCGAACGGGCGGTCGTGCTCCCGACTCACCTGGTGGTCAGGGGCTCGACCGCCCGTCCTCCGGAACTCTGACGTCAGCGCACCAGACGTACGCCCGCCGCGTCGGTGGCGAAGAGGTGCGCGTGGGCCTCGTCGACGCGGACGTGCACGACCTGGCCTTTCTCGGGCGGGTTGCGCCAGTCGACCCGCGCGACCAGGTTCTCGGTCCGCCCGCTCACGGTGGTGCGGCCGAACACGAACGCCTCGGAGCCGAGTTCCTCGACGACGTCGATCTCGAGCTTCAGGCCGCCGGAGTCGGCGATCTCGACGTGCTCGGGCCGGATCCCGAAGATCACCTCACGCCCGCCTGCCGCGGTCAGGACGTCGCGGGGGACGGGGACCAGCTGGTCGCCGATCTGCACCCCGCCGTCGGTGACGGGCACGGTGAACAGGTTCATCGACGGTGACCCCATGAATCCGGCGACGAAGACGTTCGCGGGCCGGCGGTAGAGCTCGCGCGGGGACGCACACTGCTGCAGCACCCCGCCCTTGAGGACGGCGACCCGGTCGCCCATCGTCATGGCCTCGACCTGGTCGTGGGTGACGTAGACGGTGGTGGTGCCGAGGCGGCGCTGCAACTGGGCGATCTGGGTGCGGGTCTGCACCCGCAGCTTCGCGTCGAGGTTCGACAGCGGTTCGTCCATCAGGAACACCTGGGGTTGCCGGACGATGGCGCGGCCCATCGCCACCCGCTGCCGCTGGCCGCCGGAGAGGGCCTTCGGTTTGCGGTCCAGGTAGTCGCCGAGGTCGAGCATGTCGGCGGCCTCCCCGACGCGCTTGCGGATCTCGGTCTTGTCGGTTCCGGCGAGTTTGAGGGCGAAGCCCATGTTCTCGGCGACGGTCATGTGCGGGTAGAGCGCGTAGTTCTGGAAGACCATCGCGATGTCGCGGTCCTTGGGTTCGGCGTGCGTGACGTCGCGGCCGCCGATCAGGATCTGGCCGCCGTCGACGTCCTCGAGTCCGGCGAGCATCCGCAGCGACGTGGATTTTCCGCAGCCGGACGGGCCGACGAGGACGAGGAATTCGCCGTCCTCGATGTGCAGGTCGAGTTGATCGACCGCCGGGACGTCCGAGCCGGGAAAGAGCCTGGTCGCGCGGTCATAGGTGATTGTTGCCATGAGAAATGAATCCCTCCACCGGCAGGAACGTGCCGGACGATCCGAGTGTCAGGGGCGCGCCGGCTTGTGCCGACGGGTGAGAACTATGGCTTAGATCACAGTGCTTGTCCACTTGGGGATCCGCCCTCGACGGCGCTCCGGACGAACGGGACGCCCGTTGCGTCAGATCGAACGAGCGTCCCCTCCGTCCAGCGGTGGGTGGCCTCGACGGATTGGATAGTGAACGATTGAACACTCCCGTATCGCGCAAGCAGCATCGAAGTGCGCAACAAATGCAGGCAATACCGGGGAATGTTCGATGTGACTCTTGCCACAGTTAACGATTGTTGATTTACTCCTCTCAGTCGACGGCGGCAGAGTTCGCGCGCCCCGGCAGTTCTGCCACAACTCGGTGGCGCAATGGAGGAGGTTCGATGAGCGTCGACGAACTGGGTCAGGCAATCGGCACGAGGACAGGCAGGAGGGTGTCGTCGCGACAGGCGTGGATCGTCGTCGCCCTCCTGTGCGGATTCTTGATCGTCAACTACGCGGACAAGATCGTCGTCGGACTGGCCGGCGCCGACCTCATGCGTGACATGGACATCGACGCGCAGCAGTTCGGGATCATTCAGAGCAGCTTCTTCTGGTGCTTCGCGGCCGGGTCGATCCTCGGCAGCTTTCTCATCGGCCGGGTGAAGGCGAAGTACCTGCTGGCCGGGACCGCGGTGCTGTGGGTGCTCAGCCTCCTGCCGATGGTGTGGAGTGAGAGCTACGAGGTGCTCATCGCGTCCCGGATGATGCTCGGATTCGCGGAAGGCCCGGCGACTGCGATGGCGGTCGCGGTGGCACACACATGGTTCAGCGCGGATCGCCGCACGATCCCCACTTCGGTCATCGTCGCCGGTGCCGGACTCGGTCCGGTGATCGCGGCCCCGGTGCTGACCATGGTCATCGTCAATCAGTCGTGGCACGCGGCCTTCGCGGTGCTGGTGGTTGCCGGACTCGTGTGGGTGCCGCTGTGGCTGCAGTTCGGGCGTGAAGGCGGGGTCCTCGACGCGCGCACCGTCGACGAGGCAGTCGGCGAGGCACGTATGTCCTGGTCGAGCATCCTTCGGAACCGCACCGTGCTGGGTGTGGCGGTCCTGATGTTCGCGACGTACTGCAGCAGTGCCATCAAGATCAGCTGGCTGCCGCTGTACCTGCACAACGGACTCGGCTACGACAAGGAAACCGCCGGGACGCTGGTCGCTCTACCCTATGCGGCGACCGCGATCCTGGTTGTTGCTGCGGGCGTCGCGTCGCGGATGATGACCAAGCGGGGTGTCGCCAACCGGATGTCGCGCGGCGTGCTGCCCTCGCTGATGCTGGCGAGTGCGGGCGTGAGCACCGTCGGATTCGCCCTGCTCGACCGCGGGCTGCTCAACCTCGTCTTCATCATCTTCGGTGCCTCGCTGGCCGGCGCGGCGGCGGGTATCACCTTGACGGCGGTCTCCGACGTCGTCGCCGCCCGGCAGCGCGGCGCGGTGCTCGGTTTCATCGTCGCCGTCTACAGCAGCGCCGGTGTCATCTCGCCGCTCGTCCTCGGGAGCATCGTGACCTCGGCCGCGACTCCGGCCGCCGGCTATCGCGACGGGTTCCTGATCCTCGGCGGCGTCATGGTCGTCGGCGCGATCATCAGCATCCTGCTGATCAACCCTGACCGGGACTCGGCCACCAACTCCCGGTGACGCGGGCCAGGTCGGTCGGTTTCATCATTCATCCACCAGCGAGAAGAGATTCGTATGAAGACGAAGGGCGCGATCCTGCGCGGAGCCGGACGGGATTGGGAGATCGAGGAATTCGATCTCGGCGATCCGATTGCGGGGGAGGTGCAGGTACGTATCGCTGCGTCCGGGCTGTGCCATTCGGATCACCACTACCGGAGCGGCGACCGTACTCCGCCGTTCTTCCCGATGCTCGGCGGTCACGAGGGTTCCGGTGTGGTGACGAAGGTCGGGCCGGGCGTGACGACCGTGGAGGAGGGCGATCACGTCGTTCTCGCCTTCACGCCGGCGTGCGGTATCTGCGGGCCGTGTGCTCGGGGGATGCAACACCTGTGCGACAAGGGCGCGGCGATCGGGACCGGTCGCGCGATCGCGGACGGTTCCTTCCGGACGACGTCCGGCGGTAGCCCCGTGTACGCGATGGCATTGGTGGGCGCCTTCGCCCCCTACGTCACCGTCAACAGTGCGGCGGTGATCAAGATCGAGAAGGACATCCCTCTGAACCGGGCCGCGTTGCTGGGATGCGGAGTGTGCACGGGATGGGGTTCGGCGACGGAAGCCGGTGGTAGCCGCGTGGGCGACACGGTCGTGGTCGTCGGCTGCGGTGGCATCGGGATCAATGCCGTCCAGGGCGCCGCACATTCGGGTGCACGGTTCGTCATCGCCATCGACCCGGTCGAATTCAAGCGCGAACAGGCTCTCGCATTCGGAGCAACACACGCGTTCTCGTCGATGGCCGAGGCGGCCGACCGGATCCGCGACCTGACGTGGGGGCAGATGTCCCAGGTCACGGTGCTCACCGTCGGTGTCATGGACGGCGAGATGATCCAGCCGGCACTCGACCTGACGGCGAAGGGCGGCACGGTGGTCGTCACGGCCGTCGGCCCCACCGACGCCGGCAAGACGAGCATCGACCTGGGAATGCTGTCGATGCTCGAAAAGCGCATTCAGGGAACGATCTTCGGCGGCGCCAGTCCACGGACGCAGGTTCCGAAGCTGTTGAACCTGTACCGGAGCGGATCGCTGAAGCTGGACGAACTCGTGACCCGGACGTACCGCCTCGAGGACATCAATCAGGGCTACGACGACATGCTGTCCGGCAAGAACCTGCGCGGTGTCATCGAATTCTCGGACGCGGACTACTGAGCGTGAAGTCCGGCATTGACACTTTAAGGATCCGTCCTTAAAGTTGCGCTTGTGACTCGGACCACTAGTCGGGGTGGAAACCGGTTCCCCGCCGATGAACCACCCGCCTGGAGCCGTCCGACGCATCCCGAATTCGTTTCTCGCCACACCCTCGAAGGAGTAGATACATGCAGACCATGTACTCGAGCACGGCGCCGACGCTGTCGCCGTTCGGACCGTTGGTTGCCCATCCGCCCCACGACACGTCGGGGTACGAGCGGATCACCGTGAACCCGGTCGCCCCGACCATCGGCGCCGAGATCGGCGGCGTCCGGCTCGGCGGTGATCTCGACGAACAGACGATGGCGGAGATCGGGAAGGCCCTGCTCGACTGGAAGGTGCTGTTCTTCCGCGACCAGGACATCTCGCGGGCCGACCACCGCGGGTTCGCCTCGCGCTGGGGCGATCTCGAACAGCACCCATTCTTCAAATACGTGCAGCCGGGCCAGACCGACGTGGACGTCACGACGTTCGCCAAGGACATGGCGAACGTGGGTACCGAGAACAATTGGCACAACGACGTCACCTGGGACGCCCAGCCGTCGCTGGCCGCGGTGCTGCGTGCCGTCGAGGTTCCGCCGGTCGGTGGTGACACGCTGTGGGCAGACACCGGCGCGGCGTACGACACGTTGCCCGAGGATCTCCGCGACCGCATCGATCACCTCGTTGCCGAACACGACTGGATCCACACGTTCGGGAAGGGCATGCCGGAGGACGCCGTCGAGGCGTTGCGATCGCACCTGCCCGCCGTGCAGCATCCCGTCGTCCGGGTGATTCCCGAGACCGGTCGCCGTGTCCTGTTCGTGAACATCGCCTTCACCCAACACATTCTGGACGTCTCGCCCACCGAGTCGGACGAGCTTCTGGCGCGCCTGTACCGGCACATCTCGCGGCCCGAATTCCAGGTTCGGTTGCGGTGGCGTCCGAACACCATCGCCTTCTGGGACAACCGGACCTGCCAGCACTACGCGTCGAGCGACTACCACCCGGCGCGGCGCGTGATGGAACGCATCTCCATCGTCGGCGACCGCCCGGTCGGGGTGACCCGATGAGCGCGCCGAAGACTGCGGGAATCGACTGCGACTTTGTCGAATACACGGAACTCTTCATCGGAGGACGGTGGGTGACACCGGCCAGTTCCGACATCATCGAGGTGGTGAATCCGCACGACGGCGAACCGGTGGGGCGGGTGCCGCATGCGAGCCGCGCCGATGTCGACGCGGCGGTCGCTGCCGCCCGGGAGGCCTTCGATCATGGTGCGTGGCCGCGACTTCCCCTCGAGGAGCGGTTGTCGGTCCTGATGCGCCTGAGCGAAGGACTGAAAGCGCGGGTCCCCGACATGGCGCGGCTGATCACCCGGCAGAACGGCTCGCCGATCCGCTGGAGTCTGGCCGCGCAGGCGGCGGCACCGGCCGCCATGTATGCCGTTGCGGCGCAGATCGCCCGCAGCTTTCCGTTCGAGGAACGCCGCGAGGGTCTGAAGAATCCTGTGCTCGTGCGACGGGAACCCGTCGGCGTTGTTGCCGCCGTGGTTCCGTGGAACGTTCCCGAGTACGTCACCTCCCTGAAGCTGGGACCGGCACTGGCTGCGGGGTGCACCGTGGTGCTCAAGCCGTCACCGGAGACCCCGCTCGACGCCAATCTGCTGGCCGAGGTCGCGGAGGAGGCGGGACTGCCGGCCGGAGTGCTGAGCGTGCTGCCGGCGGGCCGCGAGGTCAGCGAGTACCTCGTGTCGCATCCCGGCATCGACAAGGTCTCGTTCACCGGTTCCGTGGCAGCCGGAAAGCGCGTGATGGAAGTGGCCGCAGGCAATCTCACGAGGGTGACCCTCGAACTCGGTGGAAAGTCTGCGGCGCTGATTCTTCCCGATGCCGATCTGGACGCAGCGGTCGCCGCGATCACCGCCGCCTCCTGGACTCTCAACAGTGGGCAGGCGTGTATCGCGCTCACCCGTGTCCTGGCTCCTCGCACTCGCTACGAGGAAGTGGCCGAGCGGCTGACGGCCGCGGTGTCGGCTCTCGTGGTCGGAGATCCGCTGGATCCGGCCACCCAGGTGGGGCCGATGGTGTCGCGCCGGCAGCAGGAGCGCAACCTCGACTACCTCCGCATCGGACTGGAGGAGGGCGCCACCCTGCTCGCCGGGGGCGGCGTTCCCGACGGCCTCGACGGCGGCTGCTACGTCCGGCCCACCCTGTTCGGCGACGTCGACAACTCCATGCGGATCGCGCGTGAGGAAATCTTCGGGCCGGTGGTGTGCCTGCTTCCCTACGAGACGGAGGACGACGCGGTCCGGATCGCCAACGACTCCGACTTCGGTCTCTCCGGCGCCGTGTTCACGGCCGATCAGGACCACGGCATCGACATCGCGCGACGGATCCGCACCGGCACGATCACAGTCAACGGTTTCGCCACCGAACCGACGGCTCCCTTCGGCGGATACAAGCACTCCGGCATCGGCCGGGAGATGGGCGCCGACGGCCTCACGTCGTTCCTGGAGTCCAAGACCATCGCCCTGCCCGGGCGGTAGTCCGCTCGTACTGCTCCCCACTCGGTTAGTTAACGAGCATTGACATGTGGCTAAATATTGTTAGTCTCGGTAACTAGACGCCATCGCGCGCATGTCGGCTCGCAAACGGCTGACTCAGGAGGCGCTCCGCGTAGTGCAGTGCGCACCGCCAGGTGAACGAACAAATACTTCACAGTCGTACCGCGGTGGTTTCCCGACGCTACGTCCCCACCGCATCCGAGAAAGGGATGAGCCAGTATGTACCTGACTCAGGGATTGCATCGGTCCGTCCAGCAGAACCCCGACGGGATTGCCGTGATCGGCGAATCCGGGGACGTCACCTTCCGCCAACTCGAGGGGCGGGTGGCGCGGATCGGTGGCGGACTCCGCGGACTCGGGGTCCGGTCCGGTGATCGCATCGGAATGCTCGCGACGAACTGCGCGCAGTATGTCGAGTTCACATTCGCCTGCCCGTGGATCGGCGCGGTCGCGTCGCCGGTCAACAACCGGTGGAGTCTCGACGAGATGGTCTTCCAGATCGAGGACGCCGGCATCTCGGTTCTCTTCGTGGACGCCCCGCGACTGGCGCAGGCGCTCGAACTCCGTGATCGCTGCCCCCTTCTGGAGACGGTGATCTGCTTCGACGGCACCGCACCGACGTCGGGAGTGGTCGACTACGAAAGGCTGATCGACTCGGGCGAGCCTGTGTCCGATGTCCGAGCCGACCCCGATTCGCTTGCGGTGCTGATGTATACGGGTGGAACGACCGGTCGGCCCAAGGGCGTCATGCTCAGTGCCCGTCAGATCCTCACGTCCGCGTTCGGTGCTCTCGCCAGTGTCGGATTTCCCAACGCTGCGGAACGGTGCCTGCACATCGCGCCGCTCTTTCACCTCGCGGCATTCGCCGGCATGATCCAGCAGTCGATGCTGGGTGCGACCCATGTCGTCATCGGTGATTTCACGGTCGAGGGTCTGGTCGAGACGATCGCAGCCAAGCAGATCACGATGACGACACTCGTCCCGACGATGGTCCCCTGGATGCTCGACTACGCCGAGCGGACCGGTGCGTCACTCGGCAGTCTCCGATACATCGGGTACGGCGCCGCTCCGATGCCCGAAGCCGTGCTGACCAGGTTGCTGGCGGCCCTCCCGCACGTCAAACTGCGCCAGGGGTACGGAATGACCGAGCTCGGTCCCGTCGCCACCATCCTGCGCGACGAGGACCACCACGACCGCGACCATCCCGAACGGCTCCGGTCCGTCGGCCGGGCCGCCGCACACGCGGAGGTCGTCGTGGTGAACAAGGACGGCGTGGAACAGCCGCGAGGGAAGGTGGGCGAGGTCGTCGTGCGGGGTGCCCATGTGATGATCGGCTACTGGAACAACCCGGTCGAAACGCAGAAGGCGCTGCAGGACGGGTGGATGCACACCGGCGACATGGGATACATGGACGAGCACGGGTACCTCTTCCTGGTCGACCGGCTCAAGGACATGATCGTCTCGGGTGGCGAGAACGTGTACAGCGCCGAGGTGGAGGCGGTGATCCACCGGCACGAGGCCATCGCGAGCTGCGCGGTCATCGGAGTCCCCGACAGGGTGTGGGGAGAGCGCGTGCACGCG